>NZ_JBDJMI010000006.1:0-153078 GCF_039673825.1 Luteimonas sp. TWI662 | reverse complement strand
GTGCGCGACGCCTTCGGGGGGCGCCTCCGCATCCGCCCGATGTGGGGCCGCCCGCGTCCATACCCGGGGTCTGCGTGAAATTTCGCCTGGCGAATTTGCACTCTGACCCCGGTTTTGGTTTTGCGAGCAAACAAGCAGGGCGGGTTCGCCCATGGCGTGCTGCACGCGGCCCCGACGGCCGGTGCTCTGCCGCAGACGTTGGCTGCGCTCGGCTTTGGGGGCGAAGCGGTGTTGCCCGCAGGGAGGCGTCGCGCGCTGTCGTTGCGCGCTTCGGGGAAGAGCGCTGCAATCGAGCCAACGGGAGCCGGGAGTCCCTGGTCTCAGCGAAGATCAACAAAAAAACCCGGCTAGAGCCGGGTTCTTTTTGCATCGGCCGCGCAGGCGGCCGGGCAGGGCTCAGGCAGCGGCCTTGAGCGCCTTGATGCGGGCCGACAGGCGGCTCTTGTGGCGGGCTGCCTTGTTCTTGTGGATCAGGCCGCGCGAGCTGAAACGGTCGAGGATCGGCTGGGCGACATTGAATGCCTCCTGCGCGCCGGCGGCGTCGTTGGCGTCGAGCGCCTTGAGCACCTTCTTGACGGCGGTGCGGAGCTGCGAGCGCTGGGCGGAGTTGCGCGCGTTGCGCACGACGGTCTGCTTGGCGCGCTTCTTGGCGGACTTGATGTTTGCCACGATGGATTCCTGGAAGCTGGACGTGTGAAAATCCGGCTTGGCCGGACCAATGGAAATTTGAGCAGGAAATTATGGTGCTTTCATATACTTGCGTCAACAGGCCCGGCCTGAACGGGCTGCGACGGTGACCGCGCCCGATCCGGCGGCCGCCGCGCCCAAGGCCCGAGGCGGCCTACTGCGCTCGAGCGCGGTGTTCAGTGCGATGACCCTGCTGTCGCGCATCGCCGGCTTCGCCCGCGACATGCTGCAGGCGACGCTGTTCGGAACCGGCGGGGCGATGAGCGCCTTCATTGTCGCCTATCGCATTCCCAATTTCCTGCGCCGGGTGTTCGCCGAGGGTTCGATGGCGATGGCCTTCGTGCCGGTGCTCAACGAGATCAAGGAGCGCGGCGACCGGGCGGCGCTCAAGTCCTTCGTCGACCATATGGCCGGTGCGCTGTGCGCGGTGGTGCTGGTGGTCTGCGCGGCGGGCATGCTGCTGGCGCCGCTGGTCGCGCGGCTGTTCGCGCCGGGCTGGGCGGATCAGCCGGAATTGCTGGCGCAGACCGCACAGATGCTGCGGATCACGTTCCCGTACCTGTTGTTCATCTCGCTGATGTCGCTGGCCGCGTCGATCCTCAACAGCCACGGCCGCTTCGGGCTGCCGGCGTTCACGCCGGTGCTGCACAACCTGACGATGATCGCCGCGATGCTGTGGCTGGCGCCGCGCTTTGCGTTGCCGCCGCAGGGCCTGGCCTGGGGCGTGCTGATCGCCGGTTTCCTGCAATTGGCGCTGCTGTGGCCGGCGCTGGGGCGGCTGGGCCTGCGGCCGCGGCTGCGGCCAGGCTTCGGCCATGCCGAGGTACGCAAGGTCGGCCGGCTGATGTTGCCGACGCTGTTCTCCTCGTCGGTCGCCCAGGTCAACCTGATCGTGGGCACCGCGTTCGCCTCGCTGCTGGCCAGCGGCAGCGTGGACTGGCTGTACTACTCCGACCGGCTGATCGAGTTCCCGCTCGGCCTGTTCGGCGTCGCGCTGGGCACGGTGATCCTGCCGCATCTCTCGCGCCGGCACGCGGCCCAGGACGCGCAGGGCTACAGCCAGTCGCTGGATTGGGGCCTGCGCATGGCGCTGCTGGCGGGCGTGCCCGCTGGCCTTGGCCTGTTGCTGCTGGCCGAGCCGATCACCGCGACCGTCTACAACTACGGCGCGTTCGGCGCCCATGACACGCGGATGGCCGCGGTGAGCCTGACCGCGATGAGCCTGGGCGTGCCGGCCTTCATGCTCAGCAAGGTGCTGGCCCCTGCGTTCTACGCCCGCCAGGACACCAAGACACCGATGCGCGCGGCGATCTGGACGGTGGCCGCCAATGTCGCATTGACCATCGCGCTGACCACGCCGTTGTGGTTCTACGCGGTGCCCGGCGCGCACGGTGGCATCGCGCTGGCGACGGCGCTGGCGGGTGTGGTGAATGCGGCGCTGCTGTGGCGGTACCTGCGCCAGCGCGCGATCTTCGTGCCCGAACCGGGTTGGGGGCGTTACCTGCTGCGGCTGGCTGGCGCCTGCGTGGCGATGGCCGCGGTGGTGCTCGCGCTGCGCGGCTGGATCGGCGAGTGGACCGCGATCAGCGGCTGGCAGCACCGGATCGCCTGGCTGGCGTTGGTGATCGGGGCCGGCGCGGCCGCCTACGGCTTCGCGATGGTGGCGTTGGGGTTGCGGCCGCGCCACTTGCGGCACTGACTGTCGCCGTGGGCGGGACCCTGCGGCCGGCGGCGCGGCGGCCGCGCCCGCTATAATCTCCGGTCACCTTCCCGAAGGCGGCGCCCGACGTCGCCTCCGCCCCGACGAGACGCCATGAGCAGGCTGTTCCGCGACATCGCCGGCGGGTCCGAGTGTGCCGACGGCAGCGTGGTCTGCATCGGGGCGTTCGACGGCCTGCACCTCGGCCACCAGGCGCTGGTGCGCCATGCGGTCGCGCGCGCGCAGGCCCTGGGCGTGGCGGCCGCGGCACTGAGCTTCGAACCATTGCCGCGCGAGTTTTTCGCCGCCGCCGCGCCGCCGCCGCGGCTGGGTCCGGTGCGGGCCAAGATCGAGGGTCTGCGCGCGCTCGGCGCCGACGTGGTCGGGCTGCTGCGCTTCGATGCGCGGATGGCGGCGATGTCGCCCGAGGCCTTCGTCGAGCAGGTGCTGCTGGCGCGGCTGGGCGCACGCGAGGTCTGGGTCGGGCCGGGCTTCCGGTTCGGGCACCGACGTGCCGGCGACCTGGCGACGCTGCAGGCGCTGGGACGCGAGGCCGGCTTCGTCGCCGGCGAGATCGCGCCGCTGGCGATCGACGGCGAGCGGGTGTCGAGCACGCATATCCGCGCCGCGCTCGTGGCCGGCGACTTCATCCACGCCGCCCGTTTGCTGGGACGCCCCTACGCGGTCTCCGGCCGTGTGGTGCGCGGCCAGCAACTCGGCCGCACCCTCGGCTACCCGACCGCGAACCTGCGCTTCGGCGGCAAGGTGCCTGCGCTGCGCGGCATCTACGCCACGCGCGTGCATGGCGTCGGCGACGACCCGTGGCCATCGGTGTCCAGCTTCGGCACCCGGCCCACGGTCGGCGGCGTCGAACCGCTGCTCGAGGCCCACTTGTTCGATTTCGACGGCGACCTGTACGGTCGCAGGATCGAGGTCGAGTTCGTCGCGCGACTGCGCGATGAGGAAAAGTTCGACGACCTGCCCGCCCTGGTCGCGCAGATGGACCTGGACGCCGTGCGCGCCCGGGCCCTGCTCGCCGAGGCGGCCGCCGGCGCCCCACCACGATCAAAAACCGCAACGACAGGATGACGCGTGAGCGCCCAGGCCGACACTTCCCCCAATCCCTACAAGTCGACGATCCACCTGCCGGCGACTGACTTTCCGATGCGCGGCGACCTGCCCAAGCGCGAGCCGGCGATGCTGGCGCGCTGGGAGGAGACCGGCCTGTACGCGCAGCTGCGCGAGCATGCGCGCGGCCGTCCGCTGTTCGTGCTGCACGACGGCCCGCCGTACGCGAACGGCGCGATCCACCTCGGCCATGCGGTCAACAAGATCCTCAAGGACATCATCGTCAAGTCCAAGGGCATGGCCGGCTTCGATGCGCCCTACATCCCGGGCTGGGACTGCCACGGCCTGCCGATCGAGATCGCGATCGAGAAGCAGTGGGGCAAGGTCGGGGTCAAGCTCGATGCGGTCGAGTTCCGGCGCAAGTGCCGCGAGTACGCCAACGAGCAGATCGACATCCAGCGCCGCGATTTCAAGCGTCTGGGCGTGATCGGCGACTGGGACAATCCCTATCGCACGCTGGACTTCCGCTTCGAGGCCGACGAAATCCGCGCGCTGGCGAAGATCGTCGACAACGGCCACCTGACCCGCGGGGTCAAGCCGGTGCACTGGTGTTTCGACTGCGGCTCGGCGCTCGCCGAGGCCGAGATCGAGTACGCCGACAAGGTCTCGCCGGCGATCGACGTCGCCTACGTTGCACGCGATGCGGCGGCGTTCGCACGCGCCTTCGGCGCGACGGTGCCGGCCGGTGTCGAGATCGCGCTGCCGATCTGGACCACGACGCCGTGGACGCTGCCGGCGTCGCTGGCGGTCTCGCTGGGCGCCGATCTCGAGTACGCACTGGTCGAAGGCCCGCCGGCACAGGACGGACACCGCCGCTGGCTGGTGCTGGCCGATGCGCTGGCCGAGCACGCGCTGCGTCGCTACGGCGTCGAGGGCGACATCGTCGTGCACGGCCGCGTGGCCGGCAGCGCGCTCGAGCACCTGCTGCTCGGCCATCCCTTCTACGCCGAGCGCGACATCCCGGTGATCCTCGGCGAGCACGTGTCGGCCGAGGACGGCACCGGCGCGGTGCATACCGCGCCCGGCCACGGTCAGGAAGACTATGTCGTCGGCAAGGCCTACGGCCTGCTCGAGCGCTACAGCGCCGCGCAGCTCAACCCGGTCGACGGCCGCGGCGTCTACCTGCCATCGACGCCGCCGATTGGCGACACCGCCCTGGCCGGCCTGCACATCTGGAAGGCCAACGACGTCATCGTCGACGCCCTGCGCGCGCAGGGCAGCCTGCTGGCGTTCTCCAAGCTCACCCACAGCTACCCGCACTGCTGGCGCCACAAGACGCCGATCGCGTTCCGCGCCACGCCGCAGTGGTTCATCTCGATGGAGCAGGGCGGGCTGCGCGCCGATGCGCTCAAAGCGATCGAAGGCGTGACCTGGTACCCGGCCTGGGGCCAGGCGCGCATCGCCGGCATGGTCGAGGGCCGCCCGGACTGGACGATCTCGCGCCAGCGGACCTGGGGCGTGCCGATCGCGCTGTTCGTGCATCGCGAAACCGGCGAGCCGCATCCGCGCACCGTCGAGCTGATGCGCGCGGTCGCCGAGCGCGTCGAGCAGCACGGCGTCGACATCTGGTACACGCTCGATGCGACCGAACTGCTCGGCAGTGATGCGGCCGATTACGACAGGATCACCGACATCCTCGATGTCTGGTTCGACTCGGGCGTCACCCACGAAGCGGTGCTGCGCGCGCGCGGGTACCCGAAGCCGGCCGATCTCTACCTCGAGGGCTCCGACCAGCACCGCGGCTGGTTCCAGTCCTCGCTGCTGACCGGCGTGGCGATCGACAAGGCGGCGCCGTACCGGCAGTGCCTCACGCACGGCTTCACCGTCGACGAGCACGGCCGCAAGATGTCCAAGTCGCTGGGCAACGGCATCGAGCCCCAGGACATCATGAAGACGCTCGGCGCCGACATCCTGCGCCTGTGGATCGCCTCGGCGGACTACAGCAACGAGATGTCGCTGTCGCAGGAGATCCTCAAGCGCACCGCCGACGCCTACCGCCGCATCCGCAACACCGCACGCTTCCTGCTCGGCAACCTCGCCGGGTTCACGCCGACGAGCGACCTCGTCGCGCCGCAGGACATGGTCGCGCTCGACCGCTGGATCGTGCACCGCGCCGCCCAGCTGCAGGCGCGCATCGAGGACGCCTACGCGCGCTACGACTTCGCCGAGATCGTCCAGGCGCTGTCGAACTTCTGCAGTGTCGACCTCGGCTCGCTGTATCTCGACGTGACCAAGGATCGCCTGTACACGATGCCCGAGCACGCGGTCGGGCGGCGCAGCGCGCAGACCGCGATGTACCACATCGCCGAGGCCTTCGTGCGCTGGATCGCGCCGGTGCTCAGCTTCACCGCCGACGAGATGTGGGGCTACCTACCCGCGCCGGCGCAGGGCACGCGCGAAGCCAATGTGCAGTTCGCGACCTGGTACACGGGTCTGACCCTGCTCGATGGCGACGCCGACTGGGGACCGCAGGACTTCGAGCGCGTGCTCGAACTGCGCGAACGCGTGGCCAAGGTGCTCGAGCCGATGCGCGCCAGTGGCGAGATCGGTGCCGCACTCGATGCCGAGATCGAACTGCGCTGCGGCGTCGCCGACGCCAACTGGCTCTCGCCGGTGGTCGACGAACTGCGCTTCCTGCTGATCAGCGGCGACGTGACCCTGGTCGACGACCCCAGTGCGACGGCGATCGGCGTGTTGGCACGCGTGACCGACAAGCCCAAGTGCGTGCGCTGCTGGCAGCGCCGCGCCGACGTCGGCGCGCACGCCGACCATGCGGGGCTGTGCGGCCGCTGTGCGGAGAACATTGCGACCGATGGCCGCGATGGCGGCGGCGAGATCCGGAGGTGGTTCTGATGGCCCGTCCCGTCCCCAACGCCCTGCCTTGGCTGACGCTCTCGGTGGTGGTGATCGCGCTCGATCAGCTGACCAAGTGGTGGGTGTTGACCTCGCTGCCCGAGTACACCGCGATCCCGGTGATCGAGGGCGTCTGGAACTGGTACCGCACCTACAACACCGGCGCGGCGTTCAGCTTCCTGGCCGACGCCGGCGGCTGGCAGAAGTGGTTCTTCACGATCCTGGCGATCGTCATCAGCGGCGTACTGGCCGTCTGGCTGGCCAAGACCCCGCGCCGCGACTGGCGCACCGCACTGCCGTTCGCGCTGGTGATCGGCGGCGCGCTGGGCAATGTCATCGACCGCCAGATCCACGGCCACGTCGTCGATTTCATCCAGTGGCACTGGCGCGACCACTACTGGCCGGCGTTCAACCTCGCTGACGCGGCGATCGTCGGCGGCGCGATCGGGATCGCCCTGTTTGGCTTCTTTCCGGCGAAAAAGCAGTAGGACCGCCTGCGCTCCGCCCCTTCCCCCGCTTGCGGGGGAAGGCTGGGATGGGGGCAACGATCCGTTCGCGTGCAATCTGAGCAGCTCAAAGCTGGGAGATCGCGCGCATGGCCCTCCCATCCCTTCTTCGCAGGGCGGGGGAGGGCTTCGGTGCCATGTATCCCGGACACGCCGTCCTGCCCCCGTTCCGCTTCGGAACCACCGCCTCCGGTAGACTGCGCATCTCATGGATATCGTCCTCGCCAACCCCCGCGGCTTCTGCGCCGGCGTCGACCGCGCGATCGAGATCGTCAAGCGCGCGATCGAGACGCTCGGCGCACCGATCTACGTGCGCCACGAAGTCGTGCACAACCGGTTCGTGGTCGAGGATCTCAAGCGACGCGGCGCGATCTTCGTCGAAGAACTCGACGAAGTACCCGACGGCGTGACCGTGATCTTCAGCGCCCACGGCGTCTCGCAGGCCGTGCGCGAGGAAGCCGCCCGACGCCAGCTCAAGGTCTTCGACGCGACCTGTCCGCTGGTGACCAAGGTGCACTTCGAGGTCGCGCGCCACTGCCGCGCTGGCCGCGACGTGGTGCTGATCGGCCACCAGGGCCATCCCGAAGTCGAAGGTACGATGGGCCAATGGCGCGCCGAGGCCGGCGCCGGCAGCATCTACCTCGTCGAGGACGAGGACGACGTGGCCGCGCTGGACGTCGGTCAGCCAGAGAACCTGGCCTACACGACCCAGACCACGCTGTCGGTCGACGACACCCGCGGCGTCATCGCCGCGCTGCGTGAGAAGTTCCCGGCGATCCAGGGCCCGAAGAACGACGATATCTGCTACGCCACGCAGAACCGCCAGGACGCCGTGCGCGACCTGGCGAAGGAATGCGACCTGGTGCTGGTGGTCGGCTCGCCCAACAGCTCCAACTCCAACCGCCTGCGCGAACTCGCCGAGCGCGACGGGGTGGAGGCCTACCTGATCGACGGCGCCGACGAGATCGACCCGCGCTGGGTCGAAGGCCGCCACCACATCGGTGTCACCGCCGGCGCCTCGGCCCCGGACGTGCTGGTGCAGGGCGTGCTCGACCGCCTGCGCGAGCTGGGCGCCAACGGCATGCGCGAGCTTGCCGGCGAGCCCGAGAGCATGGTCTTCGCCCTGCCCAAGGAACTGCGCCTGCGCCTCGTCGATTGACGGCCGGCCCCCCGCTCCCTAGAATTCGCGTCCCAAGCCGGAATAGCTCAGTTGGTAGAGCGGCGCATTCGTAATGCGTAGGTCGTAGGTTCGATTCCTATTTCCGGCACCAGCGTCATCGAAAGCCCCGGCCTTGGTCGGGGCTTTTTGTTGTACTCCTCTTGACCTGGTGCTTTTGTCTACGCCTCATCAGCCCGTCTTTCGGCCCGGATGGCGGCAGACGATACAGAGGATACGCATGCGTGCGCACACGCGTGCTTGAACCGCTCGGCTTTCGACACCACTGGCCTGCGGTGCTAGTGTCTGGCGGCTTCGGCTGGTCGGCGAACAGCCATCGCAGGCGCATCTTTCCGCAGCGGCATCGGGTTTGCCGCATGCATAAGATGCAAGGGCGGACTTGGCTTGCAGGAGGGCGGGCTTGGAGACAGACGATTGGCGCGGTGCGCACCGTGACGATGCCGCCGCGGACACGCGCCGCGTGCTGATCCACACTGTGGAAGGCGATTTCCATGCGGCCGTGGCCGGGCATGCACTGCGGTTGCGAGGACACGAGGTCGTGCGCTGGCGCGGCGATCACTATCCCGAGTTCAGCGCCAGTACGGTGCACTTCGGGGGCGACGGCATGCGCGGAACGCTTGTCTGCGACGGGCGGACGGTGTCGTCGGATGCGGTCGATGTGGTCTGGTATCGCCGGCGGCGTCTGGTGTCGTCGCCGGTTTATGTCGATCCGCGCGACCAGGCGTTCTGCACCGAAGAGCTGCGAATGGCGGCGCGCTCGCATCCCGAAGCGTTCGCCGATGCCTTCTGGATCAATCCGCCGGCCGCGTCCTTGCTGTGCGAGGTCAAGGCGCACCAGTTCCGTCATGCGCTGGCGGCCGGGCTCACGGTGCCGCGGACCTTGATCAGCAATGACCCGGCGACGATCCGGGACTTCATCCTCGAGGTCCGGGACTGCATCTACAAGCCGCTGGGCGGCTACATCTGGAAGGAGGACGGGGCGAGCCTGAAGACCTATACCGCGAAGGTCGAGGTGGACGATCTTCCACCCGATGCGCTGTTGCGGGCGACGCCGGGCATCTTCCAGGAGAAGGTCGCCAAGGCGTACGAAGTGCGTGCGCAGTTCTTCGGGCACAGCTGCTTCGCGATCAGGATCGAGTCCAACACGCTCGAGGGCGGCGATCTGGATTGGCGACTCGATCAGAGATCGATCCGGCGTTGCGAGTCGGCGCAGTTGCCGGCCAAGATCGAGGCGGGCTGCATCGCGCTGATGGCGCAGTTGGGCATCGTGAGCGGCGGATTCGATTTCATCGTCACGCCGGCGGGCGACTGGCATTTCCTGGAGGTCAATGAAGCGGGCCAGTTCTTCTTCATCGAGTCCTGGTGCCCGGATCTGCCGGTGCTCGATGCGTTCTGCCAATTCATCGAAACCGCGCGTGCGGATTTCAGGTATTTGGCACCCGGGAAGCCGACAACTTTGACGCAGGCCACGGTTTCGGCCCACGCGCACGGGCTAATCTCGAAGTGACCTTCGAAGTCCAAGGATCGCAGGAGCTGCCCAGTGCGGCCTCTTTCGATGTCGCGGCGGTACGTCGTGGCAATGATGTGGTGTGTCCCATCCAATCATGAGGAGTGGTGATGTCCAGGAAGTCCGAAGAGCGTACTGCCGCGGCCGTCGAAGGCAGGGTGTTGGCGCGCGTGCTGTCCCGCGAGGAGATCGCGCACGTCAGTGGCGGCGCTGGCGCGCTGGCCGAACCGACCGATTCGTGGGTCGACAATGGCACCTGCACGCCCAAGAGCGATCCGCCGCTCGTGTCGGATCCGCATCTGTGAGTCCATCGTGCGCGCGCGTCTGACGATCTCGCGGGCGCCGATCCTGGCGGCGATTCGATCGCCGCCGGGGTTTTATGACCTGGAATAATCGCATGCAGGCGCGTCTTGCGGGGGCGTTGCTGGTGTTGGCCTGCGATGCCGCACTGGCCGCGACGGGGACGTCATCGCCGTCGGATCCCTATATCGAGTTCCTGTGGTCCAAGACGCGAGAGGGCGCGCTGGCCAGGCAGGAGACGCGTTCGTTCGTGCTCGATACGCGCTTCGATCATCAGATCTGCGTCGCGGTGCTCGATGCCGACGCCACGACATCGGGGCTGACGATCGAGATGCGTGACGCCGCGGGGCGGGTGGTCGCGCAACAGGCGCATCCGGACTTCGACGGCAGCAAGCGCTGCTTTCCCGCGCAATTGCCCCCGGATGCGACGCCGGGGACGTGGCGCGTGGTCGTCTACCTGGATGGTGCAGCGGCGCCGGCTGGCAGCCGCGAGGTCGAAGTCTACGCGACGCTCGATGCGCTGATCGCTGCCACGCCCCAGGACATGCCCTATGTGCTGGGGCGCCCCAACTACGACGCGACGATCGCGCCCGAAGCGTTTGTCGGTGAGCTGGCCTGGGTCATGCACATCGCGCCTGACGGCAGCGTCGACCGGGTGGAGATCGAGCGCGCCGAAGGCATTGGCCTGAAGATCCAGGACCGCGCCATTTCCGCCGGCGAGATTTCGCTGTTTCCGCCGCGGTCTGGACCCGAGTCGACCTCGACCTTTCGCCGGCAGCTGTCGTTTCGCAACGACGAGTAGTTCCGGTATCTCGGGCACGTGGCAGGGCGCCTGGGCCCGCGTCGCCACGTCCCGAACATGTCCGTGCAGCGCTGCAACTGCAGGCATCGCGCCGTCAGCCAACGCAGCGCAACGTCAGCGGCGTCGGGTCGCATGTCCTGTGTCATCAGGCGAGGAGACAATACGCGCTCCTGCCGTTGTCTTGATCGCGATGATCTGCTCCCTATACCTCGCCGGACCCGATGTGTTCCGGCCCGATGCCCGCGCACACGGGGCCGAGCTCAAGGCGCTGTGTGCGCGCTTCGGGATCGAGGGCTTGTACCCGCTCGACCAGGACGTACCGGCGACACTCCTCGATCCGGGCGAGCAGGCGCGATGGATCTACCGCGCCAATATCGGCTTGATCGAGCGCGCCGACGCGGTGCTCGCCAATCTGGATTTCTTTCGCGGACCGGAGCCCGACAGTGGCACTTGTTTCGAGGTCGGCTATGCGGTCGCACGCGGCAAGCCGGTGTACGGCTACATCTCCGAGGGCGGCACCCTGGCCCAGCGCATCCGCCAGCGGCATCCGCAGGCGGTCGGCCCGGACGGCGTGCTCGATGCGCACGGCTGGAGCATCGAAGAATTCGGGCTGCCGCTGAACCTGATGCTGTCGGTGCCGGCGCCGCTGGTGGTCGGCGATGCGGCGATGGCGTTGGCGCAGTTGGCGCGCCAAGGCGAGACGCCGCGCATGCCGGTGGGGGCGTCACGCGTGCCCGGCCGTCAGGGCGAGGTCGCAGGCGCGGCCTAGGCGAAGACGCCGGCTCAGGCCATCGCCACGCGATTGCGTCCGGCCGCCTTGGCGCGGTAGAGGGCGCTATCTGCATCGCGCAACCATTCGGCCGGCGAGCCGAACTCAGGGCGGGTCGTCGATACCCCGATGCTGGCCGTGCACGCCAGCGTCGGATGGCCGTCGAAAGACAGCGCGGCGATGCCGGCGCGGACGTACTCGGCGACTGCGGCCGCGCGCGCCGGCCCGGCGGGCGCGAGCAGGATCGCGAACTCGTCGCCGCCGATCCGGGCCGGTGTGTCGGTGGCGCCGGCGGCGCTACGCAGCACGTCAGCCACCCGTCGCAGGACGAGATCGCCGACCCCGTGGCCGTAGCGGTCGTTGATCGACTTGAAGGCGTCGATGTCGATCAGCAGCAGCGTGGCCGGATCGCCGTGGCGATCGAAGCGCGACAAGGCATCGCGCACCCGGATGTCGAAGTGCCGCCGGTTGGGCAGGTCGCTGCCCGAGTCGGTCCGGCTGCTGCGTTCGAGTTCGCGGTTCTGTCGGGCGATCGTCCTGCCCAGCCGGTAGGTCACCAGGCTCAACGCGATGGGGTAGCCGACCATCAGCGGAACGCACGCGAGGAGGGTGCGGGGCGAGGTCGAAGGCGCGAACGGAAAGCCGGCGAGCGCCCAGCCGGCCGTGAAGGCGAGCGCGAACACCAGGGCGGCCCGCCAGAACAGGCGCCATCCGCCGGCAGCCAAGCGGTCGGAGGCCAGCACCGACGCGATGGCCGCCGTCGGCAGCAGGTTGACCGCCATCGCCGCGACCCACAGGCCACCTGCCACTGCATCGACGAGCAGGTTGCGGTACTCGGTGGCGACCGGATCGCGTGCGCGGCGCGACACCATCCAGGCCACCTGCGGCCACACCATCGCGTTGACCGCGAGTGCGGCCCAGAGCCAGGCCGGGGCCCCGCGTTCGGCCAGCACCGAGGCGATCGGCAAGGCACACAGCGCGGCGCCGAGCATGCGCATGCGGCGGATCCGGGATGGGAACTGCAGGGCGGCAGGACGTGCCCGGTCGTGGAGGTCGTCGCGGTCAGGCATCGGGGCGGGCCTCCGGGCCGGTCTGTCCGAAGCGATTGTAGCGGTGCCTGGTGGCACGCAGATGCCCGGACGCCGCGCACGCGTCCGCGTCTCCTTGGGTGCGACCGCCCTCGGCTATTCTGCCGGTCCCCCGCAACGGACCGATCGCCGATGGCCAAGCCCGCCGCCAAAGCTCGAACCGCCTTCGTGTGCAGCGAGTGCGGCGCCGACTACAGCAAGTGGCAGGGGCAGTGCAGTGCCTGCGGCGCCTGGGACACGATCGCCGAGATCGTGCTCGAGAGCGCGGCCTCGGCCCGCTCGCCGGCGGCGCGCCGTTCGGGCTGGGCCGGCAAGGTCGACGCGCCCAAGGTCATGGCGCTCAAGGATGTGCAGCAGGGCGAGGACGTGCGGGTGTCGACCGGCATCGGCGAATTCGACCGGGTGCTGGGCGGCGGCCTGGTCGAGGGCGCGGTGGTGCTGGTCGGCGGCGATCCTGGCATCGGCAAGTCGACGTTGCTGCTGCAGGCGCTGGCGCGGATGGCGCATACGCTGCCGGGGCTGTACGTCACCGGCGAGGAATCGCTGGCCCAGGTCGCCGGGCGCGCGGTCCGGCTGGGGCTGTCGCTCGACGGCCTGCACGCGCTGGCCGAGACCGGCATCGAGCGCATTCTCGAGCACGCCTCCAGGCTCAAGCCTGGGCTGATCATCGCCGACTCGATCCAGACCTTGTGGACCGAATCGCTGACCGCCGCGCCCGGCTCGGTGAGCCAGGTCCGCGAGTCGGCCGCGCGCCTGGTGCGCTATGCCAAGGAGACCGGCACGGCGGTGTTCCTGGTGGGTCACGTCACCAAGGAGGGCGGCATCGCCGGCCCGCGCGTGCTCGAGCACATGGTCGACGCGGTGCTGTATTTCGAGGGCGACAGCGGCAGTCGCTTCCGGGTGATGCGCGCATTCAAGAACCGCTTCGGCGCGGTCAACGAACTGGGCGTGTTCGCAATGGGGGAGAAGGGCCTCAAGGAAGTCGCCAACCCGTCGGCGATCTTCCTGTCGGGTGCGGGCGCGCAGCAGCCTGGCAGTTGCATCATGGTCACGCGCGAGGGGACCCGGCCGTTGCTGGTCGAAGTACAGGCGCTGGTCGATGCCTCGCCGCTGTCCAATCCCCGGCGCGTCGCGGTCGGCATGGAAGGCAACCGGCTGGCGATGCTGCTGGCGGTGCTGCACCGGCACGGCGGCATCATGACCGGCGACCAGGACGTGTTCGTCAACGTCGTCGGTGGTATTCGCGTGCAGGAGACCGCGGCCGACCTGCCGGTGCTGCTATCGGTGCTGTCGTCACTGCGCGACATCCCGCTGCCGGACAAGACCATCGCCTTCGGCGAGGTCGGTCTGGCCGGCGAGATCCGGCCGGTGCCCAACGGCGAGGAGCGCCTGAAGGAGGCCGCCACGCACGGCTTCGTGCGCGCGATCGTGCCGCGCGCGAACGCGCCCAAGGCCGGCGCCTACAAGGGCATGGAGGTCATCGCGGTCGAACGGCTGGCCGAGGCGCTCGAGCATGTCTGAGTGCCGGGCCGGGCGGGCACTGCGCCGATGAGCCGAGTCGGTCCAGTCGATGCGGTGCAGGCCGGGACGCCGTGCGATGGCATGCCGCTTGCTGCCCGGCACGATCTCGACCAGTTGCGGGGTGACTTCGCGCGCGATGGCCATGTCGTCGTGCCCCAGGTGTTGACCGATGGCTTTGCGCAGGCGCTGCGTGCCTGTCTCCTCGATTGGTCGCGCTGGGCGCTGGTGACCCGGATCGAAGGTCGGCATCGCGACTTCGACGCCGCCGCGATCGCGCAGATGGATGCCGCTTCGTTGCGGCCGTTGCAGGCGCTGATCTTCCAGGAAACGCGTCGCGGCATGCAGTATCTTTACGAACGATTTCCCGTTCATGACGTCGGCTACGACCCTGGCCCGCTGCCGCCGGCGCTGGACCGGTTCCGTATGCTGCTGGGCGGCGGCCCGCTGCGCGCCTTGGTGCGATCGGTTACGGGCGTCGACGACATCGACTTCGGCGATGCCCAGGCGACTCGCTATCGTGCAGGGCATTTCCTGACCCACCACGACGACGACCAGCCTGGGAAGCAGCGACGGCTGGCCTACGTGCTGGGCCTCTCGCCGGGCTGGCGCGCCGACGACGGCGGGCAATTGCAGTTTCTCGACGGAGACGGGCACGTCACCGATGTCGTTGTGCCGCGCTTCAATGCGCTGGCGCTGTTCCGGGTGCCGCGTCCGCACCTGGTGACGGCGGTCTCGCCATTCGTCGATGCGGCCCGGCTGTCGATCACCGGCTGGTGGCGCGCATCGTGATTGCCCGGGCAGACGCGCATCGCGCGCCGATATGTATGCGATGCGGGCCTTCGGTCCGGGGCGGGCGATGACAGGTGCCGGCTTGTCGCGGCCGCTCGCCCGGCTCGTCTCGATTGCACTGCATCCGTTCGTCGTGTTCGCGGCGCTCGCGTTGCTGGCGGCCTGGCGCGCCGATCCCGCCTCGCTCGGGCGGACCGCGCTGGGGCTCGTGGCCGGGGTGGCGATCGTCGCGGCCTTCATCTGGCAGCGGCGATGGGGCGGGCATTGGGAAACGGTCGATGCCTCGCGGCGGCAGGAGCGGCCGCTGCTCTATGCGCTGCTGCTGGTCGTCGCCGGCGGCTATTGGCTGTGGATGGGCGGTCGCGGCGCATCAACCTCGGCCGGCGTGCTCGCGGCCGTGTTGATGCTGTGCGTAGCTGGGCTCGCCAACCGCTGGATCAAGCTGTCGCTGCATATGGCGAGCCTGGCGTTTGCGGCAGTGGCGCTCTGGCCGCTGTTGCCCACGGTCTCGGTCGCCGGGCTACTGGCCCTGCCGATGTTGGGGTGGTCGCGGCTGCGTTTGGCACGGCATACGTGGCCCGAGACGATCGGCGGCACCGCGCTTGGGGTGGTCACGGGCCTGGTGCTGCTGGCCCTCGGCTGACGACGCGCACGACCTCGCGCGCGTCGCCGCTCAGTGGCCGCCCGAGGCCGCGCCGCCGATCTTCGCCGCGAACGGTGGCCGCGCCATCCAGACGAACGCGATCACCAGCAGGAACAGGATGCCCAGCAGATGGAAGATCTCGTTGAAGCCGATCTGCGTCGCCTGCTGGGCGATCATCTGATCGAGCATCATCGCGCCGCGTTGCACATCGCCCTGGCCCAGCGCTGCGACCGTCTGCTGGATCGCGGGATCGTGGGCGGGGATGTGCTCGGTCAGCTGCGCATGGTGGATGGTGCTGCGCTGGTTCCACGCCCAGGTGGTCAAGGATGCGGCGAAGCTGCCGCCGAGCGTGCGTACGAAAGTCGCCAGGCCTGAGCCGGCGGCGATCTCGTGCGGTTCGAGGTCCGACAGCAGGATGGTCAGCACCGGCATGAAGAACAGCGCCACGCCCAGGCCCTGCCACAGCTGCACCATCGCGACATGCTGGAAGTCGACGTCGAGATTGAAGCCCGAGCGGATGAAACTGGTGAAGGCCATCACCATGAACGCGAACGTCGCCAGGATGCGCAGGTCGAATCGGGTGGCGTACTTGCCCACCAGCGGGGTGAGCAGCACCGGCAGGATGCCGATCGGCGCGGTCGCAAACCCTGCCCAGATCGGCGTGTAGCCCAGGTTGCGCTGAAGCCACAGCGGCACCAGCAGGCCCACGGCGAAGAACGCCGAGTAGCCGAGCACCATCGCCAGCGTGCCGAAGGCGAAGTTGCGATGCCGGAACAACCGCAGGTTGACGATCGGGTCCTTCTCGGTGAGTTCCCAGATCAGGAACACCGCCAAGCCCAGCACCGAGGTGATCGCCAGCCATACGATCTTGGTCGACTCGAACCAGTCTTCCTCGTTGCCCAGGTCGAGCAGCGTCTGCAGCGCGCCGACGCCGATGATCAGCGTGATCAGGCCGACGTAGTCCATCTTCGGCGTCTCGAGTTTCTCCGGGCGCCCGCGCAACTGGCTGGCGACGACGAGACTGGCGAAGATGCCGATCGGCACGTTGATGAAGAAAATCCATTCCCAGCTGTAGTTGTCGGTGATCCAGCCGCCGAGGATCGGGCCGCAGATCGGCGCGACCACGGTGACCATCGCCAGCAACGCGATCGCCTGTCCGCGTTTGGCCGGGGGATAGATCGAGATCAGCAGGGCCTGGGTCACCGGATACATCGGGCCGGCGACGAAGCCCTGCAGCGCGCGGGCGGCGACCAGGAATCCCATGCTCGACGCCAGGCCGCACAGCAGCGAGGCGATCACGAACGCGAACGTCGCCCACACGAACAGCTTGCGCTCGCCGAAACGGCGGGTCATGAAGCCGGTCAACGGCAATGCGATCGCATTGCTGACCGCGAACGAGGTGATGACCCAGGTCGCCTGGTTCGAGCTTGCGCCGAGGTTGCCGGCGATCGTCGGCAACGAGACATTGGCGATCGTGATGTCGAGCACTTGCATGAACGACGCCAGCGCAAGGCCGATCGTCGTCAGCGCCAGGTTCGGCGGACGGAAGGCGGATGCAGCGGCCGGGGCAGGAGCGCCCGGCGCGTCGGCAGTGGTCGTGGACATGGCGGGCTCGATGCCGGGAACCGGCTCAGCGGCGGGTGGCGAGCTGGGGCAGGTTGGCCTCGATCGTGCGCGTGATCAGCGCATCGGCCTGGGCCTGCTGCTCGGCGTAGGCATCGGTGGACAGCAGGGGCGCGGCGCGCTTGGCCTGGGAGGTGGCCAGCACCGGGCCGTCCTGGTCGCGCACGGCGACATCGACGTGCATGCTCAGGCCCAGGCGCAGTGGATGTTCGGCCAACTGCGCGGGATCGAGCTCGATGCGCACCGGCACGCGCTGGACGATCTTGATCCAGTTGCCGCTGGCGTTCTGCGCCGGCAGCAGCGAGAACGCACTGCCGGTTCCCATGCCGAGGCTGGCGACCTTGCCGGTGTAGCGCACCTTGCTGCCGTACAGGTCGGCGCGCACCTCGACCGGCTGGCCGATGCGCATGCCGGTGAGCTGGGTCTCCTTGAAGTTGGCCTCCACCCAGACCTGTTCCAGCGGCACGATCGTCATCAGGGTGTTGCCCGGCTGCACCCGCTGGCCCAGTTGCACCTCGCGGCGGGCGATGTAGCCCGACACCGGCGCGACGATGGCCATGCGTTGCAGGTCGAGCCAGGCGCGGCGCAACTGCGCGGCGGCGGCCTGGACTTGCGGCTGGCTCGCGACCTCGGTCGCGTCGACCAGCGCGCGGCTGCGCGAGAGCTGGCCTTGCGAGGCCGACAGCGCAGCTTCGGCACCGGCCAGCACATCGCG
The DNA here is from genome assembly GCF_039673825.1 of Luteimonas sp. TWI662. Taxonomy (NCBI): domain Bacteria; kingdom Pseudomonadati; phylum Pseudomonadota; class Gammaproteobacteria; order Lysobacterales; family Lysobacteraceae; genus Luteimonas; species Luteimonas sp. TWI662. The sequence goes on along the minus strand of NZ_JBDJMI010000006.1, from coordinate 135,271 downwards.
GGCGTGGGCCAGTTCCTCGCGCGAGACCGCACCGCTGGCGACCAGGCCTTCGCGGCGCCGCACGTCTTCGCGGGCCTGGCGCACGGCGACCTGCCGCGCCGCCAGTTCGGCCTGGCCGGATTCGACGCTGCTGTAGAGGCCACGCACCTGACGGACGGTACCGGCCAGGTTCGCGACCGCCTGATCGTAGGCGACCTGCGCGTCGTTGGGGTCGAGGTGCACCAGCGCCTGCCCGGCCTCGACGCGCATACCTTCGTCGGCGTCGATCGAGACCACCGTGCCCATCGTCTGCGGGACGATGCTCACGACGTTGCCCTGCACATAGGCATCGTCGGTGTCCTGGTGCCAGCGTCCGACAAGCAGGTACCAGCCCGCCCAGCCGAGGCCGGCCAGGATCGCGACGGTGGCGAGGATCACGAGCGCGCGACGGCGCTTGCCGGGCTTGGGTGGCGGGGTGGCGGATTTGGATTCGGAGGTCATGGCGTGGTCGCCCCGGCTTGGGTCTGCGTGGAAGGGGAGGGCGCGGCGAGCGTCAGGCCGCCGCCGAGCGCGCGGTCGAGATCGACAGCGGCGCCGAAGCGCTGCGCGCGCAGCGTGGCGAGCTGTTGCTCGAGCTGGAACAGCGGCCGCTGCGCGGCAAGGACGTCGAGCTGGTTGCCGATGCCGGCGCGGTAGCGGGTGTCGGCGAGCGCGAACGCTTGGCGTGCGGCTTCGGTCGCGTCGGCGACGGTGTCGATCTGCGCATCGAGCGCACGTGCAGCCTGCAGGGCGTCGGTGACCTCGCGCAGTGCGGCGACCAACGTCTGGTCGTAGCTCGCGACCGCGGTGTCGTAGTCGGCGTCGCGCTGGGCCAGGCCCGCGCGCAGCCGGCCGCCGTCGAAGATCGGCAGGCTCAGTGCGGGTCCGCCGAAGCCGAGCACCGCATCGCTGCCGAACAGGTCCGAGAGGTTGCCCGCCGCCAGGCCGACCAGCGCGCTGAGGTTGATGCTGGGCTTGAAGGCGGCCTTGCCGGCGTCGACACCGCGTGCGGCGGCCTCGACGCGCCAACGCGCGGCGACGACGTCGGCGCGATGGCCCAGCAGCTCGCTGGGCAGTACCGCGGGCACCGCCGGCGGCGGCGCCTGCAGCAGGCGCGGGCGGACGATGTCGAGGCCGCGATCGGGGCCCTTGCCCAGCAACGCGGCCAGCGCATTGCGCGCGGCATCGATCTGCTGCTGCGCAGCCTGCGCCTGCTGGCGTGCGATGCCGATCGCGGTGTCGGCATTGCGCAGTTGCAACTGGTTGTCGAGACCGGCCTCCACGCGCTGCCGCGCAAGGTCGCGTAGCCGGGTGGCGCGGTCGATCTCGCGCTGCGCCACGTCCTGCGCGTCGAAGGCCTGCGCCAGCGCGATGTAGCCGCGGGCGACGTTGGACGACAGCGTCAGGCGCGCAGCCTGCGCATCGACTTCGGCGGCCCGTGCCTGCCCGGCGGCCGCCTCGAAGGCCGCGCGCTGGCCACCCCATAGGTCGGGCGTCCATGCGAAGTCGAGCATCAGCACGCCGCTGGCCTTGAAGTCGCCGCCGATGGGGGCAGGCGCGAGGGTTTCGGGCAATTGCACGCCGCTCACACGCGCGCTGGCACCGAGGGTCGGCCGACGCTGCGCATCGGCGAGCCCGGCCTGCGCCCGTGCGCTGCGGGTGCGGGCATCGGCGGCAGCCAGGGACGGGCTGTCGCGCAAGGCCTCATCGATCAATGCGTCGAGTTGCGGGTCGCCGAACGCAGTCCACCAGTCGCTGCGCGGAAAATCGGCAGCGCTGAGCGGGGCACCGGCCAGGCTGCGGCCGGTGGCGAGCGTGTCGGCATCGCTGGGGGTCAGCTGCGGCGCCAGGCCGCGACTGCTGGCACAGCCTGCGAGCAGCAGTGCGGCGGCGATCGGCAACACCGCAGCCGGCGCCCGTCGCCGGGCGCGTGTCGTGGGAGAAGGCATGGTCACTGTCCCGGGAAGGAGAGGTTGTCGCGAACCTGTTCGAGAAGCTGGATCAACTGCTGCCGCTGGGCATCGTCGATGCCCGACATCGCACGCTCGCGCACGCGGTTGCCGCATTGGTCGATGTCGCGCCAGATCGCCTCGCCCTGCGCGCTGAGCCGGATCCGCACCACGCGGCGGTCGTCGGGATCGGCATGGCGCTCGACCAGACCGCGGTCGATCAGCCTGTCGATCAGGCGCGTCATCGCGCCAGGGTTGAGCTCGGCTGCACGCGCAAGATCGGTCGCGTTGCTGGTGCCCAGCGCCAGTTTCTTGAGCGTGATGTATTGGCTGAAGCTCAGCTCATGCCCGGCCTGGGCGAGCTCGTCGGCCATGCGCGCCCACATGGCATCGCGGACCTGCCGGAACAGCAGGCCCAGCGACGAACCGCTGGCGGAGGCGCAAGGGCGGGGAGGAGACGACATGGTGGCGCATGGTCCTCGCCTCTGCAATTGTTGTCAAGGCAAGTATTGCCGTAGCAAGCGCTGTTCAGGCAGGCGGCTGGGATCGGTTCAGTGTTTGGGCGCCGGAGGGCGAGGTTCCCCTTCGCGGGCAGGACCGGTCAGCTCAGGCGGGCCGTCCGAGCACCAGCTCCAGCACGAACTTGCTGCCGAAGAACGCCAGCACCAGCAGCGCCATCGCCGCCAGCGTCCAGCCGACCGCGCGCGGGCCGCGCCAGCCGTGGCGCCAGCGACCCAGCAGCAGGGCGCCGAAGGCCAGCCACGAGAGCACGCTGAGCACGGTCTTGTGGATCAGGTGTTGGGCGAAGAAGTCGTCGACGAACAGCACGCCGGTGATCAGGGTCGCGGTCAGCAGCGCGAACCCGACGCCGATCGTGCGAAACAGCAGCGATTCGAGTTCGGTCAGCGGCGGCAGCGCGCGCAGCCAGCGATGGAACTCGCGTCGGCGCAGTGCGCGTTCCTGCGCCCACAGCAGCAGCGCAAGCAGCGCGGCGATCGCGAGCGTGGCGTAGGACAGCAAGGCGCAGCCGGCATGCACTTGCAACCGCCAGTCCGGCACGCTGGAGGCGACATGCGCGCCCCGGCCATAGGAGATCAGCGCCGCGGCGGCGATCGGAAACACGATCACGCCCAGCGCGGCGACCCGCCCGCGGATGTCGTAGAGCATGGTCAGCACCGCCATGCCCAGGCCGACCAGCGACAGCGCGGCGTAGAAGTGCAACTCGGTGCCCACATCGCGCCACACCAGCATGTGCGCGGCGGCATGCAGCGCGACGGCCGCACCGGCCGGCACCGCCCACCAGGCATTGGCGGGCGCGGGGTCGCGCCCGACGCCGTGCACGAGCGCCACGGCAGCGGCCACGTAGAGCAGGGCTGCGATGAGAACCATTGTCATCGCGGAAGTGTCGCACAGGAACGTGCCGAACGCGCCTGCCGCCGATCGACGCGGGCCGGGGCGCGCGGGCGTGCGGGCTATAATCGCCGACCGTTTTGACCCAGCCCGAGTCCCGCATGTTCGAGTCCCTGACCCAGCGCCTGTCCGGCACCATCGAGCGCCTGCGCGGGCGCGGCCGCCTGACCGAGGAGAACATCCGCGAGGCGACCCGCGAGGTGCGCATCGCGTTGCTCGAGGCCGACGTCGCGCTGCCGGTGGTGCAGGCGCTGATCGAGCGGATCAAGGTCCGCGCGGTCGGGCAGGAAGTGCTCAAGTCGCTGACCCCGGGCCAGGCGCTGATCAAGGTCGTGCGCGACGAGCTGACCGCGGTCATGGGCGCGCAGGCGACCGAACTCAATCTCGCCGTGCCGGCGCCCGCGGTCGTGCTGATGGCCGGCCTGCAGGGCGCGGGCAAGACGACCACGGTCGGCAAGCTGGCCAAGCTGCTGAAGGAAAAGCGCAAGAAGAAGGTCATGGTCGTCAGCGCCGACGTCTACCGTCCGGCCGCGATCGAGCAGCTGCGCACGCTGGCCGAACAGGTCGATGTGCGCTTCTTCCCGTCCGAGGCCTCGCAGCAGCCGGTCGACATCGTGCGCGCGGCGATCGCCGATGCGCGCAAGTCGTTCATCGACGTCCTGCTGGTCGACACCGCCGGCCGCCTGGCGATCGACGAGGCCATGATGGCCGAGATCAAGGCGCTGCATGCCGCGGTCAATCCGGTCGAGACGCTGTTCGTCGTCGACTCGATGACCGGTCAGGATGCGGCCAACACCGCCAAGGCCTTCGGCGAGGCGCTGCCGTTGACCGGCGTGGTGCTGACCAAGACCGACGGCGATGCCCGCGGCGGCGCGGCGCTGTCGGTGCGCTACATCACTGGCAAGCCGATCAAGTTCGTCGGCACCGGCGAGAAGGTCGATGGCCTCGATGTCTTCCATCCCGAGCGCGTCGCCAGCCGCATTCTCGACATGGGCGACGTGCTGTCGCTGGTCGAGCAGGTCGAGCACCAGGTCGACAAGGACAAGGCGGCCAAGCTGGCGCAGAAGGTCGCCAAGGGCAAGAAGTTCGACCTCAACGACATGAAGGACCAGCTCGAGCAGATGCAGAACATGGGCGGCATCGGCAGCCTGATGGAGAAGCTGCCGGGCCTGGGCCAGGTGCCCGAGCACCTCAAGCAGCAGGTCCAGCAGAACAAGGAAGTGCCGCGGATGATCGCGATCATCGATTCGATGACCAAGAAGGAGCGGCGCAATCCGGCTCTGCTCAACGGCTCGCGCCGCGCGCGTATCGCGGCCGGTTCGGGCACGACCCCGGCCGACGTCAACAAGCTGATGAAGCAGTACATGCAGATGGAAAAGATGATGGGCAAGATGGCCCGCGGCGGCATGAAAGGCATGATGCGCGGGCTGCAGGGCATGATGGGCGGCATGGGCCGCATGCCGTTCCGGTGAGCGCTGGCGCGCACCCTGCGCGCCAGCGGGCCGATGCGTTCTGCGCGCGCTTCGGCCTGCGGATTCCGGTCCTGATGGGGCCGATGGCCGGCGCCTGTCCGCCGGCGTTGGCGGCGGCGGTGGCCGACGCCGGTGGCCTGGGCGCGATGGGCGCGGTGCTGTCGCAGCCCGCCGACATCGACACGTGGATGCGCGCATTTCGCGATCGCACCACGGGCCCGGCGCAGGTCAATCTGTGGATTCCCGACCCGCCGCCAGCGCGCGACGCGGGCGCCGAAGCGGCGACCCGGGCGTTTCTCGAACGCTGGGGGCCGGCGGTGCCGGCCTCCGCCGGCGACGCCTCGCCGGCCGACTTCGATGCCCAGTTCGACGCCTTGCTGGCCGCGCGACCGGCGGTCGCCTCGAGCATCATGGGGGTGTTTTCTCCGGCGCAGGTCGAACGTCTGAAGGCGGCCGGGATCGCCTGGTTCGCGACCGTCACCACGCTCGACGAGGCGCGGCAGGCGCAGGCCGCGGGCGCCGATGCGGTGGTCGCGCAGGGCGCCGAGGCCGGCGGGCACCGCGGTGCGTTCGAGGCCGCCGAAGCCGAGCACCGCATCGTCGGGTTGTTCTCGTTGTTGCCGCGGCTGGCCGATGCCCTCGAGGTGCCGGTCATCGCCGCTGGCGGCATCGCCGATGGGCGCGGTGTCGCCGCCGCATTGTTACTCGGCGCGAGCGCGGTGCAGATCGGCACCGGCCTGTTGCGCACGCCCGAGGCGGCCATCGCACCGGCCTGGGCGGACGCGCTGGCCACGGCCGAGCCGGAGGCCTGCTGGCCGACCCGGGCGTTCAGCGGCCGGCTCGGCCGTGCGCTGGCGACCGGCTACGTGCGCGCGGCGGTTGCCGACGATGCGCCACCGCCCCGGCCGTACCCGGTCCAGCGCGGGCTCACCGCGCCGATGCGCGCGGCCGCGGTCCGCGATGGCCGGCTCGACGCGATGCAGGCCTGGGCAGGGCAATCGGCCTGGCTGGCGCAGGCGCGGCCGGCCGGCGAGCTCGTGCGCGCCTTGTGGGACGAGGCCCGGGGGCTGCTGTGACGCGCGCTGCGCTCGCGGTCAGTCACTGGATCGACGGCCGGCCGGCCGAGGCGGCGGACCTCGCCGCCGCCCTGGTCAACTACGGGCATTTCTCGACCCTGCAGGTGCGCGGACGCGCGGTGCAGGGTCTGGATCTGCACCTGGAGCGGTTGCAAGGGGCCAACCTCGAACTGTTCGGCAGCCCGCTGGCCCGGGACGCCCTGTTGGACGCGATGACCTCGGCCGTCGCGGCCGCTGGCGTCGACGATGCGACCTTGCGTATCGCGGCGTTCTCGCGCGATATGCCGGCCGTCGAGCGCGGCGAGGCGGTGCCGACGGTGCTGCTGGTCGCGTTGTCGCCGCCGCGCGCGCCGCCGGCCGCGCCGCTACGGCTGGACTCGCACGTCCATGTGCGTGCGCTGGCCCATCTCAAGCACGCCGCCACGTTGCCGCTGCTGCATGCACGCCGGCAGGCGGCGCTGGCCGGCTACGACGATGCGCTGCTGGTCGATGCCGACGGCACCATCGGCGAGGGGGCACTGTGGAACGTCGGCTTCGTCGCCGGCGATGCGGTGGTCTGGCCGGTCGCGCCGGCGTTGCGGGGCACCAGCGAGGGTCTGCTGCAGCGCGCGCTCGAGGCTGCGGGCATCGCGCAGCGCCACGCCTGTGTCGGCCTGGACGATTGCGCGGGCTTCGATGCCGCGTTCGCCTGCAACAGCGGTGGGGTGCGTGCGGTGGCGTCGATCGACGGCTGGCGCTTCGATGCCGACGCGGCGATGCTCGGACGCCTGCGCGCGCTGCTCGCCGCGCAGCCCTGGATTCCGCTCGAGGGCGCGCGTTGACCGGTGCTTGCGCCGGCGGCGGCCGCTTCCGCTATAATCGCCGGCTTACCTCGCCACCCTGGCGACTGGGCAACACAGGAAGCAAAGCAATGGTCAAGATCCGTCTGACGCGCGGCGGCGCCAAGAAGCGTCCGTTCTACCACATCATCGTGACCGACTCGCGCAGCGCGCGCGACGGCCGCAACATCGAGCGCGTGGGTTACTACAACCCGGTCGCGACCGGTGGTGAGCAGCGTGTCGTCCTCGACACCGAGCGCGTCGACCACTGGGTCAAGAACGGCGCCCAGATGAGCGACAAGGTCCGCGCCCTGTACAAGGAAGCGGGCAAGGCTGCGGTCGCCGCTGCCTGATCCATGGGCCGCGCCTACGGGCGCGGCCATGCCGAGATGAACGATCCGACGCGCCAGCCTCCCCAGCGGATGATCCAGCTGGGCAAGGTCCATGGCGCGTTCGGCGTGCGTGGCGAGGTGAAACTCGAATCGTTCACCGAGCCGCGCAGCGCGATCTTCCGCTACCAGCCCTGGGTGCTGCGCGACGGCCGCGGCGGGGAGCGCACGCTGTCGGGCGCGCGCGGTCGCGAGACGCCCAAGGGCGTGGTCGCCACGCTGCCCGACATCGCCGACCGCGATGCCGCCGAGGCGGCGCGCGGGCTGGAAGTCTGGGTGCCGCGCGAGGCGCTGCCGCCGCCTGCGCCGGGCGAGTACTACTGGGTCGACCTCGAGGGCCTGCGCGTGCGCAATCTCGAGGGGGTGGACCTGGGAACGGTGTCCCATCTGTTTTCGACCGGTGCCAACGATGTGCTGGTCGCCCAGGGCGAACGCGAGCGCATGATCCCGTTCGTCGTGCCCGACTATGTCGTCTCGATCGACTTCGACGCCGGCCTGGTGACGGTCGATTGGGACGCGGATTTTTGAACGCCGCGCGACGCGATTGGTGAGCGGACGATCCAGGTCGTGGCCTGCGAAGCCGCGCCACACCCAGGATCGGCAGTCGCAGCCGTCTCGTCGTTCGTGATCGGGAGGGAACGTCATGTCGTCCGAAGCGCAAACGCATCCCGCCTCCCGAGCCGCCGCGCACGGCGGCATCCGCATCGATGTCGTCAGCCTGTTTCCCGAGTTCATCGACCAGGCGGCAGCAGTCGGCGTGGTCGGACGTGCGCGTGAGCGCGGGCTGGTCACGCTGCAGGGCTGGAACCCGCGCGATTACGCGCAGGGCAATTACCGGCGGGTCGACGACCGGCCGTTCGGTGGTGGTCCGGGCATGGTGATGCTGATCGAGCCGTTGCGGGCCGCGCTCGCTGCCGCGCGTGCGGCCGACCCGGCGTCGGCGCGGACGATCTACATGAGTCCGCAGGGGCGGCCGTTGACCCAGGCCAAGGTGCGCGAACTGGCGGCGTTGCCGCGGCTGATCCTGCTGTGCGGCCGTTACGAGGGGGTCGATGAGCGGCTGCTCGAGGCCGAGGTGGACGAGGAGCTGTCGATCGGCGACTACGTGCTCTCGGGCGGGGAACTGGCCGCGGCGGTCGTCGTCGATGCGGTGGCCCGGTTGCAGGACGGCGCGTTGAACGATGCCGATTCGGCGGTGCAGGACAGCTTCGAGGGCGACGGCTTGCTCGACTGCCCGCACTACACCCGGCCGGTCGACCATGCGCTGGGTCGGGTGCCCGACGTGCTGCTGTCGGGCAATCATGCCCAGATCGCCGCCTGGCGTCGGCAGCAGTCGCTGGGGCGCACCGCCGAGCGGCGCCCGGACCTGCTCGACGAGTCCGCGCTGGACAAGGCCGACCGACGGCTGCTCGCGGCTTGGCGGGCCGAGCGGGAGCGGGATCCGGACGCCTGAGCGCTGCGGCGACGGCAGTGGCATTCGCCGAGCGCCTGGGCTTATAATGCGCGGCTAACCGAAACAACGGGCCATCGTGCCCGCCATGCCAGAGCGTGCGTCCACGTGCACCACGCCTACAACGACTCCAACAGGCCAAGACCATGACCACCAAGCCCTCTCTGAACACCCTGCTGCAGGAATTCGAAAGCGCCCAGACCGCGCGCGAGCTTCCCGACTTCGGCCCCGGCGACACCGTCGTCGTCAACGTCAAGGTCAAGGAAGGCAACCGCGAGCGCGTGCAGGCCTACGAAGGCGTGGTCATCGGCAAGAAGAACGCCGGCCTGAACTCCGCGTTCACCGTGCGCAAGATCTCGCACGGCTACGGCGTCGAGCGCGTGTTCCAGAGCCACAGCGCGCAGATCGAGTCGGTCGAGGTCAAGCGCCGCGGCAAGGTCCGCGCCGGCAAGCTGTACTACCTGCGCGGCCTGGAAGGCAAGAAGGCGCGCATCAAGGAAGACCTGTCGGCTTCGGCGAAGGCCAAGAACGAGAAGGCACGTGCCGACAAGGCCGCTGCCGCCGCCGCACCGGCGCCGGCTGCCGAGTAATCCGGCCCCCGGTCCGATGTCGCACGACGGCCGCCGCAAGGCGGCCGTCTGCGTTTGTGGCCTCGGACCTGGATCTCCGACATGCCGCCCGTCGACCGAGCATCGCGGCTTGATTTGGCGGGCGGCGCACCGATATCGGGCCGATGAACCAAGTCCCGGGCGCCCATGCCGCCGACAGCGTCCGCCTCGATCTCTGGCTGTGGGCGGCGCGCTTCTTCAAGACCCGCGCCCTGGCCAAGCAGGCGATCGAGACCGGCAAGATCGATGTCGGTGGCCAGCGGGCCAAGCCCGCGCGTGCGGTCCGTATTGGCGATGCGCTGCGTGTAGCCAGGGGCGAGGAAGTGTTCGAGGTCGTCGTGGCTGGCCTGTCGGACACGCGCGGACCGGCCAGCGTGGCGCAGGGGTTGTACGCCGAATCCGAGGACTCGCGCGCTGCACGCCTGGCGCGTGTCGCCGAGCAGCGCGCACAGCGCGCCGGCTATCGCGCGCCGGAGCACAAGCCCGACAAGCGCGCCCGGCGATTGATCCGGGCTCTGGGCGATATCGACGCGCTGTAGCATCGGCACGGGTTGGAGGCGGGAATCATGTCCGAACGCGCGACACGGCTGCTGCGTCTGCTCGATGACCTGCGCCGTCGGCGCCTGCCGGTCCCCGGACGCGAACTGGCCGAAGGGTTGGGCATCAGCCTGCGCACCCTGTATCGCGACATCGAGGCCTTGCGCGGGCAGGGCGCCGAGATCCAGGGCGATCCCGGCCTGGGCTATCTGCTGCGCCCCGGCTTCCTGCTGCCCGCGATGATGTTCTCCGATGAGGAGCTCGAAGCGTTGGTGCTCGGCGCACGCTGGGTCGGGAGCCACGCCGATCCGGAACTGGCGGCCGCGGCCACACGCGCACTCGACCGCCTGGTCGGCGTCCTGCCTGGTGCATTGCGCTTGCAGGTCGAGACCAGCGGTCTGTTCGCCCCACATTGGGCGCCATCGGAGCCCGAGCCCTGGCTGCCGATCCTGCGGCGCGCGATCCGGGGCGAACGTGCGCTGCGCATGCGGTATGCCGACGCCGCGGGGCGCGGCAGCGAGCGCACGATCTGGCCGTTCGCGATGGCCTTCCTGTCCGATACGCGCCTGCTCGCCGCCTGGTGCGAGGCGCGCCGCGATTTCCGTCATTTCCGTGCCGACCGGGTCGTGGCGTTGGAGGACACCGGGGTGCGGTATACCGTGCGTCGCCACGAACTGCTGCGCAGGTGGCACGCGCAGCGACGGACCGAGCAACATGCGGCGCTGGCCGGCGACGACGCTGCTGACAGCCACTGACAGCGGGGCCGCGGAGACTGGGCGCTCCTTCCAGACCGAGCAGGCCCGATGACCGAGACGCTGACCTTCTACACCCATCCGATGTCCCGTGGCCGGGTGGCCCGCTGGATGCTGGAGGAAACGGGGCTGCCCTATGAAGAGGTGCTGCTGGAGTACGACACCAGCATGAAGTCGCCGGCCTACCTGGCGATCAACCCGATGGGCAAGGTGCCGGCGATTCGCCATGGCGAGACGGTCGTGACCGAGAACGCGGCGGTGTGTGCCTATCTCGCCGAACTCGTCCCCGATACGCAACTGGCGCCACCGCCCGGTTCGCCCGAGCGGGGGAGCTACTACCGCTGGCTGTTCTTCCTCGCCGGGCCGCTCGAATCGCTGCTCACCGCGCAGGAAACCGGCGCACTCGCATCGGCGCGCGCGGCCGGCTACGGGAATCCGGACGACGTGATGCGGACCTTGGAGCAGGCGGTGACCGGCAGGACGTTCCCGGCCGGCGAGCGGTTCAGTGCGGCGGATCTGTACATGGCCGCGATGCTGGGCTACTACATGCAGATCGGCGCGATGCCATCGCGGCCGGCCTTCCTCGAGTTCGCGCGCGTCCACGCCGCACGTCCGGCGGCCCAGGCGGCTGCGAAGCGTGACGATGCCCTGGCGGCGCAGGCGTCGTCGGGCGGCTGACACCAGATCCCAGGACGGCCGCATGGCGCGGCCGTCCTGAGGCGCCTGCGTGGTGGCGGATCAGCGCAGGTCGAACCGATCGAGCTGCATCACCTTCGTCCAGGCCGCGACGAAGTCGTCGACGAACTTGTCCTGCGCGTCGTCGCTGGCATAGACCTCGGCCAGCGCACGCAGCACGGCGTTGGATCCGAACACCAAGTCGACGCGGGTGCCGGTCCACTTCACTGCACCGCTTAGACGATCGCGACCCTCGAACACGTCGCGCGCCTTGGAGCGGGGCGACCAGGCGGTGTCCATGTCGAGCAAGTGGACGAAGAAGTCGTTGCTCAGCACGCCCGGTCGGTCCGTGAACACGCCATGCCGGGCGTCGTCGACGCCGATGTCGAGCACGCGCAGGCCGCCGACGAGCACGGTCAGTTCGGGGGCGGTCAGTGTCAGCAGCTGCGCCCGGTCGATCAGCAGCGCTTCGGCGGGAATCGCCGAGGGCCCGGCCAGGTAGTTGCGGAAGCCGTCGGCGACGGGTTCGAGGACCGCGAACGATGCGACATCGGTCTGCGCCTGGCTCGCATCGGTGCGGCCGGGCGAAAACGGCACGGCAATCTCGCGGCCGGCCGCCTTCGCCGCCTGCTCGATGCCGGCATTGCCCGCAAGCACGATCAGGTCGGCCAGCGACACCTGCTTGCCGCCCGGCGCGCCGAGGTTGAACGCGCGCTGGATGCGCTGCAGTACGTCGAGTACGCGGGCCAGTCGCTCGGGGCGGTTGACCGCCCAGTCTTTCTGCGGCGCCAGGCGGATGCGTGCACCGTTGGCGCCGCCGCGCTTGTCGCTGCCGCGGAAGGTCGACGCCGACGCCCACGCTGTGCCGACCAGCTCGGGCACCGTCAGGCCCGATGCCAGCACCTGTGCCTTGAGCGTTGCCACGTCGGCCTCGTCGATCAACGGGTGCTCGGCCTCGGGCACCGGGTCCTGCCAGATCAACGCCTCCTTCGGGACTTCGGGGCCGAGGTAGCGCGCACGTGGGCCCATGTCGCGGTGGGTCAGCTTGAACCAAGCGCGGGCGAAGGCATCGGCGAAGGCCTGTGGGTTCTCGAGAAAGCGCCGCGAGATCTTGCCGTACGCAGGGTCGAAGCGCAGGGCCAGGTCGGTGGTCAGCATTCGCGGCCGATGCTTCTTGGCCGGGTCATGCGCGTCGGGCACGATGTCGCCGGCCTCGCGGGCGACCCACTGGTGCGCACCGGCGGGGGACTTCTCCAGTTCCCACTCGAAGCCGAACAGATTCTCGAAGAAGTTGTTGCTCCACAGCGCCGGTGTCGTGGTCCAGGTCACTTCCAGGCCGCTGGTGATCGTGTCGCCGCCCTTGCCCGAGCCGAAGCTGCTGCGCCAGCCCAGCCCCTGTTCCTCCAGGTCGGCGGCTTCGGTTTCTGCACCGACATGCTCGGCTGGACCGGCACCGTGGGTCTTGCCGAAAGTGTGGCCGCCGGCAATCAGCGCGACCGTTTCCTCGTCGTCCATCGCCATGCGGCCGAAGGTATCGCGGATGTCGTGCGCGGCGAGCAATGGGTCGGGGTTGCCGTCGGGGCCTTCCGGGTTCACGTAGATCAGCCCCATCTGCACCGCGGCCAGCGGACGTTCGAGCCGGCGCGTGTGGACATCGCCGTCGGCATCGTCGTCGGACACCAGCACCGCCGCGTCGCCGGGTTTCTCGACACCCTCCGAGCCGTGTGCATAGCGCACGTCGCCGGCGAGCCAGGTCGTCTCACGGCCCCAGTACACGTCCTGGTCGGGCTCCCAGGTGTCCTCGCGCCCGGCCGCGAAGCCGAAGGTGCGAAAGCCCATCGTTTCCAGCGCCACGTTGCCGGTCAGGATCAGCAGGTCCGCCCAGGAGATCCGTCGGCCGTACTTGCGCTTGATCGGCCACAGCAGTCGCCGGGCCTTGTCGAGATTGACGTTGTCGGGCCAGCTGTTGAGCGGGGCGAAGCGCTGCTGGCCCCGGCCGCCGCCGCCGCGGCCATCGCCGGTGCGGTAGGTGCCGGCCGCATGCCAGGCCATGCGGATGAACAAGGGGCCGTAGTGGCCGAAGTCGGCCGGCCACCAGTCCTGGGAGTCGGTCATCAGCGCACGCAGGTCGCGCTTGAGGCCGTGGTAGTCGAGCGTCTCGAACTCGGCGGCGTAATCGAAATCCGCGTCCATGGGATCGGACTTCGACGAATGCTGGCTGAGCAGATCGACCCGCAACTGGTTCGGCCACCAGTCTCGGTTGCTCGTGCCCTGGACCGCGGCGTCGTGATGGAAGGGGCATTTGGCTTCGGTGGACATGGGGCTACCTTGTCGGTCGGTGGCGCGCGGCGCGATTGCGGGACGCGCGCGCGGAAGTTCGGAAAGGGTCGGGCGGCGCCAGGCAGGCAAGCCGGGGCGGGAACTCAGTCGCCGGCGTGCGGCGCTGGCGACGCGGTGGCACCGGTAACGGGCGAGGGCGCAAGGTGCATGGTGGGCGGGCCGATCTGTATGGGAGAGCCCGCAGATTAGACGCGTCGATCAGGAAGTTGAAATCGATTGTTTTCCTGAGTTCGATAGGTTGAAGCTATCGAATAGGGTCCCCGGCCCCTCGCGTGACGGCAATCTCGCCGCGGACGGTTGCACGCGGGTAGGCGCGTCAAGGCACGGCATCCGCTTGAGCGCCCGCTGGGCACCGCGGCCATCGCGACCCGAACGCAGCGGGAAGTCGCCGCGTCCGACGAGCGCCGGGGGCACATGCGACAGCGGGACCGGGACGCGGCATGCCGCGCCGATGACGCGCGACAGCGATCCCGATCGATCGCGCGGGAGGCTGCCGCTTACAACAAGGTCTTGAGCCGGTACAACGCCTCAAGGGCTTCGCGCGGCGTCAGCGCGTCGGGATCGATCCCGGCCAGCGCCTCGACCGCGGCCGACGGCGGCGCGAACAGACCGATCTGCTGCGGCGCGCCGAGTGCATCGGCCGACATCGGCGGTGCAGGCGCATCGTGGCGCCGCTGTTCGAGCTCGGCCAGCCGCGCCCGGGCGTCGCGCACGACCTGTTTGGGCAGGCCGGCCAGTGCTGCGACCTGCAGACCGAAGCTGCGGTCGGCCGGCCCGTCCTTGACGGCGTGCATGAACACCAGCGTCTCGTTGCCCTGCTGGTCGCGATGTTCGACCGCGTCCAGGTGCACGTTGGCGATGCCGCTGCCGGGTTGCGCCAGCGCGGTGAGTTCGAAGTAGTGCGTTGCGAACAGCGTGTAGCTGCGGTTGCGGCCGGCGAGGTGGCGCGCGCAGGCGTCGGCCAGCGCGAGTCCGTCGTAGGTCGAGGTGCCGCGGCCGATCTCGTCCATCAGCACCAGCGATGCGTCGGTGGCGTGGTGGAGGATGTAGCTGGTCTCGGCCATCTCGACCATGAAGGTCGACTGGCCCTTGGCGAGATCGTCGCCAGCGCCGATACGGGTGAGGATGCGGTCGATCGGGCCGATCGTCGCGCGGGCCGCCGGCACGAAGCTGCCGATGTGCGCGAGCAGCACGATCAGCGCGTTCTGGCGCATGTAGGTGCTCTTGCCGCCCATGTTCGGGCCGGTGATGACCAGCATGCGGCGGTCGCCGAACTCGGGGCCGTCGCCGAGCACCAGATCGTTGGGCTCGAAGGGCTCGCGCCGCACCGCTTCGACCACCGGATGGCGGCCACGCTCGATGCGCACGCCGGAATGCGCGTCGAGCTGCGGGCGCGACCAGTCCAGCGCCTGCGCGCGTTCGGCGAAACAGGCGAGCACGTCGAGTTCGCTGAGCGCACCCGCGCATTGCTTGAGCGTGTCGAGGCTGGCGTTGAGCGCGTCGAGCAATTGCTCGTAGAGCAGGCGTTCGCGGGCCAGCGCACGCTCGCGTGCCGACAGCACCTTGTCCTCGAACTGCTTGAGTTCCTCGGTGATGTAGCGCTCGGCATTGGTCAGCGTCTGCCGCCGCGTGTAGTGCGCCGGCGCTTTGGCCGAGTGCGCTTTGCCGATCTCGATGAAGTAACCGTGCACACGGTTGTAGCCGACTTTGAGCGTGGCGATGCCGCTGGCCTCGCGCTCGCGCGCTTCCAGATCGACGAGGAACTGGTCGGCGTTGGTACTCAACCGGCGCAGCTCGGCCAGTTCGGCATCGTAGTCGTCGGCGAACACGCCACCGTCGCGCGCGAGCACCGGCGGCTGCTCGACCAGGGCCGTGGCCAGCAGGTGGGCCTGCTCGCCGTGCTCGCCGAGGGCGTCGTGCAAGGCGCGCAGGCGCGGCGAGTCGATCGCCTGCAGGGTCGTGCGCAGGTCGGGCAGCAGCGCCACGCCGTCGCGCAGCGTGGACAGGTCGCGCGGCCGCGCCGAGCGCAGCGCGATGCGTGTGAGCACGCGTTCCAGATCGCCGAGCGCACGGAAGCGCTCGCGCAGCGCGATATCGGCGCCGTCTTCGATCAGCGCCTCGACCGCGTGCAGGCGCTCGCCGAGCACACCGCGATCGCGCAGCGGCCGGTGCAGCCAGCGGCGCAGCAGGCGCCCGCCCATTGGCGTGACCGTGCTGTCGAGCACGCCGAGCAGGGTGTTACGGGTGTCGCCGTCGACGCGGGTGTCGAGTTCGAGGTGCCGCCGCGTGGCGGCGTTCATCGCGATCGCGCCGTCGCCGCTTTCCACCGCGATCGAGGTCAGGTGCGGCAGCCGCTGCTTCTGGGTCTCCTCGACGTAGCCCAGCAACGCGCCGGCTGCGGCGATCGCCAGCGGCCGGTCGTCGATGCCGAAGCCGGTGAGGTCGTGCAGGCCGAAGAACTGCAGCAACTGGCGGCGGCCCGAATCGGCGTCGAACAGCCACGGCGGCCGCCGGCGCATGCCGCTGCGCTCGGCCAGGAACGCAGGCCAGCCGTCTTCGTCGGGCACCAGCAGCTCGGCCGGGTCGAGCCGCGCCAGCTCGGCCTCCAGCGTGTCCTCGTTGGCGCATTCGCAGACCAGGAAGCGCCCGCCGGCCAGATCCGCCCAGGCCAGCCCGTAATGGCCGGCGCGATTGCGCGCGACCGCCATCAGCAGCGTGTCGCGACGCTCCTGCAGCAGCGCCTCGTCGGTCACCGTGCCCGGCGTCACGATGCGCACCACCTTGCGTTCGACCAGCCCCTTGCTCGCGGCCGGGTCGCCGATCTGCTCGCAGATCGCCACCGACTCGCCGAGCGCGACCAGCCGCGCCAGATAGCCTTCGGCCGCGTGGTGCGGCACCCCGGCCATCGGGATCGGCGCGCCGGCCGAATTGCCGCGCTGGGTCAGCGTGATGTCGAGCAGCCGCGCCGCCTTGCGGGCGTCGTCGTAGAACAGCTCGTAGAAATCGCCCATGCGGAAGAACAACAGCACGTCCGGGTGCTCCGCCTTGGCGGCGAAGAACTGCTGCATCAGGGGCGTGTGCTGGGGGGCGGTCATTGCGTCTCGGGAGGGCCAGCCGGCCGGCCATTTTGCCTCAACGCCCGGCTCCCCGCCGCCGGCCGCTAGAGCTGCTCGAGGAAATCGACGATCGCCTCGATCTCTTCGCGCTGCAACCCGAGGGGTCGCAGCAGCGGATCGGGACGCGGAAACGTCGGATCGTCGCGCTGGGCGGCCGTTGGCCGCGGCGCCGGCATGCCGGCGTCGTACGCGCGCACCACGCCGAGCAGATGGGGGAACAGACCGTTGTGCATGTACGGCGCGGTCCGGGCGACGCCGCGCAGCGACGGCGTGCGGAACTTCCCCGCGTCCGCCGGATCGCCGGTAACTTCGTAGCGGCCCAGGTCCTGCCTGCGGCGGCCGTGGAAGTGCAGCCCGAGATTGTGGAACGCGTGGTCAGTCATCTCGGGGCCGCTGTGGCAGTTCATGCAGCGCGCCTTCGTGCGGAACAGGTGCAGGCCCCACAGCTGGCGATCGTCGAGCTGGTCGTTACGGCCGGCAAGGAACCGATCCAGCCGCCCGGTGCGCGGTGCGAGGCTGCGCTGGAAGGTCGCCAGCGATCTGGCGATCAACTGCGCGTCGATGCGATCGCTGCCGTAGGCGTCCGCGAAGGCAGCGCGGTAGGCCGGATCGCGCCGCACGCGCCGGATGGCCGGGGCCAGCGACCGGTTCGCCATCTCGCGCCCGTCGACCAGCGGGTGCAGCGCCTGGTCTTCGAGCGAGGCCGCCCGGCCGTCCCAGAACAGCGTACGCATCCAGGCGCTGGTCGCCACCGAGATGGCATTGCGGCGCCCGGCCTGGCGGTCGTGCCCGAACGATACACTGCGCCCGTCGGCCCAGCCCAACTGGGGGTCATGGCAGTTCGCGCAGGCGATCTGGCCCGAGCGCGACAGCCGCGGGTCCTCGAACAGACGCTTGCCGAGCGCGATGCGCTCGGGCGTGGGCGGGTTGTTGGCCGGTGTCGGGGGCGTGCGTGGCAGGGGTGCAAGTTCTTGCCAGGCCACGCCCGGATCGACGTGCGGCGCCGGCCAGCGTTCGCGAGGTTGCGTGTAGACACGGCGCAGGCAGGCGAAGTCGACAGGCGGCCCGCCCGTCCGCTGGCGGTTTGCGCAGGCGTCAGGGGCGCTTGCCGCCGCCGAAGGCATCGTCGGCGACGCCGCGTCCGTCCACGTCGCAAAGACCAGGAAACAAAGCAATGCCGGCAGCGTGCGATGACGATGCGGGCGGGGGCACGGTCGCATGGTCAGGTTCAGAAGCGGTACCCGGCTTCGAGCCAATAGGTGCGTCCCGGTTCGTACAGGGTATTGATCGTGGTGGTCACACTGGTCATGCGATTGCGCTGATTGAAGACGTTCTGTGCTTCCACCCGGATATAGGCTTCCTGCCCGTCTCGCAGGGGCTGGGTGTACTCGAGCGTCGAGTCCAAGGTCCAGGTGCTCGGGTTGTGTCGTTCCTCGATGACGTCGACCGAGACTGTCTGCCCGTTCTCCTCCAGCACGTCCTCGCCCACGGTGACGAAGTTCAGGTGGCCGGCGCGATAGCGCAGGAAGTTGCTCCACGACAGACGCAGCGCCTCGAAGCGGGTCTGTGTGGACAGACGTGCGGTCCACGGCCGGTTGAAGCCGTCCTGGGGCAGTTCATAGGCATGCATCAGCGTGCCGTTGTAGCGGACCCAGCGGTTATAGGTCCCGTCTTTGAAGCTGACGTCGTAGTTGGCGTAGTTGCGGCGAATATCGGTATGGTCGGCGGCCAGGCGCGCCGTGGTGTGCGTATCGCGCCAGTGCCAGGTCGGCATCTCGACCGCCAGCGTGACGGTTTCGCTGTCGCTGCGGCCGGTGTTGACGTAGCGGTAGACATAGGACGAGAAGAATCCGGTGTCGTCGTCTGACGCGACGCGCTCGCGCATGATCTCGTCCCGCCCCTGGCGCCTGACGTACTTGAGGTCGGCGACGTAACCTTGCAAGCGTTGGCGGACACCGAGATTGACCTCGTCGCTGTAGGGCACGTGGAGCGTCTCGAAGCGATTGTTCGCAGTGAAGGCCTTTTTCGTCCGCCAGCCATCGGCAACCGTCGTGCGCGCGTACTCGGTCTGCAGGTTTTCGCGTCCTTCACGCAGCTTCATGCCAAACAGGCTGCGGCCGTAGTAGCGATTGACGCCACTTGTGACCAGGGTGTCTCCGCTGCCGAACACATCCCAGCTCGCCGCCAGGCGCGGCGCCAGGGTGTTGCGGTCCATCAGGTCGTCCATGTCGAAGCGCAGGCCTGGCCGCAGGCTCACGCGGCCGAGTTGGATATCGTCCTGCACATAGGCGCTGAACTCGCGTACCCGCACATCGAAGCGACCGGCCCGATAGAGGTTGTGCGTACTATGGAACTGGCCCTGGCCGGCAATCACGCGATTTGTCTGCGTACGATAGACCGGTGCCAGTGAGCACGACACGGTGTCCTCTGTGCCATCCGGACCGGTGCAGGAGGTCGTGGGTCTCGGACTGATGTAGCTGTGATGATCGTTGAGGCGGTGATACTGCGCATGGCGGTCGCGAAGGCCGACACCGGCCTGTAGGCGGTGTTCGGTTCGCCCCCACCGGAGGGGCGCGCGTTGTGCGCCGAACGACGCCGTGATGTTGCGCGTGCTCTGATCGATATTGCCCCAGTTGCCCTCAATGGCGTTTGTGTTCCCTTCGGGAGTCCAGTTCTTGTCTTCCGAACGCGCCCAGGTCTTCCAGTAATCGATCGCCGCATCGACGCGACGCGAACTGTCGATGTCGCTGTAGCCGAGGCGGCCATCGAAGGTCCAGGCATCGCCACGCCACGACCCAGTGAGATTGGCGACCGGCCCGCCCTGCTGGAGTTCGAACCAGGAGTCCTTCGCGTTCTTGGTGAAGTAGAGGTCGTTGCTCGGGGCATAGGTGATGCCTGCGCCGATCTCCAGTCGATCGGTCGGTGCGTAATTGGCGCGCAGGCTCACACTGGTATTTTCTCGCCGCTGTTCCTTGACGTTGGCATCGCTCGAGCTCATCTCGCCGTTGCTGTAGGCGCGCAGGGGAATATCCGAACGCGTACGGCTGACGGTGCCGATCAGGCCGATGCCCCGTGTCGTACGCCCCTCGAGCATCGCGCCCAGCTTGTACTTGTCGTATACCGGCTGGTTGGTCCACGTGTCCGATTCGACGAAGGCCTGCTCGTTGCCCTCCGGGACGATGAGCTCGTTCCACACCGAGCGCGACATACGGAACCAGGTCTTGCCACCGAACGCCGAGTTGGCACGCCGCGTTTTGGCGTCGACCACGCCGCCAGTGAAGCCGCCGAAGGCGGCCGGAACGTTGCTGTCGTAGACCGTCAGGCGTTCGAGCAGATCGGTGTCCAACGCGATGCCCTGGGCGGGGCTGGGCACACTGTCAACGAGGTGAGGGTTCGATGGAGAGCCGCCCCCCGGGTCTAGGTCGTTGTTGAACGAGACGCCGTCGACCAGCAGCAGGTTCTGGTGGAACAGACCGCCATGGATGCTGATGTCGGCCGGCCGGATCTCGCCCATCTGTCGCGACGAACCAATGCGCGCATCGTCGAACTGCACCGCCGGGTTGATCCGTAGCAGTGTGCCGATGTCGCCATTTCCCTTTGGCTGTTGCTGGATATCGGCCTCGTCCAGGGTCATGCCTTCCTGATAGCGAAGCATCCGCTGCCCGGGCACGCGCAGCGTGCCGAAGCGCAGCGAGGTCGCGGATGGCACGTCTTCGTCCGGCGCGGTGGCGCGGTGATCGGACGGAGCGGGGGCGGTGGCGGTGGCGGTGGCGGGGGACTGTCCGGCGGCATGGGCGGACATGGCGAGCAGGCCGATCGAAACGGCCAGGGCAAGGCGATGCATGCAAGGGTCCTGTCAGCGAAGAGACGGGCGGGGATGCCCATGTGCTGGCGAGGAAACCTGGAACGGCCCTGATGCTGGCGGCGCGGCATGATCGCGCGATGGCGGCGACGGGTCAATTCCCTGAATGCGCGACGCGCGCGTGCGAATGCGGTAAAACAGGCCTTTGAACAGGCACGCAGAACGATGAGCGCAACTCCCGATGACGCGACCTTGCAGGCGATGGCCGCCCGGCTGGGCAGCCTGCTGCGCGACCGCCACCATCGCCTGGTGACCGCCGAAAGCTGCACCGGCGGCTGGATCGCCAAGGCGATGACCGACATCGCCGGCTGCTCGGACTGGTTCGATTGCGGCTTGGCGGCGTACAGCTACGAGGCCAAGCAGGCGCTGCTGGGGGTCAGCCTGCAGACGCTGGAGACGCACGGCGCGGTCAGCCGCGAGACCGCGATCGAGATGGTGTCCGGCGCGCTGGTCAATTCCGGGGCCAGCATCGCGGTCGCGGTGACCGGCATCGCCGGGCCCGGCGGCGGCAGCGACGACAAGCCCGTCGGCACGGTGTGGATCGCGTGGAAGCGGCGCGGCGACTATGCGCGCGCGCAGATCCATCACTTCGACGGCGACCGCGAAGCGGTGCGGCGGCAGACGGTCGCGGCGGCGTTACGCGGACTCGAGGCGACCCTGGACGTGGACTGATGTGGGAGACGCTCGCCACGGTCCGGGATCTGGGCCGCATCCAGGAGATCGCATCGGTCCTGGTGCGTTACGGCTTCGGCGACGTCGTGCAGCGCATCGGCATGGCCGGGGCGCTCGAACGTGCTGGTCGCTTGCTGCATCTCCACGCGGCCGACACCGCGCGCATGACCCAACCCGAGCGCGTGCGCCATGCGCTGCAGGACCTGGGCCCGACGTTCGTCAAGCTCGGGCAGATCCTCGCCACGCGCGTCGATCTGCTGCCTCCGGACTGGATCGAAGAACTCGGCCGGTTGCAGAGCCGCGTGCCGCCGGTGCCGTACGCGGCGATCCACGCCCAGTTGGTCGAAGACCTCGGCGAGGCGCCGGACACTGCGTTCGCAAGGTTCGAGCCCGAGCCGATCGCCGCCGCCTCGCTCGCGCAGGCGCATTTGGCATGGTTGCACGACGGCACGCCGGTGGTGCTGAAGGTGCGGCGCCCCGGGATCCGTGAGATCGTCGAAGCCGACCTGCGCCTGCTCGCGCGCTTGGCCGAGATCGTCGAATCACAGGCGCCGGACCTGCGTCGCTACCGGCCGGTGGAGGTCGTGCGCCAGTTCGATGCGTCGCTGCGGCGCGAGCTCGACTTCGCGGCCGAGTGCCGGAACGCCGAGCGCATTGCGGCGAACTTCGCCGACGATCCGGCCGTGCTCGTGCCCCGGGTGCACTGGCAATGGACCTGCGAACGGCTCAACGTACAGGATCGGGTGGTCGGCATTGCCGGCGGCGACCTGGCTGGCATCGAGGCCGCGGGCCTCGACCGCCACGCGCTTGCGCTCGCGGGCAGTGCCATCGTCATGAAGATGGTGTTCGAGGACGGCCTGTTCCACGCCGACCCGCATCCGGGCAACCTGTTCTTCATGCCCGACGGCCGCATCGCTCTGATCGACTTCGGCATGGTCGGCCGCGTGCCGCCGGAACTGCGCTACCAGGTCGCGCGGTTGCTCCACGGGCTGGTGTCCCAGCAACCGCAGAGCGTGTGCGACGTGCTGCTGGACTGGACGACGAGCGATGTCGAGGTCGACGAGGGCCGATTGCAGAGCGAGATCGACGGCTTCGTCGATCAGTATCGCGGTCTGCCGCTGCGCGACCTGAGGATGGGCGCGATGCTGGCCGACATCACCGGGCTGCTGCGTCGGCACGGCCTGATGCTGCCGCCGGACCTCGCGCTGCTGATCAAGGCATTTCTGACGCTGGAAGGCCTGGGCCGCCAGCTCGATCCCGGGTTCGACATGACCAGTACCGCGCAGCCGTGGCTGGAGCGGGTGATGCTGCAGCGGTACTCGCCACGCGCGCTGGCGCGGCGCGGACAACGCACGCTATCGAGCACGATCGATCTTCTGGCCGATCTGCCGCGCGATCTGCGCCGTCTGCTGCAGACCGCGCGTCGTGGCCGCCTGCGCGCGCAGATCGAGGTGACCTCGCTCAAGTCGTTCGGCGATCAGGTCAACGCTGCGGCCAACCGGCTCACGGTCGGCGTCGTCACCGCCGCGCTGATCATCGGCTCGTCGATCGTCATGAACAGCGTCAGCGGCGGTGCAACGCACCGCTGGCTGATGGCGCTGGGCGTGCTCGGTTTCGTCGGCGCGGGCCTGAGCGGTGTGTGGATCCTGCTGTCGATCTGGCGCAGCGGCCGCAAGTAACGTGGATCTCGCCTGGGCGGCGCTATGCGCCGCCCGATCGCACGATCAGCGCACCGGCATGCCGGGCTGCGCACCGTCATCGGCCGAGAGCAGCGCGAGTGCGCCGCTGTCGAATCCGGCCGACAGGATCATGCCTTCGCTCAGGCCGAAACGCATCTTGCGCGGCGCGAGATTGGCGATGAACACCACGTTGCGGCCGACCAGCGCTTCGGGCGCGCCGTAGCTGGCGCGGATCCCGGAGAAGATCTGGCGCTTGCCCAGTTCGCCCGCGTCGAGCTCGAAGCGCAGCAGCTTGTCCGAGCCCTCGACGGCCTCGCAGACCAGGACCTTGCCGATCCGCAGGTCGAGCTTGGCGAAATCGTCGATGCCGATGTAGGCGGTATCGGCGGCCGCGGGTGCGGATGTTGCGGGCGCTTTCGCCTCGGTCTTCGTCGGGGCGGCGGGGGCAACGGCGGCGAGCGTGTCCTTGGAGGCTTCGGTCATGGCGGTGAGCAGGGTCGGGTCGATACGGGTGAACAGCGGGGCATAGGCCTGGATCGTTCGGCCGGTCAGCGGTTGGTCGAGATCGTGCCAATGAGTGACGGGCGCGGCGAGGAACGCCGCGGCCTGTGTGCTGGTGCGCGGCAGGATCGGTTGCAGGGCGCCGGCGAGGATGCGGAACAGGTTCAGGCCCTGGGTGCAGACGGCCTGCAGTTCGGCGTCCGCGCCGGCCTGTTTGGCGATCACCCAGGGCTTGCGATCGTCGATGTAGCGGTTGGCCTCATCGGCAAGCGCCATCACCTGGCGGATCGCGCTGGCCGGGTCGTTGCGCGCATAGGCCTCGCGCACGCCGGACAGCGCCGCGACGAAACGCGCGTACTGCGCCGGGTCGGGCAGTGCGTCGGCCAGGCGCGCGTCGAAGCGCTTGTGGATGAAACCGGCACAGCGGCTGGCCAGGTTGACGAACTTGCCGACCAGGTCGGCATTGACGCGTGCAACGAAGTCCTCGAGGTTCAGATCGAGGTCGTCGACGCCGCCCGAGGATTTCGCCGCGAAGTAGTAGCGCAGCGCCTCGGGGTCCAGGCCCTGATCGAGATACGTGCGCGCCATGACGAACGTGCCGCGCGACTTGGACATCTTCGCGCCGTCGACCATCAGATAGCCGTTGACGTGCAGCCGCGTCGGCGCGCGCAGGCCTGCGCCGTGCAGCATCGCCGGCCAGAACAGGCCGTGGAAGTTGACGATGTCCTTGCCCAGGAAATGGTGCAACTCGACATCGCCATCGGGCGACAACCAGGCGTCGAAATCGATGCCTTCGCGCACGCACAGCGTCTTGAAGCTGCTCAGGTAGCCGATCGGCGCGTCGAGCCAGACATAGAAGAACTTGCCCGGGTGGCCGGGGATCTCGAAGCCGAAGTAGGGCGCGTCGCGCGAGATGTCCCAGGCACGCAGGCCGCCGTCGCCGTCGAGCCATTCCGCGAGCTTGGCCTTGACGCCGGGCACCGCGACATCGCCGGCGAGCCAGTCGCGCAGGACGTCCTGGAAATGACCGAGTTCGAAGAAGAAATGCTCGGACTCGCGCACCTCGGGCGTCGCACCGCTGACCACCGACTTCGGTTCGATCAGGTCGCTGGGCGCATAGGTCGCGCCGCAGTGCTCGCAGTTGTCGCCGTACTGGTCGGGCGTGCCGCACTTCGGGCAGGTGCCCTTGACGTAGCGGTCGGGCAGGAACATGCCGCGCACCGGATCGTAGAGTTGTGCAACGGCGCGACGTGCAATGTGTCCGCCGTGCTCCAGACGCGCGTAGATCGTCTCCACCATGGCGCGGTTGGCCGCCGAGTGGGTCGAATCGTAATGGTCGAATGCGACGCCGAACGCGGCGAAATCGCGCACGTGACCGGCGTGGATCTCGGCGATGAACGCCTCGGGCGTCGTTCCCGCCTTTTCGGCCGCCAGCATGATCGGCGTGCCGTGGGTGTCGTCGGCGCAGACGAAATGAGCCACATCGCCGGCCATACGCTGGGCCCGGACCCAGGTGTCGGCCTGGATGTACCCGACCAGGTGGCCCAGGTGCAGCGGGCCGTTGGCGTAGGGCAGGGCGGCGGTGACGAGCAGCTTGCGCGACATGGCGATGGCGACGGCAGGAACGGGACCGGATTATCGCATGCCGTTCCGGCGCCCGGTCCTTGTCATAAAAAGAGCCCGGCCAAGGCCGGGCTCTTGATGCAGTGATGACGGACGCCTTGCGTCGCAGCTTATTTCCGCTGCCAGACCTGTTCGCGGCAGATGAAGGCAATACACCCCGACACACCGAGGCGGTTCGCATCGATCAGCTTGGCCTTCGACCGATAAGTCTTGCCATTGGCGGGGTCGAGGATCGTGCCACCCGACCACTCGTTTCCGTCCGGCTTGAGATCCCACAGGATGGTCATGCCGGCGATCGGCTGGTTGCGACGTTCGCCGCCGCACTTGTCGCAGGTCGGGTTCGGCCCTCGATCGGAATGCAGCACCTCCAGGACCTTGCCGCTCAGCGTGCCGTTCGCGGCCTGGCTGATCTCGACGATCGACTTCACCCGGCCGGTCTCGTCATCGATGGTTTTCCAGCGGCCGGCCGGCGACTGTGCCGAGGCCGAGAACGATACGACGACCAGCGGCAGTGCCGCGAGTGCGAGCAGTATGGCCTTCTTGTTCATCTTCATTGCGCTCCCTCCCTCGGTGTCGGCGCGATGCCGACGCAGTTGGCGACGTTATAGCCGATCTGTTGGCCGCGCGCGTGTTCTCGTCGTGCGTCCGCGGCGTTCGAGCGGCACGTGCGACATCTTGGTCGTCAGGCGTCGTCGCGTGGCATGGGACAATGGCGGCCCCAGCTCGAGCATTCGTCAGCCCATGCAACTCCCCAAGGCAGCACGCGCCGTCCAGGGCGCCCTCCATCCGCACCCCCGCATCCGCAACATCATCGCCGTCGGCTCGGGCAAGGGCGGTGTCGGCAAGTCGACGACGTCGGTGAACCTGGCGCTTGCGCTGGCGGCCGATGGCGCCCGGGTCGGAGTACTGGATGCCGACGTCTACGGGCCCAGCATCCCGACGATGCTGGGGCTGTCGGTCAAGCCGGACAGCCCCGACGGCAAGTCGATCCTGCCGCTGCAGGCCCACGGCATCGAGGCGATGTCGATCGGCCTGCTGGTCGACCAGGACACGCCGATGATCTGGCGTGGACCGATGGCGACGTCGGCCCTGCAGCAGCTGCTCAACGACACACGCTGGGGCGGCGAGGACGGCCTGGACTACCTGTTGGTCGATCTGCCGCCCGGCACCGGCGACATCCAGCTCACCCTGGCGCAGAAGATCCCGGTCGCCGGTGCGGTCATCGTGACCACGCCGCAGGAAGTCGCGACGCTCGATGCGCGCAAGGCGCTGAAGATGTTCGAAAAGGTGGAGGTCGCGGTGCTCGGTCTGGTCGAGAACATGGCCCAGCACGTGTGCTCGAACTGCGGGCACGTCGAGCATCTGTTCGGTTCGGGCGGCGGCGAGCGCATGGCCGAGCGCTATGGCGTGCCGCTGCTCGGCGCGCTGCCACTGGAGATCGGGATCCGCGAACAGGGCGATGCCGGTGCGCCGATCGTCGCCTCTGCCCCCGACTCGGCGGCGGCTGCGGCCTACCGTGCGGTCGCACGGGCCATGGTCGCCGAACTCGAGAAGCGCCCGCGCGCGCCGATGTCGATCTCCGCGTCTCTGGTGTGATCGCGGCGGGGTGCGGCGGGCCGGTGCCGGCCCTACAATGCGTATTCACTGCCGCATTTGCCCCCGGGAACACCCTATGAGCATCAAGAGCGACCGCTGGATCCGCCGCATGTCCGAGCAACCGGGGGGCATGATCGAGCCGTTCGAGGCCGGGCAGGTCAAGCACGTCGACGGCCAGCGCATCGTCAGCTACGGCACCTCGAGCTACGGCTACGACGTGCGCTGCTCGCGCGAGTTCAAGGTGTTCACCAACATCAACTCGACGATCGTCGATCCCAAGCGGTTCGACCCCAAGAGCTTCGTCGACGTGGTCGGCGACGAGTGCATCATTCCGCCCAATTCGTTCGCGCTGGCGCGTACGGTCGAGTACTTCCGCATTCCGCGCGATGTACTGGTGGTGTGCCTGGGCAAGAGCACCTATGCGCGCTGCGGCATCATCGTCAACGTGACGCCGCTCGAGCCGGAGTGGGAAGGCCACGTGACGCTGGAGTTCAGCAATACCACGCCGCTGCCGGCCCGCATCTATGCCAACGAGGGCGTCGCGCAGATGCTGTTCTTCCAGTCCGATGCGGACGACGTCTGCGAGACGTCGTACAAGGATCGCGGTGGCAAGTATCAGGGTCAGACCGGGGTGACGCTGCCGCGCACCTGAGCGGTCTGTCTTTTCCTCTCCAACAAGGACGTGCGATGCAAGAGTCCAATCCCTACCAGGCCCCGGTGGCCGAGTTGCAGGCCGATGCAGGTCAGGTGCTGGCCGAGCGCGGCACCCGGCTGGGCGCGGTGGTCGTCGATGGGCTGATCGGTCTGGCGGTCATGACGCCGGTGATGTGGCTTGGCGGCTATTGGTCTGCGGTGATGGCGGCGGCCCAGCGCGGCGAGCAGGTCGGGTTCGGCCTGCAACTGCTGTGGATGGGGATCGGCCTGCTGGTGTTCGCGGCCATCCATGCCTGGCCGCTGCATGTCGGTGGCCAGACCTGGGGCAAGCGGTGGCTGGGGATCCGCATCGTGACGCTCGATGGCCGGCCGGTGACGGTGGCGCGTGCGCTGTTCGCGCGCTATCTGCCGTTGCAGGCGGTGGGCGGGATCCCGTGCCTGGGGGCGCTCGCGGTCCTGGGCAGCGTGTGCATGATCTTCCGCAATGACCGCCGCTGCGGGCACGATTTCGTGGCCGGCACGCGCGTGGTCCGCGTGCGTTGACGCGCGATCAGTCGGGCAATACGGCCTGCAAGCGGGTGATGCGCTCGACCAACAGTTCGGGCGAGTAGGGGCGGGCCGCGACGCGGCCCCAGACCGGAGCCGGCCATGCCGGATCACCCTGGTTGCGTCCGATCACGTGCACGTGCAGTTGTGGCACCTGGTTGCCCAGCGCCGCGATGTTGAGCTTGAACGGCCGGAACGCGTCGCGGATCGCGCGGGCCACGATGTCGATCTCCTCGGTCAACCGGCTGCGTTGTTCGCGGCTCAGGTCGATCAGTTCGCGGGCGTCGGGCAGACGGGGGACCAGGATCAGCCACGGATAGTTGGCATCATCCATCAACCGCACCTCGCTCAGCGCGAGCGTGACGACAGGGTGGGTGTCGTCGGCCAATTGCGGGTGCAGGGCGTAGTGGGCAGGGGCGGTGGCGTGCGGCATGGTCGGCATCCGGTCAGCGCAGCAGCGCCGCGGCGATGAACTTCATCGTCTGCCGGCGGGCCTCGGCGGCGCTGTCGGGGTGGTAGTGGGCGGGGTCGACGTCGCGGTTGAAGGCGTGGCCGCCCGGGTGGACGTGGATCTCGGCGTCCGGCTGACGCGCGCGGTGGGCGGCGATGTCGGCTTCGGGAATGCTGGCGTCGTCGACGCCGAAGTGGAACAGCATCGGCGCCAGCAAAGGCTCATCCAGGAACGGCACGGTACGCGCGCCGTAGTAGCTGACCGCGGGCAGGCCCAGACGGGTGTTGGCGAGAAAGGCGAGGCTGCCGCCCCAGCAGAACCCGACCACCGCGATCTGGCGATGGCCTTCACTGCGCAACAGGTCGCGGGTGGCGCGAACGATGCCGACCGCGCGCTCGAAACCCAGTTCTGCGGCGAGCGCGCGGCCGCGTTCGAAGTCGGCGGCCTCGTAGGTCAGCTCGACATGACGCGCGACCGGGTCGAACAGGGCCGGGGCGATCGCGACGTAGCCAGCGGCGGCGTAGCCGTCAGCGACGCTGCGGATGTGGGCGTTGACGCCGAAGATCTCCTGCAGCACCACGATCGCGCCCTTCGCGGCGGCGCCATGCGGCGGGTCGGCCCGCCAGGCGTTGACCGCCCCCGACGCGGTGGCGACGACGATGTCCCGGCCCATGGCAGCGTCCTGTTCACGTGAACGGTCCGAGTCTACCCCAGGCCGGCGGCTGCAGGACCGCCCCGGCCGCCGCCGCTATACTGCGCGGCCCCTCGTGCCCGCAGCCGCGGACCGGCCCAGTCCGGTCGCCTGGCGGCGCGCGTGGGCTCCTCCCTCCTGCACCCGCCACGGTTCCCATGTCCGCAGCCAGTCCCAAGGTCGGTTTCGTCAGTCTCGGCTGTCCGAAGGCCCTCGTCGATTCCGAACGCATCCTCACCCAGTTGCGGGTCGAGGGCTACGACATCGTGCAGACCTACGACGATGCCGACGTGGTGGTCGTCAACACCTGCGGGTTCATCGATTCGGCGGTCGCCGAATCGCTCGACGCGATCGGCGAGGCGATGGCCGAGAACGGCAAGGTGATCGTGACCGGGTGCCTGGGCAAGCGCGAGGAGATGATCCGCGACGCGCATCCGGGCGTGCTGTCGATCAGCGGGCCGCAGGACTACGGCTCGGTGATGGGCGCGGTGCATGCGGCCTTGCCGCCGCGGCACGATCCGTTCCTCGACTTGGTGCCTGACACTGGGGTCAAGCTGACGCCGCGGCACTATGCGTATCTGAAGATCTCCGAGGGCTGCAACCACCGCTGCAGCTTCTGCATCATTCCGTCGATGCGTGGCGACCTGGTGTCGCGCCCGGTCGACGACGTGCTGCGCGAGGCCGAGCGCCTGGTGCGCGGCGGCGTGCGCGAACTGCTGGTGATCTCCCAGGACACCTCGGCCTACGGCGTGGACGTGCGCTACGCCGAGCGGACATGGCGCGATCGCGCGTACCAGACGCGGATGAAGGCGCTGTGCGAGGGACTGTCGGAACTGGGCGTGTGGACGCGGCTGCATTACGTGTATCCGTACCCGCATGTCGACGACATCATCCCGCTGATGACCGAGCGCCATGCCGACGGTAGCCGCAAGCTGCTGCCGTATCTCGACGTGCCGCTGCAGCATGCGAGCCCACGCATCCTCAAGCTGATGAAGCGGCCCGGCGCGATCGACCGTACCCGCGAGCGCATCGCGCGGTGGCGCGAGATCTGTCCGGACCTGACGATCCGCAGCACCTTCATCGTCGGCTTCCCCGGCGAGACCGAGGACGATTTCCAGCAATTGCTGGACTTCCTCGACGAGGCCCAGCTCGACCGCGTCGGCGCGTTCGCCTATTCGCCGGTCGAGGGCGCAACCGCGAACCTCTTGCCCGATGCGGTGCCAGAAGCGGTGAAGCAGGAGCGGCTGGCGCGGTTCATGGACAAGCAGGCGGAGATTTCCGCAGCGCGCCTGGAGGCCAAGGTCGGCACTGTGCAGTCCTGCCTGGTCGACGTCGTCGACGGCGACCTGGCGATCGCGCGGACGATGGGCGATGCGCCCGAGATCGACGGCGTGGTGCAGATCCAGGACGGCCGCGAGGCCGGTCTGCGCCCTGGCGATTTCGTCGAGGTGGCGATCATGGGCAGCGACGAGCATGATCTCTACGGCGAAGTCGTGGAGACGGACGCATGAGGCGATGGTCGAGGGAGATGGCGATGGGGCTGGTGCTGGCGCTCGTGGCCGGCGTCGCAGCCGCAGCAGACGGGCTGAGCGGGACCTACCGGCCGGTGGACGAGGATCCGGCGACGGTGCCGGCCGACGCGCAGCTGACGTTGCGGGCCGAGGGCCGCGGCTGGCTGGCGATGTTCCGGGGCGAGGGGCTGGCCATGCTGCCGCTCAGCGCGCGCGAGCAGGCCGGGCTGTTTCCCGGTGTTCCGCCCGAGGCCGGGCTGCAGTGCGCGTCGTCGAGCGCGTTCCTGATGTGCCGCGTCGCACCGGGCACCGTGTTCCCGGAGCAGAAGTTCACCTCGACGACCGGGTACTTCAGCGCGTTCTCGGACACGCAGATCCACGAGCTGCAGCGCATCGACTGAGCGCCCGGCCGGGCGCAGGTCCGGCGCGCGTGCCCTCGGCGGATCTACGGTGCGGGCTCGGTCTGAGTGACCGTTTCGACATAAGCCCAGGCCGCCGCCTCGATCGCGTCGATCGCCGCGATCGCGCCGGGCAGCAAGGCCCGTCCGCCGTCGCCGCCATCGTCGCGCATCTGCCCTGAGGCGTTGTAGTCGACCAGGGCCTGCCAGGCCGGCAAGCGCGCCTCGACGGTCGCAAGCAACCGCCGCAGCGCCGCGTCCGCCGTGCCATCCTCGTGCACCGACAGCGCGGCCTGCGCCCGCGCGCGGAACGCGGCGTCGAAGTGGTGGGTGTCGGTCCGGGCCTTCCAGAACGCGCCGAGCCGGAACCGCTCGTCATCGGCCGCGCGCGCGTTGCGCCCCGATGGACCCGTGCCACGTTCGATCAGGAATGGCCGCAGCCGCATGGCGAGCGCCGCATGGGCGTCGAGCGTTGTATCAGCAGGCGTCGGGGCGGTTGCGGCCGCCGGCAATGTGGGGGCGGCGCCGGGGCTGCAGGCGGCGAGCGCGGTCGCCAGCAAGATGAGGCCGGCGCAGGTCCCGCGCGCGGGGATCCCTCTGTTCGCAGCCGCGATCGCCCGGCCACCGTGTCGGCGATTGCGGCCCATCTCAGTCGGCGGCGTAGTCGACCGAGACGATCGCGAACGTGCGCGGGCCGCCCGGCAGTTCGACCGCGACCTCGTCGTCGATGCGCCTCTTGAGCAATGCGCGCGCCAGCGGCGAATCGATGCTGATCCAGCCTTCGCGCGCGTCGGTCTCGTCGGGACCGACGATGCGGTAGCGGTTGCATTGTCCGCTGTCGAGGTCTTCGAGTTCGATCCAGGCGCCGAAGAACACCGCCTCGGGATCGGTCGGCACGGTGTCGACCACCCGCAGCGCTTCGAGCCGCTTGCCGAGGTAGCGCACGCGGCGGTCGATTTCGCCCAATTGCTTCTTGCGATAGGTGTACTCGGCATTCTCCGAGCGATCGCCTTCGGCCGCCGCCGCCGACAGTGCGCGCACGACCTCGGGCCTGCGCACCCGCCACAGATCGTCGAGCTCGGCCTTGAGTCTTGCGTGGCCGCTCGGGGTGATCAGCGCGGTGCTTTTTTCCGGTGGCGGGCGCCAGCGGCTCATCGGCGCCCGATCCCGCCCAGCAGGTTGCGCACGATCCGGTTGGTGATCGAGCGCACCGCCTGCTTGCCGGCGGCCTGCACCGCGCCCTGGCGCCGTTTGGTGCCGAACAGGAACTCGTTGAGCTTCTGTTCCAGGCCGCCCTCGGCCTCGTCGGCGTCGCGGGACTTCGCCGGTGGCGCGTCGCCGGCGGTGGTCGCGGCCTGCGCACGCTGCGCCAGTCGTTCGGCGGCCGATTCGCGATTGACCGGCGCGTCGTACTTGGCGCCGACCGGACTGCCGGCGCGCACGCGCGCACGTTCGGCCTCGGTGATCGCGCCCATCCGACAGCGCGGCGGCGCGATCAGCGTGCGCTCGACCGGCGCCGGTGCGCCGCCGGCCTGCAGCATCGAGACCAGCGCCTCGCCGGTCTTGAGCGTGGAGATCGCGGCGGCGACATCGAGTGCCGGGTTGGGCACGAAGGTCTGCGCGGCGGTGCGCACGGCCTTCTGGTCGCGCGGCGTATACGCACGCAGCGCGTGCTGCACGCGGTTGCCGAGTTGGCCGAGCACGGCCTGCGGCACGTCGTCGGGGAACTGCGAACAGAAGTAGACGCCCACGCCCTTGGAGCGCACCAGCCGCACCACCTGTTCGATCCGCTGTTGCAGCGCGGCCGGCGCGTCGCCGAACAGCAGGTGCGCCTCGTCGAAGACGAATACCAGCCGCGGCTTGTCCAGATCGCCGACCTCGGGCAGCGTCTCGAACAATTGCGACAGCAGCCACAGCAGGAAGGTGGCGTACAACCGGGGCTTGAGGATCAGCCGATCGGCAGCCAGGATGCCGATCACGCCGCGGCCGTCGGTGCGCGTGCGCATCAGGTCGTCGAGCGCCAGCGCCGGCTCACCGAAGAACGGCGCGCCGCCGTCCTGTTCCAGCCGCAGCACCGCGCGCTGGATCGCCGCGACCGACGGTGCCGAGACCAGTCCGTACTCGGATGAGACCGCCTTGCGCTCCTCGGCGACCAAGCCCAGCAGCGCCCGCAGATCGTCGAGGTCGAGCAGCAGCAGGCCGCGGTCATCGGCGAGCTTGAACACGATGTCGAGCACGCCGGCCTGGGTATCGTTGAGCTCGAGGATGCGCGCCAGCAGCGTCGGTCCCATCTCGCTGACCGTCGTGCGCACCGGGTGGCCCGACACCCCGAACAGGTCCCAGAACACCACCGGGCTGGCCTCGCCGGCATAGTCGGGCACGCCGATGCGCGCGGCGCGCTCGCGCAGCGCCTCGCCGATCTCGCCCGGCATCGCCAGGCCTGCCACGTCGCCCTTCACGTCGGCCATGAACACCGGCACGCCCAGGCGCGAGAAGCCCTCGGCCAATGTGGTCAGCGTGACCGTCTTGCCGGTACCGGTCGCGCCGGCGACCAGGCCGTGACGGTTGCCCAGCGCGGGCAGCAGGTGGACGGGGCCGCCGTCGGGCGTGGTGATGGCCTTGCCGATGAGGATCGGATCCATGGATTCAGAGCGCTTGGAGGAAGTGGTGATTCTAGGACGTGGCCGCCGCCGGTGCCGGGCGGCCGTTGCGGTCCACGGCGCGCGCACAATGGACGGATGTTCTCAAGGAATGTCGCCATGCCCTCTCGACTCCCGTCGCGTCTGGTCTGCCTGATCGTTGCGGCGCTGCCCGCGCTGGTCTGGGCCTGCGCGCTGCCCGCGCCGGACGGACCGCTACCCGTGGGCCAGCAGCGCTTCGAACTGGCTGACACGACGCGGCGCGGGGTGGCAGGCGAGGCACCCGACGCGGTGCGGACCTTGCCTGTCGTCGTCTGGTACCCCGCCGCGCAGGCCGCGCCGCCGCGCCCGTATCTGCCGCAGGACGAGGCGGTGCGGCTGTTGCCGGCGCTGGCACGCAATCTGGGCTACGCCGTCGACGACACCCACGCTATCGCCGTTTGCACCGCCGCAGGCGCCGGAACGGGGGTGGCCCCGCGCCCCGACGGCGGCTTCCCGCTGGTGGTCCTGAGCCACGGCTTCTTCCTGTATGCGGCGCAGAACACCGCGTTGGCCCAGTCGCTGGCCAGCCACGGCTACGTCGTGGTGGCGCTGGGGCATCCCGGTGACGCGGTGGATCTCGCGCTGGCCGATGGTCGGGTGGTGCCCACCGACATGACCGCCGAGGCGCCGGCCCTGTTGGAATGGCGCCGACGTTTCCATGCCGCCGACGATCACGCCACGCGCACCACGCTGATCGGCGGCTACGCCCAGGCGCTGGCCGGCAGCCGGCTGGGCGCCAGCCAGGCCACCTGGCGCGAGGATGTGCTGTTCGCGGTGCACGCGCTGCAGGCCGGGCACGTGCCACCGGCGTTCGCGCCGGTGCTTGCCACGACCGACCCGCAGCGGCTGGCGATCGCCGGCATGTCCTTCGGCGGGTCGACCGCGGCGACCGCCTGCCAGCGCCTGCCGAGCTGCCGCGCGGCGGTGAGCCTGGACGGGTTGAACTTCGACCCGGGGCTCTACGATGCCGACCTCGGTCGGCCGCTGCTGGCGCTGGCCAGCGACTGGGTACGGTTTCCGCTCTACGACGGCACGCCGGCCGACCCCGCGTTCCACCACAACGACTACGCCTACGAGCGCTGGACCCAGGTTGGGCTGGCGCCGGACGTGAGCCGGCTGCGCGTGCCCGGGACCCGGCACATGGCCTTCAGCGATTTGCCGCTGCTGATGACGGAGCCGGTGCACGAGGCGCACTTCGGCGATGCGGATGCCGCGGCGACCGCGCGGGGCATCGCCGCGGTGACGCACGCGTTTCTGGCTCACCATCTCGACGCCGCGCCGGCCGCCGACCTCGATGCGGCGATCGAGGCGGCCGGCTTCGCGCGCCACGACCCGGCGCAAACGCGCGACTGGGCCCGTTCGCGGGCCCGGACCGGGCCACCGGGCGGCTGAGTCCCGGCGGTTGTCGATCGCCTTGCCCCGGCGCGACGGCGGGGGCTACCCTGCCGGCCCCTCAGAGCGAAGCCCCGCATGCCCGATTCCCGGTTCTCTTTCCCGCGCCCGTTCGCGCACCTGGGCGCGCTGGCGCTGGCGTTGGTGCTGTCCTGCCATGCCACCGATGCAAAGGCGCAGTCGCGCCGCGACCGCGAGGCCGCCGAGGCGCTGAATCAGCGCATGCTCGATGCCGAGGGGCGCTACCGCGAAGCCCTGGTACGCATCGCCAACGACGACCCGGCCGGGGTCGAGGCGAGCAATGCGGCGCTCGAGGACATGGAAGACGTGATGGTGGCCTGCGAGAAGCAGCGCGGCTGCAGCGTCCCGCAGCTGTTGACCAGCTATAAGCGCCTGCTCAAGGCCGACGCCGACGCGCAGGCCGGGCAGGGCGAGGACGACGCCCCGTCCGATGCGCTGGACGTCGCGCTGCCGACCGCCGATGTGCCGGCGGGCGCCAGCGCGTCGGCGCTGCTGAGCGAGGACGAGCGGTTCAAGCGCATGGTCGAGCTCAACCCCGCCGTCCAGGCCGGCATCCGCCGCTGGCTCACCGACATGCGCGTGTCGCTGATCACCAGTCACGAGAACTACCAGTACATGCGGCATCTGATGTCCCCGGCCTTCAAGCGCAGCGGGCTGCCCGAGGCGCTGCTGTTCGGCATCATGGCCAAGGAATCCAATGGCCGGGTGCACGCGCGTTCGCGCGCCGGCGCCGCCGGGCCTTTGCAGTTCATGCCGGCGACCGGGCGCCGGTTCGGCCTGGGTCCCGACGGCAGCGGCTTCGACACGCGCTACGACCCGCGTCAGGCGGCCGATGCGGCGGCGGTCTATCTCAATGAGCGGTTCGCCCAGCACGGCAACGAGATCGAGTACTGGCTGGCCGCCTACAACGGCGGCGAGGGGCGCGCGCTGCGCGTCTACCGCGAGGCCGCCGGTCGGCGCTTCTGGGACCCGGATGTCTACAACCAGTTCCCGCCCGAGACCCGCGATTATGTGCCGATGGTGATCGCCGCGGCGTGGCTGTACTTGCACCCGCAGGAGTATGGGCTGAGCTTCCCCAAGGTCGATGCGCGGCCGGCGACGTTCCGTCTCGAGCGGCCGGCGTCGATCTACGAGCTGACGATCTGTCTGGGCAACGGCAACACCCGCGACGGTTACATGCGCGCGCTGCGCAATCTCAATCCCAGCTACGAGGCCGAGAGCCTGCTGCCGGTCGGCACCGTGCTCAACGGCACCGTGCGCATGGCCGGGCTGTATCGCCAGTGGTGCGTGCGCGGTGCACGCGCCGATCTGGCGGCCGAACTGGTGAACAGCGACCCGCGCGCGGCGATCGTGCGGACCGGCGCGATCGAGGTGCTGCCCGACGTCAGCGCCGACGCCCCGGCGGCCCTGCCGGCCGCGCCCGCCGCCCCGCGTCCGCCGCAGGCTGCTCCGGCGCCCGCGCGCAGCCACCGCGTCGCTCGCGGCGACACCCTGGGCAAGATCGCCCAGCGTTATGGCTGCAATATCTCGACGCTCGCGCGCGCCAACGGCCTGCGCGCGCCTGCGTACGCACTCAAGCCGGGACAGACGCTGACGCTGCAGGGCTGCGCGCGCTGAACCTTGCGTGCGGCGCCCGGGCCCGCGCGTGCGGGCCGGGCGCGGTCACGGTCACGCGCCCAGGCGCGTGGCCAGCCGTTCGCCCAGGCGCACCGGCGACTCGGCGTGCAGCGCCGGCGCCAGTTCGGCCACGCCAGGCGGCAACAACACGATCACCGTCGAGCCGTAGTTGAAGCGGGCCATCTCGGCGAAACGCTCGAGCACGATGCCGCGCCCGCGGTAGTCCTTGCGCTGGATGCGGTCGCCGTAGGCGGGAATCTCCTCGCCGGCCCAGACCGTCTCCACGCCCGAGACCAGCAGCGCACCGACCATCACCTGGACCATCGGCCCGAAGTCGGTGTCGAAGTGGCACACCAGCCGCTCGTTGCGCGCGAACAACCGCGGCACGTTGGCGACCGCGTCGGTGCCGACGCTGAACAATCGGCCCGGAACGTGCACGGTCTCGCGCAGTGTGCCGGTCCAGGCCATGTGCACGCGGTGGTAGTCGCGCGGCGACAGGTACACGGTGGCGTAACGACCGTCGAGATAGGGCGCCGCGTCGTCGGCATCGCCGAGCAGTTCGGCGACCGTGAACGACTGGCCCTTGGCCTGGAAGATGCGGTCGCCGTCGATCGCGCCGCACTGGCTGATGTGGCCATCGGCCGGCATCAGCAGCGCGCGTGGGTCCGGATCGGCAGTGCGCGCGCCTTCGCGCAACGCGCGGGTGAAGAACGCATTGAAGCTGGCGTAGGACGCCGGATCGGGATTGGCCGCCTCCGACAGGTCGACGCCGAAGCGGCGCACGACCGTGTCGATCAGCCAGCGTCGCGTGCCCGGATGGGTCGAGTAGGCCAGTCGGCGCGCCATCGACGACAGCAGGCGGTGCGGCAGCGCATAGGTCAGCGTGGTGGTCAGGCTCATGGGCGGGTGTCCGCGGTCAGGCGCAACAGGTCGTCGGCGATGGCGTCGGGCCGTGGCGCCTCGCCGTTGAGCACGCTGCCCGAGACCACGCCGGCCATGCGGCCCTGGGCGTCGAGCACCGCCATCGAGGCGCTGTGGTCGATCGTGTAGGCGCCGGCCGGCGCGTCGCCGCGCAATGGCACCTTGGCGAACACCATCGACAGCGCGCGCGTGAAGCGCTCGAGCGTCGGCAGGTCGGCGGTCGCGGCGAGCGTGTCGCGGTGGAAGGCATGCGCGTAGTCGCCGAGCCGCTGCGGCGTGTCGCGCTCGGGGTCCACCGACACGAACAGCACCCGCGGCCGGGTCGCCTCCGGCAGCGCTTCCCAGCGCCGCTGGGCCTGCGCCAACTGGGTCAGCGTCATCGGGCACACGTCGGGGCATTGGGTGAACCCGATGAACACCAAGGTCCAGTGCCCGGCCAGGGCGCGGGTCGACAGCGGGGTGCCATCGGCCTGCTGCAGTTCGATCTCCGGCAGTGCACGCGGCTGGGGGTAGAGCTGCACGACCTGCAGCGGTGGGCGATCGGCGTCGGCGCCGCCGGTGAAGTAGCGCTGCGCTGCGAGCAGGCCGAGCCCGCCAGCGAGCGCGATGCACAGGATCACGAGGGTGGTGCGGTTGAACATCCGTCTGGGGCCGCCGAGTCGAGGGACCGGGCATCATAGCTCGCCGCACGTGCGCGCCTGGCGGCACGCGGGAGCGCGGCGGCCGCTGACCTATAATCGTCGGCCATCAAGCCGTCCCCCGAGCCGCG
The DNA here is from genome assembly GCF_039673825.1 of Luteimonas sp. TWI662. NCBI lineage: Bacteria > Pseudomonadati > Pseudomonadota > Gammaproteobacteria > Lysobacterales > Lysobacteraceae > Luteimonas > Luteimonas sp. TWI662. The sequence continues at coordinate 97,076 of NZ_JBDJMI010000006.1, read as the reverse complement.
CGCGCCATGACCGAAGAACTGCAGACGATCGTCGACCTGATCCGCTACGGCGCCAGCCGCTTCAACGCCGCCGGGCTGACCTTCGGCCACAGCTACGACAATGCGATCGACGAGGCCACCCAACTGACCCTCCACGCGCTGCACCTGCCGCACGACCTGAGCCCGGTCTACGGGCAGTCGCGGGTCACGCTGGCCGAGAAGGAAGACGTGCTGGGCCTGTTCCTGCGCCGTATCGAGGAGCGGGTCCCGGCGGCCTACCTGACCGGCGAGGCGTGGTTCGCCGGGCTGAGCTTCAAGTCCGACCGCCGTGCGCTGGTGCCGCGTTCGCCGATCGCCGAGCTGATTCTGTCCGGCTTCGAGCCGTGGCTGGGCGGCCGCGAGGTGCGCCGCGCGCTGGATCTGTGCACCGGCTCGGGCTGCATCGCGATCGCGATGGCCCACCACAACCCCGATTGGCATGTCGACGGCGTCGACCTCAGCGACGAGGCGCTGACGCTGGCAGCCGAGAACGAGGCCCGGCTGGAGGTGCGCAACACGCGGTTCCTCAAGTCCGACCTGTTCGCGGGCCTGCAGGGCGAGCACTACGACCTGATCGTGACCAATCCGCCCTACGTGACCAACGACGAGACCGATGCGCTGCCGCGCGAGTACGGCTACGAGCCCGAGATGGGCTTGCGCGCCGGCGACGACGGTCTGGACCTGGTGCTGAAGATCCTGCGCGATGCGCCGCTGCACCTGACCGAAGACGGGCTGCTGATCTGCGAAGTCGGCGAATCGGAGCAGCATCTGGTCAAGCTGCTGCCCGAACTGCCCCTGCTGTGGGTCGAGTTCCAGGTCGGGCAGATGGGCGTGTTCGTCGTCGAGCGCCGCGACCTGGCCGTACACAATGCGCGCATTGCCGAGCTTGCGGCCGCGCGCGAATCGACCCCGGTCGCGGGCCCCGACGTGGCGGGCGGCTCGGCCAGCGACCTGTTCTGACGCACCGCACCACGGGCCGGCTCAGCGCGTTAAGCTTGGCGGCCCTCCGTTTCGACGGCGCGCCCGCGCCGTGGTGCCATGTCCAGCAATCGTTTCGGCCAGCTGTTCAGCGTCACGACCTTCGGCGAGAGCCACGGGCCGGCGATCGGCTGCGTGGTCGATGGCTGCCCGCCGGGCATCGCGCTCGCGCCTGAGGATTTCGTCCATGATCTGGCGCGCCGGGCGACCGGCAAGAGCCGGCACACCTCGGCGCGTCGCGAGGCCGATGCCGTCGAGATCCTCAGCGGCGTCTACGAAGGCACCACCACCGGGACGCCGATCGCGCTGTTGATCCGCAATACCGACCAGCGCAGCAAGGACTACGCCAACATCGCCGCGCAGTTCCGGCCCGGCCATGCCGATTACGCGTATTGGCAGAAGTACGGCATCCGCGATCCGCGCGGCGGCGGACGTTCGTCGGCGCGCGAGACGACGATGCGCGTGGCGGCGGGCACGATCGCCAAAAAGTGGCTCGCGCAGCGCCACGGGGTCCAGGTGCACGGCTGGCTGTCGCAACTGGGCGAACTCAAGCCGTCGGTGTCCGACCCCCAGGCGATCGACTGGGCCGTGGTCGAGGCCAACCCGTTCTTCTGGCCGGATGCGGCGCAGGTGCCCGAGCTCGAGGCCTACATGGATGCCTTGCGCAAGTCCGGCGATTCGGTCGGCGCGCGCGTGACCGTGGTCGCCGACGGCGTGCCGCCGGGCTGGGGCGCGCCGATCTACGGCAAGCTCGACGGCGACCTGGCGGCGGCGATGATGTCGATCAATGCGGTCAAGGGCGTGGAAGTCGGCGACGGCTTCGCAGCGGTCGCCCAGCGCGGCAGCGTGCACCGCGACCTGATGATGCCGGCCGGCTTCGCATCCAACCATGCCGGCGGCGTGCTCGGTGGCATCAGCACCGGCCAGCAGATCGTGGTCTCGACCGCGTTCAAGCCGACGTCGAGCCTGCGCCTGCCGGTCGACGGCGTCGACGTCGACGGCAACGTCGTCGAGGTGGTGACCACCGGCCGCCACGATCCGTGTGTGGGCATCCGCGCCACGCCGATCTGCGAAGCGATGCTGGCGCTGGTGCTGATGGACCAGGCCCTGCGCCATCGCGCGCAGTGCGGCGATGTCGGCGAGGTCGGGCCGCGGATCCCGGGGCGCCTCGATGGCTGAGCCGCGTCCGCGGGTCTGGGTCGCGCAGCCGCTGTTCGACGACATCGTCGCGCGGCTGCATGCACACTTCGATGTCGTGCAGGTGCCCTCGGTCGTCGAGCACGACGCGGCCGCGGTCGCCGCCGCGTTGCGCGACGCCGACGGCGCGCTGGTGACCCTCAACGAGCGCATCGGCCAGGCCGAGATCGCCGCGGCGCCGCGCCTGCGTGCGATCGCCAATGTCGGCGTGGGCTACAACAATCTCGATATCGCCGCGCTGCACGCGCGCGGCATCGTCGCGACCAATACGCCCGACGTGCTGACCGAGACCACCGCCGACTTCGGCTTTGCGATGATGATGGCCGCCGCGCGCCGTATCACCGAGGCCGAACGCCACCTGCGCGCGGGCCGCTGGCAGGGCTGGAACTTCAAGGACCTGCTGGGCGCCGATCTGCACGGCAGCACGCTGGGCATCCTGGGCATGGGGCGGATCGGGCAGGGCATCGCCCGGCGCGCCGCCGGTTTCGACATGCGCGTGTGCTACCACAATCGCAGCCGCCTGCAGGCGGAGGTCGAGCGCAGCTGCAACGCGCATTACGTCGAGTTCGATGCGCTGTTCGCGCAGGCCGACCACCTGGTCCTGGTGTTGCCGTACTCGGCTGCCAGCCACCACATCGTCGATGCGGCCGCGCTGGCGCGGATGAAGCCGACGGCGACGCTGACCAACATCGCCCGCGGCGGCATCGTCGACGAGGGCGCGCTGGCCGACGCGCTGGCGCATGGCCGCCTGGCATCGGCGGCGCTCGACGTGTTCGAAGGCGAACCCGACGTCGACCCGCGCTTGCTTGCGCTCGACAACGTGGTACTGACCCCGCACATCGCCAGCGGCAGCCTGGCCACGCGCCGGGCGATGGTCGCGCTGGCGGTGGACAACCTGATCGCCGCACTGGGCGCCGGCCCCGATGCCGGTCATCCGCCGAGCCCGATCGCGCCGGTCGGCCAGGATGCGAAACGACCGGGAACCGCCTGAGTTCCCGGCGAGCGGTTCCCCGAACCCCGATCAGTGCCCGCGTCTCCCACGTCCCCTTTTTCGAGAGTGCCTGTCATGTCCCAGTCTCCCTCCCGCGCCTTCCGCGTCGCTGTCGTCGGTGCCACCGGTGCCGTCGGTGACACCATGTTGTCGATCCTCGCCGAACGCGATTTCCCGGTGTCCGAACTCGTCGCCCTGGCAAGCGAGCGCTCGGCCGGCACCACCGTCAAGTTCGGCGACGAGGACATCGTCGTGCAGGACCTGGCGACGTTCGACCCGACCGGCGTCGACATCGCGCTGTTCTCGGCCGGCGGCGATACGAGCAAGGCGTACGCACCGAAGTTCGCCGCGGCCGGTGCGGTCGTCATCGACAACAGTTCGGCGTTCCGCTACGACGACGACGTGCCGCTGGTGGTCAGCGAGGTCAATCCCGAGGCGGCCCGCAACCGCCCGCGCGGCATCATCGCCAATCCCAACTGCTCGACCATGCAGATGCTGGTCGCACTGGCGCCGCTGCACCGGCAGGCGGGCATCGTGCGGATCAACGTCGCCACCTACCAGTCGGTCTCGGGCGCGGGGCGCTCGGCGATGGAGGAACTTGGCCGCCAGACCGGCGACCTGCTGAACTTCCGCGATCTCGACCCGCAGAAGTTCCCGGTGCAGATCGCCTTCAACCTGATCCCGCACATCGACGACTTCCTGGACAACGGCTTCACCAAGGAGGAAATGAAGCTGGTCTGGGAGACGCGCAAGATCCTCGGCGACGACAGCATCCTGGTGAACCCGACCGCGGTCCGCGTGCCGGTGTTCTACGGGCACTCGGAAGCGGTGGCGGTGGAAACGCGCGACAAGCTCACTGTCGAGGCGGCGCGTGCGCTGCTGGCGCAGGCGCCCGGCGTGGAGGTCGTCGACGAGCGGCGCGCGGGCGGCTATCCGACCCCGGTCACCCACGCCTCCGGCCGCGACGCGGTGTTCGTGGGCCGCATCCGTGAAGATCTCTCGCATCCCCATGGCCTGAACCTGTGGATCGTCTCGGACAACATCCGCAAGGGCGCCGCGCTCAATGCGGTGCAGGTGGCCGAACTGGTCGCAGCGGAGCGCTGAGCATGCGCGCTGGCTGCTCGCCGGGCGCGACGTCGCCGACGTTGCGCAGCGCAGCGGCCGGCCGCTACAGTCGTGCGATGGATCGGGGGAAGATCGTGTCGCGCATCGTGCAGCCCCTGCTGGTGGCGAGCGTGTTGCTGGGCGTCGCCGGGCCGGCATTGGCGCTGGGACTGGGGCGCATCGAGGTCCGCTCGCAGCAGGGCGAACCCTTGCTGGCCGAGATTCCAGTGATCTCCAGCGACCCGGCCGAACTGCGCCAGTTGCAGGCCCGGCTGGCGTCCCCGGAGACCTTCGCCCGCATCGGCCTGGCGCCGCCGCGTGGCGTGGTGTCGGACCTGCGCTTCGGCGTCGCGCTCGATGCCCGTGGCCGGCCGGTGATCCGCGTCACCAGTGCCGCACCGGTGCAGCAACCGGCGCTCGCTTTCCTGGTCGAGGTCGATTGGGGGCAGGGCAAGCTGGTGCGCGAGTACTCGGCGCTGCTCGCGGTTCCCGACACCGTCGCGGCCGAAGCGCAGCCGGCGATCCAGGCGCCGGTCGCCGTGCCGGCCGATGCGATCGTGCGGCCGCCGGCCGCTGCTGCCGCCGACACGCCCGCTGGAACCAGCCCGGTGCAGGCACAGGCGCAAGGCGCGACACAACAGGCGCAGCCGCCGGCGCCCGCGCCGCCGGTGCGTGCAGCGCCCAGGCCTGCGCCTGCGCCGCCTGCGCCGCCTGCAGCCAACGCGGTCCAGCCGGCGACCGCCGATCGCGCGCAGACGCTGCCGGCCGTCCGCCCCGGCCAGACGCTGTCGACGATCGCCGCGCCCTTGGCGCGCGAGGCCGGCATCAGCGTCAACCAGGCGATGGTGTTGCTGCTGCGGCACAACCCCGATGCCTTCATCGGCGGCAATCTCAACCTGATCCGCCAAGGCGCCGTGTTGCGTGTGCCCCCGCGCGATGACTGGGCCGAGGCCGGCACCGCCGAGGCCGATGCGCTGGTGCGCCAGCAGGTGGGGCAGTGGCGCGACATGCGCCGGCCGGCGTCTGCACCGGCCGAGGCCGGGTCGCCGGTCGCGACGGCGACGCCCGCCGCCACGACGCCGCCACCAACTGCGCCCCGTGCCGCACCGGCGGCGATTGCCGCGCCATCGGCCCGGCTCGAGATCACACCGCCGGTCGGCGACGCTGCGTCGGCGGCGACACAGTCGGGCATCGCGGCCGGCGCTGGAGGAGACATGCTGCGTCAGGACCCGCACCAGGCCGAAGAAGCCGCGATCTCGCGCGACGCCGAACTTGCCGAACTGCGGTCCCGGCTCGACGATCTGGAGCAGTTGCAACGCCAGCAGCAGCGGCTGATCGAGATGAAGGAGGCCGACCTCGCGGCTGCGCAGCAGCGTCTGGACGCGGCCACGGCATCGCAGGGCGCGCCCTGGTCCTGGCTATGGCTGGCCCCGGCGCTGCTGGTGGTCGGCGCGCTCGCATTCCTGCTCGGTCGCCGTGGCCGCCGGGCGGCACCGGCGCGGACGACCCCAAGTGCCGCGGACGGCTCGCCGACCGCCGCGCAGCCGGCCGACGCTGTGCCCGCGTTCGCGCGGTCGGCGCCGCCTCCCGCAGCGCCGGGACCTGCGCCCGTTGTGCCGGCCGCAGGTGGGCCGACCTGGCATGTCGGCGATGCGCCTTCGGCGGCCGACGCCGCGCCTGCGCCAGCGCCAGATGTGTCTGCCCCGGTCGAGCTCGATCGCGGCGATGCGGTCGAGCCGCCGCCCGGCATCGAGCGTCTGGAACTCGCCCGTGCCTACATCGATCTGGGCGATGTCGAGACCGCGCGCAGCCTGCTGCAGGATGTGGTCGATGGCGGCGACCCGGTCGCCGCGGCCGAGGCCGCGCGCTTGCTGCGCACACTCGGCTGATCGCGCGATGCGATTCGCGCTGGGCGTCGAGTACGACGGCAACGGCTTTCTGGGCTGGCAACGGCTGAGCAAGGCCGGCGAGGGCGGGCAGGAGTCGGTGCAGGCCGCGCTGGAGACGGCGCTGTCGAAGATCGCCGCGCATCCGGTGGCCACCGTGTGCGCCGGGCGCACCGATGCCGGCGTCCACGCGCAGTGCCAGGTCGTGCATTTCGATACCGACGCTGCGCGCGCGCCGCGCGCCTGGATGCTCGGTGCGACCACGTTGATGCCGCCGCAGGTCAGCGTGCGTTGGTGCCAGCCAGTGCCCGAGACATTCAATGCGCGCTTCTCCGCGCGCGCGCGGCATTACCGCTACCGCATCCTCAACCGCCAGGTGCGCCCGGCGCTGCACCGGCAATACCTGTCGTGGGAACTGCGGCCACTCGACGCGGCTGCGATGCATCGTGCGGCCCAGGCGCTGGTCGGCGAGCAGGATTTCTCCGCATTCCGCACCGTGCACTGCCAGGCGCCGCACGCGCGCCGCGACCTGCAGCGCATCGCGGTCCGCCGCGATGGCGACGAGGTCGTCGTCGAGGTGCAGGCCAACGCGTTCCTGCACCACATGGTCCGCAACATCGTCGGCTCGCTGCTCGAAGTCGGTGCCGGGGCGCAGCCGGAAAGCTGGATCGCCGAGGTGTTGGCCGGCCGCGATCGACGTCTCGCTGGCCCGACCGCCCCTGCCGCCGGCCTGGTGTTCCTCGGGCCGCTGTATCCGCCGGAGTGGGAGCTGCCGGCGGAGGTCACGCTAACGCCATGAGTGCGGTCCAGATCAAATTCTGTGGGCTGACCCGGCGCGAGGACGTCGAGACTGCGGTCGCACTCGGCGTCGACCATGTCGGCTTCGTGTTCGCGGCGCGCAGCCCGCGCCGGCTCGATCTCGATCGGGCCCAGGCGCTGCGCGCGATCGTGCCGCCACAGGTGCAGGTGATCGCGTTGACGATGGACAACGCCGCTGCCGAGGTCGCGGCGATCGTCGAGGGCTTGGCCCCCGACGTGCTGCAGTTCCACGGCAACGAGGGCGCCGCATTCTGTCGTGGCTTCGGGCGGCCTTACTGGAAGGCGATCGCGATGGGCGGCGATCCGGCTACCGCGTTGCGCACGCTCGCCGATTGGCCCGATGCCGCGGCGTTCCTGTTCGACGGCCATGCGGCCGGCGAGCCGGGCGGCGGCGGCGCGCGCTTCGACTGGGCGGCGCTGCCCGCGACGCTCGACCGGCCGTTCTGGCTGGCGGGTGGCCTGGATGCCGCCAATGTGGCACAGGCGATCGCGACCGCGCGGCCGGCGGGGGTCGACGTGTCGAGCGGGATCGAATCGGCACCCGGCTGCAAGGACGCCGAGCGCATGCGTGCGTTCGTGGCGGCGGTGCGGGGGATCGCGTCCTAGCCGGGTTCGGCGCAGGGCTGGCGACGCTTGCGCGCGGTGGTCATGCCAGTTCCCGCGACAGCCAGTCCGCCAGGGCGTCGGCGCGCGCATCGTCGCCGTCGCGCGGGCTCGCGAGCACCCACTGCGCGCCGGTGGTGGCAAAGCCCCAGGGGGCGAGCAGGCGGCCGGCAGCGAGATCGTCGGCGACCAGTTCCTGCGGCGCGATCGCGACGCCGAGCCCGGCGACCGCGGCCTCGAGCAAGAAGTAGAGATGCTCGAATCCCGTGCCCAGGGCCTGGGGTGGCGCTGCGCCCGCGGCGGCGGCCCAGGCGGGCCAGGCCTGCGGCCGGGAGATCGTGTGCAGCAGCGGCTCGCGCAGCAGGGCGTCTGGCGCGAGCGTGCGCAGGCGCGCGACCTCCGGATGCCGTGGGCTGATCACCGGCCCGACGCGTTCGGGCGCCAGCGGGCGCACGCGCCAGGTGGCAGGCCAAGGCGCCTGGCCGATCAGCAGCGCAGCATCGAAGCCGGCGAGCTTGGGTGGAAACGCGCCCTCGTGCGGCGAGAGGTGCAAGCGCAGCTCAGGCAACGCCCCGGCCAGCCGCGGCAGGCGCGGGATCATCCAGCGTGCGACCAGGCTGCCCGGGCAACCGAGCACCAATGCGGCATCGCCCTGCGTGCGCCGGATCGTCGCGACCGCGCCGCGCAGGCGCGCGAAGGCATCGCCGGCCGCGTCGCGCAGGCGTTCCCCGGCCGGCGTCAGCCGCAGGCCGCGGCCGGCACGCACGAACAACGGCGTGCCCAACGCGTCCTCGAGCAGTCGCACCTGGCGACTGACCGCGCCGTGGGTCACGTGCAGGGCCTCGGCGGCCCGGGTGAGGCTACCCAGCCGGGCGGCGGCCTCGAATGCACGCACGGCATTGAGCGACGGCAGGTCGGCATCGGTCATCTGTGAGATTTCCTGACGGAATGGTCAGATCTTATCGGTTCCTGGGCCTGGACGTGTGCGCTAGAGTGCAAGCCATCATCTCCGCCGTGTCTGTTCGATGTCCAACGCTCCGATCACCGATTTCCACGCCTATCCCGATGCCGCCGGCCACTTCGGTCGCTACGGGGGCCGCTTCATCGCCGAGACGCTGGTCGGGCCGGTCGCCGAGCTTGCGGCCGCCTACGATGCCGCGAAGGTCGATCCCGCTTTCCAGCAGGCGTTCGACGCTGACCTCGCGCATTACGTCGGTCGGCCCAGTCCGATCTATCACGCGCAGCGGCTCAGCGACGCGGTCGGCGGAGCGCGCATCCTGCTCAAGCGCGAGGACCTCAACCACACTGGTGCGCACAAGATCAACAACACCATCGGCCAGGCGCTGCTCGCCAGCCGCATGGGCAAGACCCGGATCATCGCCGAGACCGGCGCCGGCCAGCACGGCGTGGCCTCGGCGACTGTCGCCGCGCGCCTCGGGCTTGAATGCGTGGTCTACATGGGCGCGACCGACATCGAGCGGCAGAAGATCAACGTCTACCGCATGCGCCTGCTCGGCGCGCAGGTGGTGCCGGTGACCTCGGGCTCGGCGACGCTCAAGGACGCGCTCAACGAGGCCATGCGCGACTGGGTCACGAACATCGCCGACACCTTCTACATCATCGGCACCGTCGCCGGTCCCGACCCGTACCCGCGCATGGTGCGCGACTTCAATGCCATCGTCGGCCGCGAGGCGCGCGCGCAGATGCTCGCCGAGTACGGGCGGCTGCCCGACGCGATCACTGCGTGCGTGGGCGGCGGCAGCAACGCGATCGGCCTGTTCCATGCCTTCCTCAACGACCGGGGTGTGCGCATCGTCGGGGCCGAGGCTGCTGGCGACGGCATCGCGACCGGGCGCCACGCCGCCTCGATCGCGGCCGGCCGGCCGGGTGTGCTGCACGGCAACCGAACCTATGTGATCTGCGACGACGACGGCCAGATCACCGAGACCCACTCGGTCTCGGCCGGCCTCGACTACCCGGGCGTCGGCCCCGAGCATGCGTTCCTGGCCGACGCCGGCCGCGCGCAGTACGTCGGCGTCACCGACGACGAAGCGTTGGCCGCGTTCCACCAGCTCGCCCGGACCGAGGGCATCCTCGCTGCACTCGAATCCAGCCATGCGATCGCCCAGGCGATCAAGCTCGCGCGCGAACTGCCCAAGGACGCGATCGTTCTCGCGAACCTGTCGGGCCGCGGCGACAAGGACGTGCACACGATCGCCGGGCGCGAGGGGTTCACGCTGTGAGCGCGGCCACCGGATCTCGCACGTCCCGCCTCGACGCCTGCTTCGCCGCGTTGCGCGCCAGCGGCCGCAAGGCTCTGATCCCGTTTGTCACCGCCGGCGATCCGTCGCTGGAGGCGACGGTGCCTGTGATGCATGCGCTGGTCGACGCGGGCGCGGACATCCTGGAACTGGGCGTGCCGTTCTCCGACCCGATGGCCGACGGCCCGACGATCCAGCGCAGTTCCGAACGCGCACTCCAGCGTGGCGCGGGCATGGCCTGGGTGCTCGATGCGGTACGTGCGTTCCGGGCGAAGGATGTCGCCACGCCGGTCGTGCTGATGGGCTATCTCAATCCGGTCGACATCCGCGGCCCGGTGGCCTTCGCTGCGCAGGCGCGCGATGCCGGCGTCGACGGCGTGCTGCTGGTGGACCTGCCCCCGGAGGAGGCCGGCGAGTACCGCGCCGCCTTCGATGTCCAAGGGCTGGCGCTGATCCTGCTGGCCTCGCCGACGACCGATGCCGCCCGCATCGAGAGCCTGTGCGCCCAGGCGCAGGGCTACCTGTACTACGTCAGCTTCGCCGGGGTCACTGGTGCGTCCGACCGGCTCGATCCGACGCAGGCCTCGACCCGGTTGCAGGCCCTGCGCCGGGCCAGCCACGCGCCGGTCGTCGCCGGGTTCGGTATCCGCGATGCCGCCGGGGCCGCGGCGATGGCGGCCGACGCCGATGGCGTGGTCGTGGGCAGCGCCCTGGTCGCCGAGATTGCCGAGGCCGCCGATCCGGGCGAGGCCGCGCGTCGCGCCGGGGCGTTCCTGGCGCCGTTGCGGGCCGCGCTCGACGCTGCCTGAACGGCGCGGCCCGGCCCCGGCCGTCGGTTACACTTCCGCGCTTCGCGGCCCCGTACGGGCCGGCGGGAGTACACGAGCCATGTCCTGGTTGCAGAAGATCATGCCGCCGCGCATCCGCACCGATGCCGCCGCGGTCCGCAAGCGCAGCGTCCCCGAGGGCCTGTGGGAGAAGTGCGAGCGCTGCAGCGCCGTGCTCTACGGCCCCGAACTCGAAGAGAACCTCGAGGTCTGCCCCAAGTGCGGTTTCCACCGCCCGATCCGCGCACGCGCGCGCCTGAAGGCGTTCCTGGATCCGGGCAGCACGCAGGAGATCGCGGCCGATCTCGGCCCGACCGACATCCTGAAGTTCAAGGACCAGAAGAAGTATTCGGACCGCATCAAGGCCGCGCAGCGCTCGACCGGCGAGCGCGACACCCTGGTTGCGATGCAAGGCACGCTGCTGCAGCGCCCGATCGTTGCCAGCGCAATGGACTTCGCCTACATGGGCGGCTCGATGGGCTCGGTCGGCGGCGAGAAGTTCGCGCGCGCCGCCGAACAGGCGCTGGCCGCCGGTACCCCGTTCGTGAGCTTCGCCGCCAGCGGCGGCATGCGCATGCAGGAGAGCATGTTCTCGCTGATGCAGATGGCCAAGACCTCGGCCGCCCTCGGCCGCTTGCGCGACGCCGGCCTGCCGTATATCTCGGTGTTGACCAATCCGACTTTCGGCGGTGCCTCGGCGTCGTTCGCGATGCTCGGCGACATCAACATGGCCGAGCCCGAGGCGCTGATCGGTTTCGCCGGTCCGCGCGTGATCGAGCAGACCGTGCGCGAGACCCTGCCCGAGGGGTTCCAGCGCAGCGAGTTCCTGCTCGAGCACGGCGCGATCGACCAGATCTGCGACCGCCGCGAACTGCGTCCGCGCATCGCACACCTGCTGGCGCTGCTGACCCGGCAGGACGCGCCAGTCGAGGCCGCCGCGTGAGCCGCAGATACTTCGGCACAGACGGCATCCGCGGCCGGGTGGGCGAAGGCTCGATCTCGGCCGATTTCGTGCTGCGCCTGGGCAATGCCTACGGCCATTCGCTGCGCGCGCGCGGCGCCGACTGGCGGCGCCCGCAAGTGGTGATCGGCAAGGACACGCGGATCTCCAACTACATGTTCGAGGCCGCGCTCGAGGCCGGCCTGGTCGCAGCCGGCGTCGATGTGCAGCTGATGGGTCCGATGCCCACGCCTGCGGTCGCGCACCTCACGCGCTCGCTCGGCGCCGACGGCGGCATCGTGATCTCCGCCTCGCACAACCCGCACCACGACAACGGCATCAAGTTCTTCAGCGCGCAGGGCGAGAAACTCGACGATGCCACCGAACTGGCGATCGAGGCCGCGCTCGACCAGCCATTCCGCACCGTGGCGTCGGAGCGGCTGGGCAAGGCGGTGCGCACGCGCGATGCGGTCGGCCGCTATGTCGAGGCCTGCAAGGCCTCGGTGCCGCGCGGTTTCGACCTCGATGGCATGCGCATCGTCGTCGACTGCGCCAACGGCGCGACTTACCAGGTCGGGCCGATCGTGCTGCGCGAACTCGGCGCCCAGGTCGAGGTGATCGGCGCCGAGCCCAATGGCGTCAACATCAACGACGGCGTCGGTTCGACCCATCCCGAAGGCCTGGCCGCACGCGTCAGCCACAGCGGTGCGAACCTCGGCATCGCCTTCGACGGCGATGGCGACCGCGTGCTGTTCGTCGACAGCAACGGCACCGTGCGCGACGGCGACGACCTGCTGTACGTGCTGGCCGGCGACTGGCAGCAGCAGGGCCGCCTGCAAGGGCCGGTCGTCGGCACGCTGATGAGCAACTATGGCCTGGAGCGCGCGTTCGGCGAGGCCGGAATCGGCTTCCTGCGCGCCAAGGTCGGCGATCGCTACGTACACCAGGCGCTGATCGAACACGACGGCGTGCTCGGCGGCGAGACCTCCGGTCACCTGCTGTGCCTGGATCGCGCCAGCACCGGCGACGGCATCATCAGTGCGCTGCAGGTGCTCGAAGTGCTGCGCCGTCGTGGCGTTTCGCTGCAACAGGCGCTGCACGGCCTGGTCAAGGTGCCGCAGCGCACCGTCAACGTCCGCTATACGGGCGATGCGAAGCCGGCCCAGGCGCCGTCGGTGCAGGCTGCACTGGTGCAGGCGCAGACGGCGGTCGAGGGCCGCGGCCGCGCGTTCCTGCGGCCGTCGGGCACCGAGCCGGTCGTGCGCGTGACCGTTGAGGCCGACGATGCCGCGTTGATGCAAACCACACTCGATCGACTGGCCGACGCCGTGCGCGCGGCCGCTGCCTGATGCCTGGAGACCCTGTCATGACCGCCCGCATTCCGACCCTCGACATCCGACGCTTCGACACAGACCGAGACGCCTTCGTCGCCGAACTCGGCGCCGCCTACCGGCAGTGGGGCTTTGCGGGCATCAAGGGTCACGGCATTGCGCAGCCGCAGATCGATGCCGCCTACGATGTCTTCAAGGCGTTCTTCGCGCTGCCCGAGGCGACCAAGCTGCAGTACCACGTGCCCGGCGGCGGCGGCGCGCGGGGCTATACCGCTTTCGGTGTGGAGACCGCCAAGGGCGCGAAGCACTTCGATCTCAAGGAGTTTTGGCACATCGGCCGCGAGATTCCCGACGATTCGAAGTATCGCGACGTGATGCCGCCCAACCTGTGGCCATCCCAGGTGCCGGGCTTCCGCGAGCACGGTTACGGGCTGTACCAGGCGCTCGACGCGCTGGGCGCGCGGGTGTTGTCGGCGCTGGCGCTGCACATCGGCCTGCCCGAGGACTGGTTCGCCGACAAGACCGACTTCGGCAACTCGATCCTGCGCCCGATCCACTATCCGCCGATCACCGCCGATGACATCCCGAATGTGCGCGCCGGCGCGCACGAGGACATCAACCTGATCACGCTGCTGGTCGGTGCCAGTGCTGCCGGGCTGGAAGTGCGTTCGCGCGAGGGCGAGTGGGTGCCGTTCACTTCGGACGCCGACACCATCGTGGTCAACATCGGCGACATGCTGCAGCGCCTGACCAATCACGTGTATCCGTCGACGACCCACCGGGTGACCAATCCGCCGGGCGAGGCCGCACGCCAGCCGCGCTACTCGGTCCCGTTCTTCCTGCATCCCAATCCGGACTTCGTGATCGACGTGCTGCCCTCGACGGTCACCGCCGACAATCCGAGCCGCTATCCCGAGCCGATCACCGCCCAGGGCTATCTCGAGGAGCGGCTGCGCGAGATCAAGCTCAAGTAACGAGATTCGCGATGCGTTATAGCTGATTTGAAACGGCGCTTTTGGGCGCCGTTTCTTTTGGTGCTTCTCTCAACTGCGGATGAGAGTCCACTTCGGATGGGCACCGGCCTGTCAGCCGGAAGCCGCTCTTCCCTCGGTCAAGGCCGCTTCGCGGTCCGGCCACGCGAAGCACGCGTGGCGTTCGCATGGATGCGCGGCAGTGCCGCGCAGGCCATCCATGCTCGCCCTGCCTTGACTCGGGCGCGCGCCCTCCATGGCGCGCTCGACGCGGCCACCGGCTGTCAGTCCGCTGCCATAGACGTTTGCAACCCGACTTCGGGTGGATGTGAAGTCGCCCGCTGGAAGAAGTCGCGCACTGTCGGCCTCAGTGCGTCGTGCTGGTCGGGGATTGCGATAGCGGGCCATGGATGGCCCGCGGCGGCGAGTCAGCCATGGGTGAGTGCGGGCTGCTCGCGCGGCATGCCGCGCAGCCCACACGAACGCCCGGCGTGCTTCGCCGGGCCGGACCGCGGAGCGGGCTGACCGAGCCGGGGAGCAGTCCCCGGCCGGCGCGACGCTCGCTCCGGGGATGGCCCCATGATCGAGCGAGCAGAAGTAGGATCCCCTGATCTCGGCGGAGAACCTTCTTCGGGCGTTGTTGCCCCTTCGGATCGCCCCTGCACCCATCAAAAGCCTCTCAGAACCCGTACACCACGTTCACCGTCGTCAGGCGGTCGGTGCGCTGGCGGTCGTCGGTGACCTCGGTGTTGTGGCGGATCTCGAAGCCGGCCTTCAGCGCCAGGGCGTCGGTCATCTTCACCTGCACGCCGAGCTCGTTGCGGGCAAAGGTGTTGTCGCTGCCCGATTCGATCAGCAGGATGTCGTAGAGGCGGGTGCTGTCGTTGAGCTGGTGGCTGAAGTCCATGAAGCCGCGGACGATCGCCTCGTTGTTGTGCACGCGCACGTCCTGCTCCTTGGCCCAGCGGTAGCCGGGGCCGATCTCGAACACCAGTTTGGTGCGCTCGTCCATGAACGCCTCGAAACCGTAGCCGCCCGCGACCGTGGTCTGGTACTCGTTGGTGCTGAAATGGTCGCGTTCGTTGCGTGCCGACCCGAACAGATAGTGCCGCTCGCCGAGGCGGTAGCCGGACGAACCGAACAACTCGTAACGGCGCGCATTCTCGACGTCGTCGGCGGTGCCGTAGAGGAATGCGGCGTTCACGGCATGCTTCCACAGCGCATCCTCGCGGGCGAGCGCGAGCTTGCCGACGACGGTTTCGCTGTCGGTATTGCCCTTGGAGATCGCCACGCCGAGTTCGCCGGTGCCGCTCCAGCCGTCGGCAGCCAGGAGGTGGGCGGGGGCGAGTGCGAGGCAGCAAGCCAGGGCGGTGAGGATGGGGTAGGGGCGCATGCAGGACTCCAGTAATCGCAGGTGTGTCGCGGAACGAAAAAAGCCGGCATCTGCCGGCTGTGCGTATTCTGCAATGTGAAGGACGCGCTTTGAAGCCCGGCAGGGCGCTTGCGCTATGCCCTGCGGGGTCCAGCGCCTAGAATCCCCTGTTCCGCATTCATGAGGATCGCCCCATGCGTCCACGCATCGTCGCCGGCAACTGGAAGCTGCATGGCAGTCGCGAATTCGCGAGCGCGCTCGTGTCGCGGATCGCCGCGACCCCCACGCCAGGGGTCGAGGTGGTGATCCTGCCGCCATTGCCCTATCTGGGCGATTTGGCCAAAGCCTTCGCCGGTGCCCAGGGCGTCGCGTTCGGTGCCCAGGATGTCAGCAGCAACCAGGAAGGCGCCTATACCGGCGAGGTCTCGGCGACGATGCTCGTCGATGTCGGCGCGCGCTTCGGGCTGGTGGGCCATTCCGAGCGCCGGCAGTACCACCATGAGAGCAGCGAGCATGTGGGGCGCAAGTTCCTGGCGGCGGTCAACGCGGGGCTGCGGCCGATCCTGTGTGTCGGCGAATCGCTGCAGCATCGCGACGCGGGCCTCACCGAGGACGCCATCGCCGCCCAGCTGCGCCCGGTGCTCGATCTGGTCAGCGCGGCCGCCTTCGCCGACGCGGTGGTCGCCTACGAGCCGGTCTGGGCGATCGGTACCGGCCGGACCGCGTCCCCGGACCAGGCCCAGGCCGTCCACGCCTTCATCCGTAGCGAAATCGCGGCACGGGATGCTAAGATCGCCGATTCGTTGCCGATCCTGTATGGCGGCAGCGTCAAGCCCGCCAACGCGGCCGAGCTGTTCGCGCAGCCGGATGTCGACGGCGGGTTGATCGGCGGAGCCTCGCTGTCGGCCGCCGATTTCCTGGCCATCGTCGCTGCAGCCGCGCGCTGAGCGGCCCCTCGTACCACACGTTCTGCGAGCGCCCACGCAATGCTGTTCGTCTTCAACATTCTGTTTGTCATCATCGCGATCGCGATGATTGCATTGGTCCTGATGCAGCGCGGCGCCGGCGCGTCGGCCGGTTCGGGCTTTGGCGGCGGCGCCTCGGCCACGGTCTTCGGCGCACGCGGTTCGTCGAACTTCCTGTCCAAGGCCACCAAGTGGCTGGCGATCTCGTTCTTCTCGATCACCCTGTTCATGGCTTGGTACGCGATGCATCGCGCCAACCCCAATGCGCTGGACATGGATCTGGGCGTGATGGGCGCGCAGCAGGTGCCGGCCGTTCCGGCAGCGCCGCAGGGCGATGCCGCCGTGCCCGCAGCGCCTGCGGCCTCGGATGCGGTCCCGCAGGCGCCGGCCGATGCCGCGACCGTGCCGTCGGCGCCGACGCAGGACCCTGCGCCGCAGGCTCCCCAGACGGAATAATTCGCGCTACAATGCGCGGCTCCCGAGCGCTTCGGTATCGCGCCGGGAAAGTTTCAGGTTTGCCCAGGTGGCGGAATTGGTAGACGCACTACCTTGAGGTGGTAGCGGCTTAGGTCGTGGGGGTTCGAGTCCCCCCTTGGGCACCAGGAAGTACGGACGTCGGCACGCGGTGTCGCACCGGCGAAAAGCCCCCGCGAAAGCGGGGGTTTTTCGTTTGCATCGGGCGCGCTTGGGCGTCGTTGGGGCGGGATCTTGCGGCGTGGGTCCGGTCGGCCCGTGCTCGGCGCGCTGCGGGCGGTCGAAATGCTGTGTCCGCCGGGGTAATCGTTTACTCGCCAGTTCTGAAAACGGTACAATTAGGGGGATCGGTGGAGGCGTCGCCAAGGCGGCGGTCCCCGATATGCGTGAGGCGCCCAGGCGCCTTGTGAGTGCGACGTCACGACGTCGAGCCAAGGCCGCGATCGTGCGGCTGTAGCCGAGAGAACAATCCAGTGCTGGCCGAATATCTGCCGACCCTGCTGTTCCTGATCGTTGCCACGGGGATCGGCATCGCCTTGCTGGTCGTTGGCAACCTGCTCGGGCCCAAGCGCCCGTCGCTGGAGAAGCTGTCGCCCTACGAGTGCGGATTCGAAGCATTCGAGGACGCGCGCATGCAGTTCGATGTGCGCTACTACCTGATCGCCATCCAGTTCATCGTCTTCGACCTGGAAATCATCTTCATCGTGCCCTGGGCCACCGTGTTCCGCGAACTCGGCATGCTCGGCCTGATCGAGATGGGCATCTTCGCCGGCATGCTGCTGCTCGGCTTCATCTACGTGTGGAAGAAGGGAGCGCTGGAATGGGAGTGAGCCAGACCGTTGCGCGCCTGATGAACAACCCGCTGCCGGAAGGCCGGGTCGACGACATCCTGCGCCCCGAAGGCGAGAATCCGCTGCTCGAGCGTGGTTTCGTCACGACCAGCTCCGACGCGCTGCTCAACTGGGCGCGGACCGGCTCGATGTGGCCGATGACCTTCGGCCTGGCCTGCTGCGCGGTCGAGATGATGCACGCCGGCGCGGCGCGTCTGGACCTGGACCGCTACGGCGTGGTGTTCCGTCCCAGCCCGCGCCAGTCCGACGTGATGATCGTGGCCGGCACCCTGGTCAACAAGATGGCGCCGGCACTGCGCAAGGTCTACGACCAGATGCCCGACCCGAAGTGGGTCATCTCGATGGGCAGCTGCGCCAATGGTGGCGGTTACTACCACTATTCCTATTCCGTGGTGCGCGGCTGCGACCGCATCGTGCCCGTGGACGTCTACGTGCCGGGCTGTCCGCCGACGGCCGAGGCGCTGGTCTACGGCATCCTGCAGCTGCAGAAGAAGATCCGCCGCGCCACCAATTTCGGCGACGAGAAGACGGGGCTGCGCGATGCGTGACCAACCTGTTCGGGAATCGGCGAGCGCATTCGCCGCGCGCCTGCGCACCCGCTTTGCAGATGCCGAGGTCGCCGTCGCGCTGCCGCGTGGCGAGGTGGCGATCACCACCGCCGGCGACTGGCTCGACACCTGTCGCGTGCTGCGCGAGGAGTTCGGCTTCGAGTCGCTGATCGACCTGTGCGGCGTCGACTATCTGGGCTACGGCAGCGATGAGTGGGACACCGAGGTGTCCTCCGAGGGCTTCAGCCGCGGCGTCGAAGGTCGTGGTCCGGGGCGCTTCCGCTTCGGCGAGGCGCCGAGCCGCCAGGTCGGCCAGCCCGATGCGACCGCCGAGATCCCGGTCCCGCAGCGTCGCTTCGTCGTGGTCGCGCAGTTGCTGTCGATCCGCCACAACCGCCGCCTGACGGTGCGCTGCTTCGCGCCGAGCGACGACCTGCCGGTCGTCTCCTCGCTGACCGGGCTATGGCCGGTCGCCGACTGGTTCGAGCGTGAGGCGTTCGATCTGTTTGGCGTGATTTTCGAAGGCCATCCGGACCTGCGCCGCATCCTGACCGACTACGGCTTCGTCGGTCATCCGTTCCGCAAGGATTTCCCGTTGATCGGCAACGTCGAAGTGCGTTACGACGCCGAGCGCAAGCGCGTGGTCTACGAGCCGGTGACCTCGGTCGAGCCGCGCGTCGGCGTGCCGCGCGTGATCCGCGACGATGCCCGCTATGCGACCGCCAGCGGCGAGCAGATGGCCCGCCGCGCGGAGGACGCCAAATGAGTGCCGTGCCGACTACCTCCCTGCACCAGGCGAACACCACGCCGAGCGCGGATGTCCTCAAGCAGGAGATCCGCAACTACACGTTCAACTTCGGCCCGCAACATCCGGCCGCGCATGGCGTGTTGCGCCTGATCCTGGAAATGGACGGCGAAACGGTGATGCGCGCCGATCCGCATATCGGCCTGCTGCATCGCGGGACCGAGAAGCTGGCCGAGTCCAAGCCGTTCAACCAGTCGATCGGCTACATGGACCGCCTCGACTACGTGTCGATGATGTGCAACGAGCACGCCTACGTGCGCGCCATCGAGACGCTGATGGGCATCGAGGCGCCCGAGCGCGCGCAGTGGATCCGCACCCTGTTCGACGAGGTCACGCGGATCCTCAATCACCTGATGTGGATCGGCTCCAACGCGCTCGATCTGGGGGCGATGGCGGTGATGCTCTATGCGTTCCGCGAGCGCGAGGAGCTGATGGACGTCTACGAGGCGGTCTCGGGCGCGCGCATGCATGCGGCCTACTACCGACCCGGCGGTGTCTACCGCGACTTGCCCGAGCGCATGCCGCAGTACAAGGAATCGCGCTGGCGCAAGGGCGAAAAGCTCAAGCGCTTCAATGCCTGGCGCGAGGGCTCGATGCTCGACTATCTGGAGGCGTTCGCCAAGGACTTCCCCAGCCGCGTCGACGAGTACGAGACCCTGCTCACCGACAATCGCATCTGGAAGCAGCGCACCGTCGGCATCGGCGTCATCCCGCCCGAACAGGCGATGGCCTGGGGCATGACCGGCCCGATGCTGCGTGGTTCGGGCATCGAGTGGGATCTGCGCAAGACCCAGCCGTATGCGCGCTATGCCGATGTCGACTTCGATATCGCGGTCGGCGTCAACGGTGACTGCTATGACCGCTACCTGGTCCGCGTCTTCGAGATGCGCCAGTCGGCACGGATCATCGCCCAGTGCGTCGCGTGGCTGAAGGCCAACCCCGGCCCGGTCATGCTCGACAACTACAAGGTGTCGCCTCCCTCCCGTGCGGAGATGAAGGACGACATGGAAGCGCTGATCCACCACTTCAAGCTGTTCACCGAGGGCTACTGCGTGCCCGAGGGCGAGACCTACAGCGCGGTCGAAGCGCCCAAGGGCGAGTTCGGCTGCTACCTGGTCTCCGACGGCGCGAACAAGCCGTTCCGCGTGCATCTGCGCGCGCCCGGCTTTGCGCATCTCTCGTCGATGGACGCGATCACCAAGGGCCACATGCTCTCGGACGTCGTCGCGATGATCGGCACCTACGACATCGTGTTCGGAGAAGTCGACCGATGAAGGCGACCGGAAATTTCGAGAACGCCCGCAACGTCGACCCGATGGTCGTGCTCAGCGAGGACACCCGCGCGCACATCGACCACTGGTTGACCAAGTTCCCGCCCGACCGCAAGCGTTCGGCGGTGCTGCAGGGCCTGTTCGCGGCGCAGGAGCAGAATGGCGGTTATCTCACCGACGAGATCATCGCCGGTGTCGCCAAGTACCTGGACCTGCCGCCGGTGTGGGCCTACGAAGTCGCGACGTTCTACTCGATGTTCGAAACCGAGAAGGTCGGCCGCAACAACGTCGCCTTCTGCACCAACATCAGCTGCTGGCTCAACGGCGCCGAGGACCTGGTTGCGCACGCCGAGAAGAAGCTCGGCTGCAAGCTGGGCGAGTCCACGGCCGACGGCCGCGTCTTCCTCAAGCGCGAGGAAGAATGCGTCGCCGCGTGCTGCGGCGCGCCGGTCGTGGTCATCAACGGTCACTACCACGAGAAGCTCTCGCCCGAGAAGGTCGACGAGCTGCTCGATGGTCTGAAGTAGGGCAACGCGCGGACATGGCACATCACCATCCCAAGTCTTCCGAAGGCTACGGGCCCGTCGGGCCTGCGCCCAAGGAACACCAGGCGGTCTACACCACGCTGCATTTCGACAAGCCGTGGAGCTACGAGAACTACCTCAAGACGGGTGGTTACAGCGCGCTGCGCAAGATCCTCGAAGAGAAGATCCCGCCGGCCGACGTCATCGAGATGGTCAAGCAGTCGGGCCTGCGCGGCCGCGGCGGCGCGGGCTTCCCGACCGGCCTGAAGTGGAGCTTCATGCCCAAGGGCGAGATGCAGAAGTACATCCTCTGCAACTCCGACGAGTCGGAGCCCGGCACCGCCAAGGACCGCGACATCCTGCGCTACAACCCGCACGCGGTCATCGAGGGCATGGCGATCGCCTGCTACGCGACCGGCTCGAGCGTGGCCTACAACTACCTGCGCGGCGAGTTCCACCACGAGCCGTTCGAGCATCTCGAGGAAGCCACCGCCGAGGCCTACGCCAATGGCTGGCTGGGCAAGAACGTGCTCGGTTCGGGCATCGATATCGACATCTACAACGCGTTGGGCGCGGGCGCCTACATCTGCGGTGAGGAAACCGCGCTGATGGAATCGCTCGAAGGCAAGAAGGGCCAGCCGCGCTTCAAGCCGCCGTTCCCGGCCAACTTCGGCCTGTATGGCAAGCCGACCACGATCAACAACACCGAGACCTACGCCTCGGTGCCGGCGATCGTGCGCAACGGCCCGGAGTGGTTCCTGAACCTGGGCAAGCCCAACAACGGCGGCTGCAAGATCTTCTCGGTCTCCGGCCACGTCGCGCGTCCTGGCAACCACGAGATCCGTCTGGGCACGCCGTTCTCCGAACTGCTCGACCTGTGCGGCGGCATGCGCAACGGGCACCGCATCAAGGCGGTGATCCCGGGCGGCTCGTCGATGCCGGTGCTGCCGGGCGAGACGATGATGGGTCTGACGATGGACTACGACGCGATCCAGAAGGCCGGTTCGGGCCTGGGGTCGGGTGCGGTCATCGTGATGGACGAGACCACCTGCATGGTGCGCGCCTGTCAGCGCATCGCCCGTTTCTACTTCAAGGAGTCCTGCGGCCAGTGCACGCCCTGCCGCGAGGGCACCGGCTGGATGTACCGCATGCTGACCCGCATCGCCGAACACAAGGCGACCGTCGACGACCTGCAGATGCTGCGGGCGGCCGCCGGCCAGATCGAGGGACACACCATCTGCGCGTTCGGTGAGGCCGCTGCGTGGCCGGTGCAGGGGTTCCTGCGCCACTTCTGGGACGAGTTCGAGTACGCGATCGTCAACCGGCGCTTCCTGGTCGACGATCAGCGCAACGGCACCGTGGTGGCGAAGGCGGTGGCCGCATGAGCGCAGCACGTCTCCAGCTCCCCGGACGCATTCGCGCGTCGCGCGAACGCGCCCAGCCCCTCGACTCGAGGGGCGTCGTCGCAATGTTGAAGGGTGTCGCCGCATGAGCGCGCAACCTGTGAATCCGAATCTGCCGCCCGACCACGTCACCGTCTTCATCGACGGCGTCGAGCTGGCCGCGCCCAAGGGCTCGATGATCATCCAGGCCGCCGACAAGGCCGGCATCGCGATCCCGCGCTTCTGCTATCACGACAAGCTGGCGATCGCGGCGAACTGCCGGATGTGCCTGGTCGAAGTCGAAAAGATGCCCAAGCCGGCGCCGGCCTGCGCCACGCCGGTGATGGACGGCATGAAGGTCGTCACGCGCAGCGAAAAGGCTCTCAAGTCGCAGCGCAACGTGATGGAGTTCCTGCTGATCAATCATCCGCTCGATTGCCCGATCTGCGATCAGGGTGGCGAGTGCGAGCTGCAGGACCTGTCGCTGGGTTACGGCCGCTCGGTCAGCCGTTTTGCTGAGCGCAAGCGCGTGGTGCCCGACGAAGACCTCGGTCCGCTGGTCGCCACCGAGATGACGCGCTGCATCCAGTGCACGCGCTGCATCCGCTTCACCGCCGAAATCGCCGGCACCTACGAGCTGGGCGGCATGCAGCGCGGCGAGAACCTGCAGATCGGCACCTACGACGGCAAGCCGCTGACGACCGAACTGTCGGGCAACGTCATCGACGTGTGCCCGGTCGGCGCGCTGACCAACAAGGTCTTCCGCTTCCGCGCGCGGCCGTGGGAACTGATCGCGCGCGAGTCGCTCGGCGGCCATGACGCGCTGGGCAGCAACTTGTTCCTGCATCTGCGCCGCGGTGAAGTGATGCGGGCGGTGCCGCGTGACAACGAAGCGGTCAACGAGTGCTGGCTGTCGGATCGCGATCGCTATTCGCATCAGGGGCTGGCGGCCGAGGACCGGGCGCTGCATCCGCAG
The DNA here is from genome assembly GCF_039673825.1 of Luteimonas sp. TWI662. Lineage (NCBI taxonomy): Bacteria > Pseudomonadati > Pseudomonadota > Gammaproteobacteria > Lysobacterales > Lysobacteraceae > Luteimonas > Luteimonas sp. TWI662. Next base: position 73,982 of record NZ_JBDJMI010000006.1, on the reverse strand, counting down.
ATCAAGGACGGTGGCCAGTGGCGGGAGGCGACCTGGGACGAGGCGCTCACGCGCGCGGCCCGGATCCTGCGCGACAACCCGGCCGACGAACTCGGCATGCTGGTGCATCCGGCCACCTCGAACGAGGAGGGCGCGCTGCTGGCGCGTCTGGCCGATGCCCTGGGTACGGGCAACCTCGACCACCGCATCGCCCAGCGCGACCTGTCCGACGGCGCCGTCGCGCAAGCCTTCGCGATGCCGGTCGCCGAGCTCGACAAGGCCGACGCGGTGCTGATCGTCGGATCCAACCTGCGCCACGAAGTGCCGCTGCTGCACCACCGTGTGCGCCAGGCATGGAAGCGCGGCGCGAAGGTCTACGTCGTCAATCCGGTCGATTTCGAGTTCACCTTCGACATCGCCGACAAGGCCATCGTGCCGCCGTCGCGTATCGCCCAGACGCTGCAGGTCGGCGAGCTCGCCGACGCACTGCGCGGCGCCGCGCATGCGGCGATCATCGTCGGCGCGCAGGCGGAAGCCAGCGCGCACGCCGCCGACATCCGCAAGGCCGCGGCCGCGCTCGCGCAGTCGACCGGGGCCGCGCTGTGCCGGATCCCGCAGGGCGCGAACGCGGTTGGCCTGACGGCGGCCGGCGTGCTGCCGACCACGCGCGATGCCAACGCGATGCTTGCGCAGCGTCGCGGCGCCTATGTGATCTACGGCATCGAGCCGGGCCTGGACTTCGCCGATCCGGCGCAGGCGATGCAGGCACTGGGTGCAGCCCAGGTCGTGGCCTTCAGCCAGTTCGCCTGCGAATCCACCCGCAGCGTCGCCGACGTGATCCTGCCGATCGGCGCGCTCGCCGAGATCGATGCCACGCTGACCAACCTCGACGGACGCGCGCAGCATGCGACCGCAGCGGGCAAGCTGCCGGGCGATGCCAGGGCGGGCTGGCGTGTGCTGCGTGCGCTCGGCGGCGAGCTGGCGGTGCCGGGCTTCGAGTTCACCGATCTGGCCGGCCTGCGTGCCAGCCTGCAGCCGCGGACCGTGGCGGTTGCGGCCTCCGCGGCCCCGACGGTGGACGGCGACGGGCTCGAGCTGGCGGTGACCCAGGCGATCTACCGGGTCGATGCGCTGACCCGTCGCGCTGCGGCGTTGCAGTCCCATCCGCTGACCCTGGGTCCGCGCATCGCGCTGCATCCCGATGACGCCTCGGCGCATGGGGTGGCCGACGGACGCATGGCCAAGGTCACTAACGCAGTGGGCACCGGCACGTTGCAGGTCGTCGTCGACGATCGCGTCGCGCTCGGTGCGGCATGGATCGAATCGGGCTACGGCGCCACCGCGGCGCTGGTGGCCGGCAAGGTCAAGGTGGTGGCGGCATGAGCATGCCTATGTTGCAAGCCGGCACTTCGCAGGCCGGCGTCACGAACACTGCAACGCTGCTCGGCGATCTCACCGCGCCGCTGCACGAGGCCCTGCTGTCGCTGGGCGGCATCGGCGCGGTGCTGTGGATCGTGCTCAAGATCCTCGTGATCGCGATGCCGGTGATCATCGCCGTGGCGTTCTACGTGGTCTGGGAGCGCAAGCTGATCGGCTGGATGCACGTGCGTCACGGGCCGATGTACGTCGGCATGGGCATCTTCCAGGCCTTCGCCGACGTCTTCAAACTGCTGTTCAAGGAAGTCATCCAGCCGACCAACGCGCAGCGCGTGCTGTACGTGCTGGCGCCGCTGATCACCCTTGCGCCGGCATTCGCGGCCTGGGCGGTGGTGCCGTTCGATACCCAGTTGGTGCTGTCGAACGCCAATGCGGGCCTGCTGTACCTGCTGGCGATGACCAGCCTGGGCATCTACGGGATCATCCTGGCCGGCTGGGCGTCGAACTCCAAGTACGCGTTCCTGGGCGCGATGCGCGCCTCGGCGCAGATGATCAGCTACGAGATCGCGATGGGCTTCGCGCTGGTCGGCGTGATGGTCGGCGCCGGCAGCCTGAATCTGAGCGAGATCGTCATGGCGCAGTCCGGCGGCAAGGGCCTGTTCGACTGGTTCTGGCTGCCGATGCTGCCGCTGTTCGTGATCTATTTCGTGTCCGGTGTCGCCGAGACCAACCGCTCGCCGTTCGACGTCGTCGAGGGCGAGTCGGAGATCGTCGCAGGTCACATGGTCGAATACTCGGGGTCGGCGTTCGCGCTGTTCTTCCTGGCCGAGTACGCGAACATGATCCTGATCAGCTTCCTGACCGCGACGTTCTTCCTTGGCGGCTGGCTGTCGCCGTTCCAGGGCTGGTTCGACGGCGTGCCGGTGCTCGAATGGCTGGCGGTCGACGGCTGGTGGTGGCTGTTTGCGAAGGTGTTCTTCTTCGCCAGCTGCTTCATCTGGTTCCGCGCGTCGTTCCCGCGCTATCGCTACGACCAGATCATGCGGCTGGGCTGGAAGGTGTTCATCCCGATCAGCATCGGCTGGATCGTGGTCACCGCGTTGATGGCGTACTTCGGTGTATTCGAGGCAGGGCAGTGATGGGCAAGTTCGTTGCATGGTTCAGGAGCCTGCTGCTGCTCGAATTGCTCGGCGGCATGGCACTGACGTTCCGGTATCTGTTCCGGGACAAGTACACGCTGATGTACCCGATGGAGAAGGCGCCGCAGTCGCCTCGCTTCCGCGGGCTGCATGCGCTGCGCCGCTATCCCAACGGCGAGGAGCGCTGCATCGCGTGCAAGCTGTGCGAGGCGGTGTGCCCGGCGCTGGCGATCACGATCGATTCGGAGCAGCGCGCCGACGGCACCCGCCGCACCACGCGCTACGACATCGACCTGTTCAAGTGCATCTACTGCGGGTTCTGCGAAGAGTCGTGCCCGGTGGATTCGATCGTCGAGACGCATATCCACGAGTACCACTTCGAGAACCGCGGCGAGAACATCGTGACCAAGCCGCAGCTGCTGGCCATCGGCGACCGTCTCGAGTCCGAGATCGCCGAACGCCGCGCCGCCGACTCCGCGTACAGGTAAGCCATGGACCTCGCCCTGATCTTCTTCCTCGTCTTCGCCGCGACGACCGTGATGTCCGCGGTTGCGGTGATCAGCGCCCGCAACCCGGTGCATGCGGCGCTGTTCCTGGTGCTGACGTTCTTCTCCACCGCCTGCACCTGGCTGCTCATCGGCGCCGAGTTCCTCGGTATCGCCCTGGTGCTGGTCTATGTCGGCGCTGTGATGGTGCTGTTCCTGTTCGTGGTGATGATGCTCGACATCGATGTCGCGCCGCTGCGCGAAGGCTACGTGCGCTATCTGCCGGTCGGCCTGATCGTGGCGGTGGTGATGCTGCTCGAGATCCTCGCGTTGATCGGCGTGCGCAGCCGCATGACGCCATTCGCGGTCGATGCGGTCGACGCGGCCGGGGCCTCGAACACGGTGTGGCTGGCCCGCCGGCTGTTCACTGACTTCCTGCTGCCGTTCGAGGTCGCCGCAGTGATCCTCACCGTTGCGGTGATCGCCGCGGTGACGCTGACGCTGCGCCGCCGTCCGGGCGCCAAGCACCAGAACCCGGGCGAGCAGGCGCGCGTGCGTGCCAAGGACCGTATGCGCGTGGTCAAGATGGACGCGGTGCGTCCGGTGGTCGAGGGGCCGGCCGATGCCGGCGACCTGCCGACCGAGGGAGAAGCGAAATGACCGAGCTGTTCGGAACCGGCCTGTCGCTGGGCCACTACCTGTCGCTGGGCGCGGTGCTGTTCTGCATTTCCGTGGCGGGCATCTTCCTCAACCGGAAGAACGTGATCATCCTGCTGATGTCGATCGAGCTGATGCTGCTCGCGGTCAACATCAACTTCGTCGCGTTCTCGCGCGAGTACGGCGATGCCGCCGGCCAGATCTTCGTCTTCTTCATCCTGACCGTGGCCGCGGCCGAGGCCGCGATCGGCCTGGCGATCCTGGTCACGCTGTTCCGCAACCGGCGCACGATCAACGTCGCCGAACTCGACACGCTGAAGGGCTGAGCCGGGCATGGAGTACACGATTTCAAAGAGCATCCTGGTCGCGATCGTCCTGGCCCCGCTGCTGGGCTCGGTCATCGCCGGCCTGTTCGGACGCCAGGTCGGGCGCGTCGGCGCGCACGTGGCGACGATCGCCGGTGTCGCGGTCAGCTGTGCGCTGTCGGTCTACACGCTGTGGCAGCTGCTGCAGGGCGCCGCACCGTTCAACGAGAACGTCTACACGTTCTTCGAGGTCGCCAACTATTCGGCGCATGTCGGCTTCCTGGTCGACAACCTGACGGCGATGATGATGGTCGTGGTGACCTTCGTGTCGCTGCTCGTGCATCTGTACACGATCGGCTACATGGCCGAGGACCCCGGCTACCAGCGGTTTTTCAGCTACATCTCGCTGTTCACCTTCTCGATGCTGATGCTGGTGATGGGCAACAACTTCCTGCAGCTGTTCTTCGGCTGGGAGGCGGTGGGCCTGGTGTCGTACCTGCTGATCGGCTTCTGGTTCAAGAAGCCCAGCGCGGTGTTCGCCAACATGAAGGCGTTTCTGGTCAACCGCGTGGGCGACTTCGGCTTCCTGCTCGGGATCGCCGGCGTGCTGTACTGGTTCGGCAGCCTTGACTACGCGACCGTGTTCGCAGCCGCCGACACCACGATCGGCGGCGGGCAGACGGTCGAGATCATCGGCGGTTTTGAGTGGTCGGTGGCCACGCTGGTCTGCATCTGCCTGTTCATCGGTGCGATGGGCAAGTCGGCCCAGGTCCCGCTGCACGTGTGGCTGCCCGACTCGATGGAAGGCCCGACCCCGATCTCGGCGCTGATCCACGCCGCGACGATGGTCACCGCCGGCATCTTCATGGTGGCGCGCATGTCGCCGCTGTTTGAACTGTCGGAGACCGCGCTGCAGTTCATCCTGTTCATCGGTGCGACCACCGCGTTCTTCACCGGCCTGATCGGCATCGTGCAGAACGACATCAAGCGCGTGGTCGCGTACTCCACGCTCTCGCAGCTTGGCTACATGACGGTGGCGTTGGGCGTGTCGGCGTATTCGGCCGCGGTGTTCCACCTGATGACGCACGCGTTCTTCAAGGCGCTGCTGTTCCTGGCCGCCGGCTCGGTGATCATCGGCATGCACCACGAGCAGGACATGCGCAAGATGGGCGGCCTGCGCAAGTACATGCCGATCACGTTCTGGACCAGCGTCATCGGCACGCTGGCGCTGGTGGGCACGCCGTTCTTCAGCGGCTTCTACTCCAAGGACACGATCATCGAGGCGGCCAAGCATGCCGGCGACGGCGGCTGGGTGTATCAGTACGCGTACTGGTCGGTGTTGCTGGGTGCGTTCGTGACCTCGTTCTACAGCTTCCGCCTGCTGTACATGACCTATTTCGGCAAGGAGCGCTTCCGCGACGCGCACGCCTCCGATGCGCACGATGCGCACGATGACCATGGTCATCACGGCCATGGCGCACACGAGCCGCACGAGTCGCCGTGGGTGGTGACGCTGCCGCTGATCCTGCTGGCGATCCCGTCGATCCTGATCGGTTACTTCACCGCAGGGCCGATGCTCTTCGGCACCGATTGGAGCGGCCACCATGCAGGTACCGGGTTCTTCGATGGCGTGATCCACGTGCTGGCGTCCAACGACGTGCTGGCGGCGCTGAAGGAAGATCTGTGGCATGGCCCGGTCGGCTTCGCGCTGCACGGCTTCGTTGCACCTGCGTTCTGGCTGGTCGTGGCCGGCTTCGTGCTTGCCACGGTGATGTACTGGTGGAAGCCGGAGCTGCCGGCCAAGGCCGCGCGCGTGTTTGCGCTGCCGATCCGGGTGCTGGAGCGCAAGTACTTCGCCGACGACCTGTGGATCGGCGGCTTTGCCGGCGGCGGCGTCGCGCTGGGCAAGCTGTCGCGCGTGTTCGACACCAAGGTCATCGATGGCCTGTTCGTGAACGGCTCGGCGCGCGTCGTCGACCTGGTCTCGGGCCTCGTCCGCCGGCTGCAGTCCGGCGCTCTCTACCACTACGCATTCGCGATGATCGTCGGCCTGATCGTGCTCCTGGCCGTCCTCATCAAGTACTGGCGCTGACGGAAATACCCACGTGTCGAACTGGCCTCTTCTCAGTCTATTGATCTGGCTGCCGATCCTCGGCGGCGCCTGCGTGCTCGCTTTGGGCGATCGCCGCGCCGATGCCGTGCGTTGGGTGTCGCTCGCGGTCGCCGTGGCGGTGTTCGTGCTCAGCCTGCCGCTGTTCACCGGCTTCGATTACGCGAATGCGGGGATGCAGTTCCTCGAGCGCCGCGAGTGGATCCCGTCGCTGGACATCGAGTACCACCTGGGCGCGGACGGCATCTCGGTGGCGCTGATCATCCTGACCACGCTGACCACCGCGCTGGTGCTGATCGGCGCCTGGACGTCGGTGAGCAAGCGCGTGCACCAGTACTACGCCGCCATGCTGATCCTCGAAGGCATGATGATCGGCGTGTTCTGCGCCGTGGACGCGATGCTGTTCTACGTGTTCTTCGAGGCGATGCTGATCCCGATGTTCATCATCATCGGCGTGTGGGGCGGTCCGCGGCGTGTCTACGCCTCGGTCAAGTTCTTCCTCTACACGTTCCTCGGCTCGGTGTTCATGCTGGTCGGGCTGATCTACCTGTATCTGCAGGCCGGCAGCTGGCAGCTGCCCGACCTGTACGCGGTGCGGCTGTCGGCGACCGAGCAGACTTGGCTGTTCTTCGCCTTCCTCGCCGCGTTCGCGGTCAAGGTGCCGATGTTCCCGGTGCACACCTGGCTGCCCGATGCGCACGTCGAGGCGCCGACCGGCGGCTCGGTGATCCTGGCGGCGATCATGCTCAAGATCGGCGGCTACGGCTTCCTGCGCTTCAACCTGCCGATCACCCCCGATGCGGGCCACGAGTGGGCGTGGCTGGTGATCGCACTGTCGCTGATCGCGGTGGTCTACGTCGGCCTGGTCGCGCTGGTCCAGCAGGACATGAAGAAGCTGGTGGCGTACTCGTCGGTCTCGCACATGGGCTTCGTGACCCTGGGCGTGTTCATCGCGTTTGCGCTGGTGCGCGACGTCGACGCCGGCGATGCGGCCCGTCTGGGCCTGCAGGGCGCGATGGTGCAGATGGTCTCGCACGGTTTCGTGTCCGGTGCGATGTTCTCGTGCATCGGCATCCTGTACGACCGCATGCACACGCGCATGATCAAGGACTACGGCGGCGTCGCCAATGTGATGCCCTGGTTCGCGGCGTTCTACGTGCTGTTCGCGATGGCCAACTCCGGCTTGCCGGGCACGTCGGGCTTCGTCGGCGAGTTCATGGTGATCCTGGCCGCGTTCCAGAACCATCCGCTGATCGGCTTCTTCGCGGCGATGACGCTGATCATCGGCGCTGCGTACACGCTGTGGCTGGTCAAGCGGGTGCTCTACGGCGAAGTCGCCAATGCGCACGTCGCCGCGCTCAAGGACATCAACGGCCGCGAGGCGCTGGTGCTGGGCGTGTTCGCTGCGGGCACGCTGCTGATCGGTGTCTATCCCAAGCCGCTGACCGACCTGATGGAGCCGTCCATCGCGCAACTGGCGAATGTGATCGCCGCCAGCAAGCTGTGAGTCCATATTCAATGAGAGCCGTGCCGCGATGATTTCCGCTCCGATGACGCCCCCCGTCCGCACGCTGGCCGAGCTCGGCCCGATCGTGCCCGAGCTCGTCGTGATCCTGGGCGCGTTCGCGCTGCTGATGCTCGACTTGTTCCTCGACCCGCGCCGCCGCATCGTCACCCATGCGCTGGCAGTGGCCACGATGCTCGGCGCGGCCGCACTGATCGCCGCCGGCGTCGGCGGTCACGGCACCATCCTGGCCGACATGTTCGTCCGCGATGCCGGCGCCGATGTGCTCAAGGTCGCCGGTCTGATCGTCGGCGCGATCGCGCTGGGCTACGCATGGCCGTACCTGCGCGAGCGGGGCCTGTACCAGGGCGAGATCCCGGTGCTGTTCCTGTTCACCAGTGCCGGCATGATGCTGCTGGTCTCGGCCAACAACATGACGATGGTCTATGTCGGCCTGGAACTGCTGGCGCTGTGCTCGTATGCGCTGGTGGCCTGCGACCGCGACAACCCGTTGTCGTCGGAAGCGGCGATGAAGTACTTCGTCCTCGGCGCACTGGCCTCGGGCATGCTGCTGTTCGGCATGTCGCTGATCTACGGTGCGACCGGCACGCTGTCGCTGCCCGGCATCGACCAAGCGGTCGGTGGGCTGGTGGGCGAGGGGCGCGTGCTGCTGCTGACCGGCATGGTCTTCGTGTTGGTGGGCATCGCGTTCAAGTTCGGCGCCGCGCCGTTCCACATGTGGCTGCCCGACACCTACCACGGTGCGCCGACCCCCATCGTCGCGTTCATCAGCTCGGTGCCCAAGTTGGCTGCGTTCGGCATGGCCTGGCGCCTGCTCGACACCGCGCTGGGCCAGGTGCACGACCAGTCGCAGCTGCTGCTGGCGCTGCTCGCGGCGCTGTCGCTGGCGGTCGGCAACCTGTTCGCGATCGCGCAGACCAACCTCAAGCGCATGCTCGCCTACTCGACGATCTCGCACGTCGGCTTCCTGTTCCTCGGCCTGGCCGGCGGCGGCGAGACCGGACATGCGGCGGCGATGTTCTATGCGATCAGCTACGCGATCATGTCGGTGGCCTCGTTCGGCGCGATCGTCATGCTCTCGCGCGCCGGCTTCGAGGCCGAGCGGATCGAGGACTACAAGGGCCTGAACCAGCGCAGCCCGTGGATGGCCGGCCTGGTGCTGTGCATCATGGCCTCGCTCGCCGGCGTGCCGCCGTTCCTCGGCTTCTGGGCCAAGCTGGTCGTGCTGCAGGGCGCGCTGGAAGGCGACCTGCTGTGGCTGGCGATCGTCGGCATCGTGTTCGCGGTCATCGGCGCGTTCTACTACCTGCGCGTGATCAAGGTCATGTACTTCGATGCGCCCAACGCCGCGCCGGTCGCGCAGCGCCCGGGCCAGCTGCTGCGCATCGTGTTCGCGGTCAATGCGCTGGCGCTACTGGGCCTGGGGCTGTTCTGGAGCCCGCTGATGGCCTGGTGCCAGCAGGCGTTCGCCTGACCCAGGGCCGCGCGCAGTCGCGCTGACCCTCGATGTCACCAACGCCGGCCGGGTCTTCGACCCGGCCGGCGTCGTTTGTACGCCTGTTCGCGTGGGGGCCATCGGAGACTGGCATCTGGGTGATGCCGGCGAGTCCAGGGTGTGACCGCTGTCATGGCTCGCGCTTGTGTGCGGTGCATTCATTTGCATGGCTCCGCTGTGGCGTGCTACTCCGGAACCGCCCGTCGAGGACGGCGGGCCGGTGCGACGCGACTCGCCGGATCCGCCGGTGATCGCAAGAACGCCCCGGGATGTCACCCAACCGAGCACAGGAGACGATCATGGACAAGGTCAAGGCAAGCAAGGATCAGGGGACTCGTTGCAATCCGGCCGTCGATGCGAGGACCAACCTCGATCGGCTGATCGGGCAGATGCAGAAGCAGGCGCCGAAGGGGACCGCACTCGACAACGCGGGTATCGCACCGCAGTCGACCTGTTTCCGGACGATCTACTGCTTCTAGGCGCCTGTCGCCGCGTCGAGCCGGCGGTCTGGGGCGGGTGTTGCCAAGCACGCTGGCCCAGGCGATGTGACGCCGGCCATGGCGCGGGCTCGCGGCCATCGCATTCATTTGCGTCGTGCCGTGGGCGCGCGCGATCTCGATGGTGGCCCGTCAAAGACGGCGGGCGGACCTCATCCCAACAGCGAAGGAGACGAGCATGCACAAGGTCAGCGCAAGCAAGGAGCGGGGCGCCGCCCACGATCGGGCAGGCGATGCGAAGTCGACACTCGACCATCTGATCGGGCAGATGCAGAAGTCGGCGCCCAAGGGCACCGCCCTCGACAACGCGGGCGTCGCGCCGCAGGCGACCTGTTCGCGCACGATCTACTGCGTCTGAGCGCAGCCGCCGCACCCGGCTGGCGACGCCCGCCGGGTGCGGCTCTTGCGGATCGGAAGGCATCGGCCATGGACACGGCAGCAGCGCAGGCGCAGCCCGCCCAACTGGACTGGAATCGTCTGGCGTTGTGTCATCGCAGCGAGGCGCCGGGCTTGTTTCGCGCGGTCGCGCCCTGGTCGGCCGCCGCGGCGTATCGCCTGGCGGTCGCGATCTGCGGGCCATCGCGCTCCGGCATCCGCTTTTTCACGCTGCCCGCAGTGCGCTTGTTCGTTGGCGAGGCCGAGATCCGCGCGCCGGGCGCGCTGTTGCCCGACGAGCGGGACCGGTCGGGCGAGGGGTATCTGCGTCGGTTGCAGGCCTGGGCGCCGGACGACCCGGTGTCGCTGGAGATCGAGGCGCCGCTGATCGCCGATGCCGCGGCATGGAGGCGGGTCCGAAACTTCCTGTGGGCCTGGTGTGCGCATCTCGGCTGCCCCGCACGGCCGATCGTGGCGCACTTGCTGCTGGGCCGGTATCGACGGGAGGCGGCCGCGCATCGGGACGCGGCGCTGATCTTTCCGTTGTCGGGGCAGGTCGCGTTGACCTGCGCGCGCAGCGGCCACCCAGTCGCGGCCGCGGGTGCCGGCGCGCTGCTGTATCGCCCGTGCGGCGAGGCTTGGCAGGAGACCGGCGACGGGAGCTGCGTCGCGCTTCGTTTGGGCATACCCCGGCATCGCGTCGGCGCGACTCGCGAACTGCTCGATCTGTTCGCTTCCCTGCTGCCGACAGAACGCCCTGACGGGGACGCCGTGCCGTCGCTGCCGGTCCGCGGCACGGGCGTCGACGGCGCGCTCGAGTTGCCGGCCGCGCTCGCGCGCAACGCAGATGCGCTGGGCGCATGGGTGGCCGGCGCGTCGGCCGACCTGGCCGACCGTGTGCATCGACTCGCTCGGGCCAGTGCGTGCGCACTCGAACCGGTGCCCGGTCGCCTGGCGCTCCCCGCACTGGCGTCGGCAGATCGTGTTCGCACGGTGCCTGGCGCGCGGATTCTCGAGATCCCGGCCGGCGAGGGGGTGCGGCTGTGGGCGGTCAATGGCCACACGCTGGCCGTCGACGACACGCCAGCCAGTCGCGCATTGCGGATGACGCTTGCCGGCGGTGGCGCCTGGACGGTCGACGCGCTCTGCGGCGCCGATCCCGCGCTGCGCGCCGTGCTGGCGCAACTCCAGAGCGTGCGTGGCGTCGTGCCGGATGTCCCGGCGGCCGTCGGCCATCGCGACGGGGAGCCCTGAGGCTTTGGCCGGCCGGACGGGGGCGCGCGCCGGGCGCATTCGGGACGCGCTCGATCGCCCCGCGCTGCAGGACGCACTGGTATCGCTGCCACGGTCGGCGCGCCCGGTCCGACTACCGCCCCAGACCCGGGCCCTCGTGCGCAGGATCGCTCGCGGCGATGGGGGTGCGCTGTTGCCGCCGGTCGCGCGTCATCGCGCCGACGGACGAATCGAACCGCTGCGCACGTTGCGGGGGGGCGATGATGCGCGATCGCTGGCGGTGGTGCTGGCGCGGCCCGAGTTCGCGGCATTCGTCGAGATGCTCGAGACCCTGGGTCCCTGGTGCCGGGCATTGGGACGGGCGCATGCCGACCTGTTCGGCGTTCGCGTGCTCGGCCTCGGCAATGCGGCCTTGTTTGCGCCGTTGGTCAGCGAGGCCTTCGTCCGTTGCGCCATCGGCGGTGCCGACCATCGTGACGAGGTCGCCGAGCGCTGTCGCCTGTTCCGGACCTTCCTCATGCGGTTTATTGCGCGCCTGCGCCGCGACCTGCAGGCCGGGGTCTTCGGCGATGCAGTGCGTGGCCCCGTCGTCGGGCTGTGGGCCAGCCCCTCGGAAACCCACAATGGCGGCCAGCGGGTGCTGTGTCTGCGCCTGCGCAATGGCACCCGCATCGCCTACAAACCCAGGCCGGTCGATGGCGAGCGGATCTTCCTGGCGGACGCGCCGGTCGACGGGCGCGTGTCGATCTTCGCCTGGCTCAATGGTCTGGCGCCGGTGTCCGGTCCGATCCGCCTGCCCACGTTGCGCGTGTGGCGCGGCGTCGGCCGCGATCGCTGGACCTACAGTTGGCAGGACTGGGTGGAGCGGCCACGAGACTGGGGCATGTTGGACCCGCAGGCGCGTCCGGCGATCGAGGGGGCGCGGTTGTCGCCACCTGCAGTGCGCGCGTATTGGCGCTCGGCCGGTGCCTTGGGCGTGGCCTGTCACGTGGTCGGCGCGACCGACCTGGGCGAGAGCAACGTGTTGTGCGGAGTGCGGTCGGGTGCGCGCGATCCCATGCCGCACGTCGTCGATCTGGAAGTGTTCGGGTGCCGGATGCAGCGAATGACCGGCACCGGATTGGTCGCCTCGCCCGCGCACCGTTGCGGGGGCCATCCGGCGTTTGCGTCGAAACTGCGGCCCGACGACGTCGAAGGGCCGGCCGTAGCATTCTTCTCCGCCCCGGGCAGGACGTTGCAGCTGCGGCGCACGATGGCTGCCTGGGCGCGCCGTGAGACCCGTGCCGCGGTGGCCGATGCCGTCGGCAACCTCGGGCCGGCGCGCCAACTGCCGGCGATGCTGCGCGGCATGTTCGACACGTGGACCTGCCTGCTGCAGCATCGCCAGGCGCTGCACGCGCGCCTGCGCGCCTCGCTGCGCGGCGGCCGGGTCCGCGTCTTGCCCAAACTCACGTCGACCTATGCGCGCGCACTCGAGCGCGGCGCCGACGGCGGGGAGCGCGCGGACGCGGGCGTGCCGTTGTGCGAGGAGGAGCGCGCGCAGCTGGCGCGCGGCGACGTGCCGTACTTCTTCGCGCCCCTCGACGGCGGCGCCCCGCGCGCGCTGGCGGCGCCGTCGTTCGCGCGCGCGCGGCGGGTCGGGCCGTTGTCGGTCGAGGTACCGTCGCTGTTGCCCGACCTGGACGGCCTGCTGGCACGCGAGCTCGATTTCGTCGATCTGGCGACGTTGATCCAAGATGCCGTCGCGCACGCCTTTCCAGAATTGGCGCGCGATGCGCCCGACACATGGCGCGACGGCGCCGGCTGGCGGCTGCGCGACCCAGCGCTTGGCGTGGACCTGCGTATCCGCAGCACCCAGGCCGGCAGCGTGCATTTCGACTGGGCCCAGGCCGGTTGCCGGGTGGCCTACCGCTGGAATCGCCAGCGGATCGAGGTGCAGGCGCTGCCGTTGCCTGCCGGTCCGCCGCGCCTACGCGCGATAGGCCGGCGGCTGCTGGCGATTCAGCGACTCGACGGCGCGCTGCGTCGGCAATGGGCGGCCGACGGTTTCCGGGATCGCGAGACCGCTGCGCGCCTGCGGGCACTGACGCAGACCGCGCTGGCCTGGCTCGAGTCCGTGCTCGACGCACACGGCTGGCCCACGGTGGCCCGGGTCGGCCCCCGTGCCTGCGAGGCCGCGGTGACACTCGCCCAGCATGCCGATCGCCGTGGCGCGACGCTGCAGCGACGATGCCTGGCGCTGGTGCAGGCCGCTGCGGCCGAAGGGGACGTGCCGCTGCGCCACCTCGCCTACTTGACCGACGCGGTCTGCGTGAACGCGGGCCGCAGGCAACGCTACGGGACGAAGTTCAGGCGGCGACAGGGGCGGCTGGTGCCGTATCCGCTCCAGTCGCCGACGCAGGTCGATACGTGGCGGCGACAGATGGGCCTGCCGCCCCTGGCCGAGTATCGGGCGCTGCTGCAACGTGTCTACGGGGGAGGAGGGGAATGAAGGCCATGCCCTACCTGCAAGCGCAGGGACCGATCGACTGGGCGCAGTTCGTTGCGACGTGTTGGGACCGCCGGCCGGTGGTGTTCCGGCGCCATGGCGCGGCGCCGTATCCGTTGGACGCGGCACTGGCGGCAGCGGCGTCAGCCGCGCGCACGGCCAACGGCGACGAGCAGGCCTGCCGGTTCGTGCTCGACGATCGCCAGCGGCGGCAGCCCGGTGCCTGGTTGCCGCGCCAAGAGGACGCCACGTTCGAACGTTACGCGCAGCGGATACTGCGCGAGGGCGGCGGGCGCAGCTATGCGCTGATCGTCAACGAGTTCCACCGACACGATCGGCGTATCTGGGAGGGCGGGCGGCGTTTTTTCCAGGGCCTGTTCGCGCAGGTCGGGTTACCGTCGACCGGGGCGATCACCACGCTGTTCCACGGTAACTACGAACGCACGCCGGTGGGGGTGCACAAGGACCGGTTCGCGACCTTCGTATTCGTGCTGCAGGGGCGCAAGCGCATGCGGTTCTGGCCCACGCGGCCCTGGCAGGACGCGGTGGCGACGCGGGTCGATTACGCCGAGCATCTGGCCGACTCCTTCGCGATCGATGTCGGGCCGGGCGATCTGCTCTACTGGCCCGCGGCGTACTACCACGTCGGCGAAACCCTCGGCGTCGAGGTGGCGACCAGTGTCAACGTGGGGATCCCGCGTGACGGTCATGCGCTGCTCTACGACTTCGATGCGATCGTGCGTGCGGCCGATGCGGTGGATGCGCAGGCCGCCGCTGCAGGCGATGCGTGCGGAGACGACGCGGGGGCGGCCGACCAGGTCGCTGGGGCATTGGCGACGGTCCGGCGCCTGGCCACGCCGGCGGCGCTGCGCAGCGCCGCCTCGGCCGGCTATCTGGCGTTGCGCACGGGCGGCGGCTTCGTGCCGCCACCCCCGGCGTCGCCTGTGGCGCCATTGCATGCGCAGGGGCGATGGCAGCTCGCCGACCCGTCGTTTCCACTCGCCTGGATGCACGACGGCGACAGTGCGCTGTGCGGCGCAGCCGGCCATGTGCGCCGCGTCGAGGGCTTCGACGACAGGGCTGCGGCGCTGCTGCGCCGTTTCGATTCGGGGGCGGGCGTCGGCGTCGCCGAACTGCTCGCGCCCTTCGCCGGCACCGCGCCCGAGGCATCGGCGACCGGCGTGACGCTGCAGCAAACGCAGGCGCGGGCATTGCTCGAATGGCTGGTGTCCACGCGCGCGCTGGTCCCTGCATCGGCATCGGCGTCGACGCGCGATGGCGGCGCCGATGCGCATGCGGTATCATGCCGGCGGTCTTTCGTGATCCGGCCACCGGCACACGATCGAGCGATGCGAAGCGGGATGTGCAAGGGTGTTCTGGCTTGCAATTCCGCACCGCTCGCTTCATAATCGCACTCCTGATGCGGGGTGGAGCAGTCTGGCAGCTCGTCGGGCTCATAACCCGAAGGTCGCAGGTTCAAATCCTGCCCCCGCTACCAAATTTTTCGCGTTGTTCGATGGGTGTCCGCAAGGCGCCCGGAAGCGAAAAGTCTGGGCTTGCCGAAGCTCCTGCTTCGCTTCGGCGCCGACATCCAGTGGTATCGGACAAGGGGCCCGTCGGGCCCCTTGTCGTTTTCCACGACCGCAAAAACCGACGCGCGCGTCGGCAGGTCGTCGACGTGCAGGCGATCGGACGCGGTACCGGACAACGCGAGGGACGAGTGGCGGACAAGGCGACACAACTCAAGACGATGCTGGCGGCGACGGTCGAATCCCTCGGCCTCGAACTGCTGGGCATCGAGTACCTGCCTGCGCCCGGTGGCGCACTGGTGCGGCTGTATATCGATCTGCCGGCCAACGATACGGACGCCGCCGAAGGCGACGCGACCGACGGCGAGGCCGGGCAGGGCGTGACCATCGAGCACTGCGAGGCGGTCAGCCGCGAAGTGTCCGCGCAGCTCGACGTCGAAGATCCGATCAGCGGCAACTACACGCTCGAGGTGTCCTCGCCCGGCGTCGACCGGCCGCTGTTCGAGGCCGCGCATTTCGCGCGCTTCGCCGGCCAGACCGCGAAGGTCGGTCTGAAGCTGCCGCAGGACGGGCGCCGCCGCCTGACCGGCCGCATCGACGCGGTCGACGGCGAGACCATCACGTTCGACGTCGACGGTACGCCGCTGACGGTGCGCATCGACAACATCGACAAGGCGCGGCTGGTCCCCGACTGGGCCGCGCTGGGCCTGGCGCCGTCGAAGGACAAGAAGGGCCGCGCCGCCGGCGCGGCCCGCAACGCTGACAACACACCACGTGACAACAAGCGGCCGCGCAAGCCGGCCGGTGCGGAGTGAATGAAAAGATGAGCAAGGAACTGTTGCTGGTCGTCGATGCGGTCGCCAGCGAAAAAGGCGTCCCCGAGACCGTGATCCTGGAGGCCATCGAGGCCGCGCTGGCCACGGCGGCCAAGAAGCGCTATGTCGATCAGGACGTGCTGACCCGCGTGGCGATCGATCCCAAGGACGGCAGCTACGAGACCTTCCGCCGCTGGGAGGTCGTGGCCGACGACGTGGTGATGGAGTCGCCCGATCGCCAGATCCGCCTGATGGACGCGGTCGACGAGGCCGACGGCGTCGAGGTCGGCGACTACATCGAAGAGCAGATCGAGAACGTCGATTTCGGCCGCATCGCCGCGCAGGCCGCCAAGCAGGTGATCGTGCAGCGCGTGCGCGAGGCCGAGCGCCAGCAGGTCGTCGATGCGTGGAAGGATCGCGTGGGCGAGCTGGTGACCGGCGTGGTCAAGCGCGTGGAACGCGGCAATGTCTATGTCGACCTGGGCGGCAATGCCGAGGCGCTGATCCAGAAGGACAAGGCCATTCCGCGCGATGTCGTGCGCGCCGGCGACCGGGTGCGCGGCTACCTGTACGACGTGCGCAGCGAGCCCCGTGGCCCGCAGCTGTTCATCAGCCGCGCCGCGCCCGAATTCATGATGGAGCTGTTCAAGCTCGAGGTGCCGGAAGTCGGCCAGGGCCTGGTCGAGATCAAGGCCTGCGCCCGCGATCCGGGTGACCGCGCCAAGATCGCCGTCGTCGCCTACGACACCCGCACCGATCCCATCGGCGCGTGCATCGGCATGCGCGGTTCGCGCGTCCAGGCGGTGTCCAACGAGCTCAACGGCGAGCGCGTGGACATCGTGCTGTGGTCCGACAACCCGGCGCAGTTCGTCATCAATGCGATGGCCCCGGCCGAGGTGCAGTCGATCGTCGTCGACGAGGACAAGCACTCGATGGACCTGGCGGTCGCCGAGGACAAGCTGGCGCAGGCGATCGGCAAGGGCGGGCAGAACGTGCGCCTGGCCAGCCGCCTGGCGGGCTGGCAGCTCAACGTGATGACCCAGGACCAGGTGACCGCGAAGTCGGAGGCCGAGCAGGCCGCCGCGCGCCAACTGTTCATGGACAAGCTGGAAGTCGACGAGGAAATCGCCGGCATCCTGGTGTCCGAGGGCTTCGGCACCGTCGAGGAGATCGCCTACGTGCCGGTCGGCGAATTGCTCGCCGTCGAGGGCTTCGACGAGGACATCGTCGAAGAGCTGCGCTCGCGCGCCCGCGACGCCCTGCTCAACGACGCGCTCGCGGTCGAGGAGGAAGCCGACGAGAACGCGCCGGCCCAGGACCTGCTGGCACTCGAGGGCATGGACGAGGACACCGCGTTTGCGCTCGCCGCCCACGGCGTGCGCACCAGCGAGGACCTCTCCGACCTGGGCGCCGACGAGGTGCTGGAGTTCGGCATCGAGGGCCTGGACGAGGCGCGCGCCGCGGCGTTGATCCTGGCCGCGCGTGCCGAGGAGATCGCACGTCTGGAACGGGAGGGGTGATCTGCCGCCCGGTCGTGTGAAGGCCGGGCAGGACGACCCGAAGTCGTAGTCGGACCGTCGGGAAGGCCGCAGTGATGGCGCAGGTCGCAGGCTCCTTCGAGGGGCGCGCCTGCAGTCGCCCGGTCCCGGTAGGCGGTCGCGTTCGGAATGCACCCCATGCAGCGCTAGAATGACAAATCCACTGCGCCGCCCCCTGCGGCGGCGCGCAAGGAATCGGAATCACGAATGTCGCAACAAACCACCATCCGTAAGCTGGCCGCACTGGTGAACACGCCGGTCGAGAAACTGCTCGAACAGCTGTCCGAGGCGGGCATGCAGTTCAGCAACCCCGATCAGGTCGTGACCAGTGCCGAGAAGCTCAAGCTGCTCGGCTTCCTCAAGCGCGCCCATGGCAAGGGCGATGCCCCGGTCGAGGAAACCTCCGCGCCGAAGAAGATCACGCTCAGCCGCAGCCGCAAGCAGGAACTGACGGTCGGCGGCGGCAAGAACCGCCAGACGGTCGACGTGGTCGTGCGCAAGAAGGTCACGCTCAGTCGGCCTGCCGATGGCGGGGCGCCGGTCGATCCCGACAGCGAGCGCGCCGAGATCCTGCGCAAGCTCGAGGAATCGCGCCAGCGCAACCTCTCCGAGCAGCAGCGCCTGGCCGAGGAAGACAAGCGCCGTGCCGACGAGGCCGAGCAGCGCAAGCGCGAAGCCGAGGCCGAAGCCGAGCGGCTGCGCCAGGCTGCCGCGGCTGCGGCCGCCGCGCCGGACGTCGCCGAGGCCGCGACCGCCCGCAAGCCGGCCGGTGGCCACGCACATGCGCACAAGGCGCCGGCGGCGCCGCGCAGCGACGACCGCAACGCCAATGCCAAGAAGGGCAACCGCGGTTCGCACGCGATGGTGTCGGGCGTCGAGGACGACGACAGCACCGCGCGCTTCGCCGGACAGTTGCACCTGAGTGCGTCCGACCGGGCGCGCCGCAGCACCAGCACGCGCGGCCGGCCGACCCGTGGCCCGCAGCGCCGCGGCAGTGCGCCTGCGCGCAGCGGCGCCGGTCCGCACGGCTTCGAGCGTCCGACCGCACCGGTCGTGCGCGAAGTCGCGATCGGCGAGGCGATCACCGTGGCCGATCTCGCCCAGAAGCTGGCGATGAAGGGCGGCGACGTGGTCAAGGCGCTGTTCAAGATGGGCGTCATGGCGACGATCACCCAGTCGATCGATCACGACACCGCGGTGCTGGTGGTCGAGGAACTGGGCCACACCGCCGTGCGCGCCGATGCCGATGACGCCGAGAGCGAGCTGATCGCCCACGTCGGCGAGTCGCAGGGCGAGCTGGCCGCGCGTCCGCCGGTGGTCACGATCATGGGCCACGTCGACCATGGCAAGACCTCGCTGCTGGACTACATCCGGCGCACCAAGGTCGCCTCGGGCGAAGCCGGTGGCATCACCCAGCACATTGGCGCCTACCATGTCGAAACCGACAAGGGCGTCATCAGCTTCCTCGACACCCCGGGCCATGCGGCGTTCACCTCGATGCGCGCCCGCGGCGCCAAGCTCACCGACCTGGTGGTGCTGGTGGTCGCGGCCGACGACGGCGTCATGCCGCAGACGGTCGAGGCGGTGAAGCACGCGAAGGCGGCGAAGGTGCCGTTGATCGTGGCGATCAACAAGATCGACAAGTCCGATGCCGATCCGAACCGGGTCAAGAACGAGCTGCTCGAACACGAGGTCGTGGCCGAGGACTTCGGTGGCGACACACAGATGGTCGAACTGTCGGCCAAGACCGGTGACGGTGTCGACGACCTGCTCGATGCGATCTCGCTGCAGGCCGAGATCCTGGAGCTGCGCGCGGTCGCCGAAGGCCGTGCCAGCGGCACGGTCATCGAGTCCTCGCTCGACAAGGGCCGCGGCCCGGTGGCGACGGTGCTCGTGCAGCAGGGCCTGCTGGCCCGCGGCGACTACCTGGTCTGCGGCGTGCAGTACGGCCGCGTGCGTGCGCTGTTCGACGAGACCGGCACCCAGGTGCAGACCGCGGGGCCGTCGATCCCGGTGCAGGTGCTCGGCCTGTCGGGCGTGCCCGACGCCGGCGACGATTTCGTCGTCGTCGCCGATGAGCGCCTGGCCAAGGACGTCGCCCAGCAGCGCGAGGCCAAGCGCCGCGAGACGCGTCTTGTGCAGGCAGCGGGCAACCGCATGGAAGACATCATGGCGCAGATGGGCCAGGCCGAGCAGCAGCTGTCGCTCAACTTGGTCGTCAAGGCCGACGTGCAGGGCTCGGTGGAGGCGCTCAAGCAGGCCCTGACCGCGCTGTCGAATGATCAGATCCGCGTCAACATCATCGTCTCGGGCGTGGGCGGCATCACCGAGTCGGATGCCAACTCGGCCGCGGCGGCGAAGGCGACGATCATCGGCTTCAACGTCCGTGCCGACGCCTCGGCGCGCAAGGTCATCGAAGGCAACGGTCTGGACCTGCGCTACTTCTCGGTGATCTACGATGTGATCGACCAGGTCAAGCAGGTCGCGTCCGGCATCCTGGGCATGGAGATCCGCGAGGAGATCATCGGCATCGCCGAGGTCCGCGACGTCTTCCGCAGCTCCAAGTTCGGTGCCGTGGCCGGCTGCATGGTGGTGGAGGGCGTGGTCAAGCGCTCCAAGCCGATCCGTGTACTGCGCGACAACACCGTGGTGTTCGAAGGCGAACTCGAATCGCTGCGCCGCTTCAAGGAGAACGTCGACGAGGTGCGCAACGGCACCGAGTGCGGCATCGGCGTGAAGGCCTACAACGACGTCAAGGCCGGCGACCAGATCGAGTGCTTCGAGCGCATCGAGGTGCAGCGGACGCTGTAAGCGTCCGCGACCGATCGGCGATGAAGGATTCGTGATCCGCGAACGCGGGTCACGGGTCCGCACTCCATCGCAGGATCGAGCAAGCTTTTCGCACCCCCCTGACGAATCACGAACTACGAATCACGTGCCAACC
The DNA here is from genome assembly GCF_039673825.1 of Luteimonas sp. TWI662. Lineage (NCBI taxonomy): Bacteria > Pseudomonadati > Pseudomonadota > Gammaproteobacteria > Lysobacterales > Lysobacteraceae > Luteimonas > Luteimonas sp. TWI662. The sequence goes on along the minus strand of NZ_JBDJMI010000006.1, from coordinate 53,491 downwards.
AAATCCTTCCACCGCACCGACCGCGTCTCCGCCCAGCTTCGCCGTGAACTCGGCACCCTGGTCCGCGAGGCCGTGTCCGAGCATGGCCTGCCGTCGGTGAGCGTGTCCGACGTCGAGGTCACGCGCGACATGGCCCACGCCAAGGTGTTCGTGACCGCGCTGCAGTCCGAGCGCGCGGCCGAGGCGCTGAAGGGGCTCAAGGCGGTCGCACCCGAAATCCGCTTCCGTCTCGCGCGCGCGGTCAAGCTGCGCCACGTGCCCGAGCTGCATTTCCACTACGACGATTCGGTCGATCGCGGCGAGCGCATCGACCATTTGCTGCGCGATCTCGACGACGGCGGCGAGCGGGCCTGACCGCGATCGTCGTGAACCGGCGGCCCGGCGTTCGTCGGTGCCGCATGGTCGTCGTGGCTCGATACGAGGCCGCACGCAGGGCGTCGGACGCCCACGCTGCGGCCATGACGCCGCCCGTGTCCTGCGGGACGTCGTTCTTGTTTTCGTCCGCCGATATCCGATGAGCCGTCCCCAGTCCCGCCCGCGCACCAAGTTCCGCAAGCTCGACGGCATCCTGCTGCTCGACAAGCCGGGCGGCCTGAGCTCCAACCAGGCCCTGCAGCGCGTGCGCCATCTGTTCCGCGCCGAGAAGGGCGGCCACACCGGCAGCCTCGATCCGCTGGCGACCGGGCTGCTGCCGATCTGTTTCGGCGAGGCGACCAAGATCGCCGGCGGGCTGCTGGGCGCCCGCAAGGCCTATACCACCGTCGCCAGGCTCGGCCAGGTCACCGATACCGACGATGCGGCCGGCCAACTGCTGCGCGAGCGGCCGGTGCCGCCGCTGGATCTGGCCACGATCGACGCCGCGCTGCGGCGCCTGACCGGTCGCATCGACCAGCGCCCGCCGATCTATTCGGCGCTCAAGCGCGGCGGCGAACCGCTGTACGCCAAGGCCCGCCGCGGTGAGGCCGTGGAGGTCGAGTCGCGGCCGGTCGATGTGCACGCCTTCGAACTGCAGTCGGCGGCCGACCTGCTCGACGGCGTGCTCGACCCAGGGGGGGCGCCGCAGTTGCGCCTGCACGTGGAGTGCGGCTCGGGCACCTATGTGCGCAGCCTGGTCCGCGACCTTGGCGAACTGCTGGGCTGCGGCGCGCACGTCGCGCAGTTGCGCCGGCTGTGGGTCGACCCGTTCCGCGATCCCAGGATGTGGACGCTCGACGAACTCCAGGCGCTCGCCGCGCGCGGCGAGCACCAGCTCGAGGCCTGCCTGTTGGAGCTGGAGGCCGGGATGCTGGCCTGGCCGGCGGTCCACGTCGACGCCCGCCAGGCGGCCCGGCTGCAGAACGGGCAGTCGCTGCCCGGCCCGTTCGCGGCGACCGGCGAGGTCGCGGTCTTCGGACCGAACGCACGCGCCGAGGGGCTGGCGCAGGTGCAGGGCGACGGCAGCCTGTGGCCGCGGCGCATGTTCCGGCGTGCGGGCGTGCCGGACTGAATAGGTCGCCTTGTTCGGGCAGGCCGCAGGCGATACAATCTTGGCCGCCTTTTTCCAGGCGAAATGCACTCTCCATCCACAGGCGGTCCGGGCGGTACGTGACGGTTGATCCGTCGCTGTCTCTGCGGGACGCGCGTCAAGAGCGAACACATGACCACGATCGACAACAGCAAGATCATCGAAGAACACAAGCGCGGCGACAACGACACCGGCTCGCCGGAAGTCCAGGTCGCCCTGCTGACCGCACGTATCGTGCACCTGACCGAGCACTTCAAGACGCACAAGAAGGACCACCACAGCCGCCGCGGCCTGCTGATGATGGTCAATCGCCGTCGCAGTCTGCTCGACTATCTGCACCGCAAGGATGCAGACCGCTACAAGGCGCTGATCGAGAAGCTCGGCCTGCGTCGCTGAACCCGTCTCCCCCCGCGGCGCAGAAATGCGCCGCGGTCGTTTTTTGGGCGCGTGCAGCGTCCGCCCGGTCGGGGCAAGGGTTCCGTCCGGTCCATCGCAAGAGTCATCAAGGGAATTCAACGTGGCAAAAGTGACAAAGAGCTTCCAGTTCGGTAACCAGACGGTGACGCTCGAAACCGGCGAGATCGCCCGCCAGGCCGGCGGTGCGGTCATGGTCTCGTGCGAAGGCACGCAGGTGCTGGTCACCGCGGTCGCCAACAAGACCGCGCGCGAAGGGCAGGATTTCTTCCCGCTGACCGTCGATTACCAGGAGAAGTTCTACGCAGGCGGCCGGATCCCGGGCGGCTTCTTCAAGCGCGAAGGTCGCGCGACCGAGAAGGAGACGCTGACCGCGCGCCTGATCGACCGTCCGATCCGCCCGCTGTTCCCCGAAGGGTTCCGCAACGAGGTTCAGGTCATCGCCACGGTGATGTCGCTCAACCCCGAGGTCGACGGCGACATCCTCGCCCTGATCGGCGCCTCGGCCGCCCTGTCGCTGTCGGGCGCGCCGTTCGACGGCCCGATCGGCGCGGCGAAGGTCGGCTACAAGAACGGCCAGTACCTGCTCAACCCCACGACCAGCGAGCTGGTCGATTCCGAGCTCGAGCTCGTCGTCGCCGGTACCGCCAAGGCGGTGCTGATGGTCGAGTCCGAAGCCAAGGAGCTGTCGGAAGACGTGATGCTTGGCGCGGTGGTGTTCGGTCACCAGCAGCAGCAGGTCGCGATCGCCGCGATCAACGAGCTCGTCGCCGAAGCCGGCAAGCCGAAGTGGGACTGGCAGGCTCCGGCCGCCGATGAAGGCCTGATCTCGACCCTGCGCACCGCCATTGGCGAGCAGCTCGCGGGCGCGTTCCAGGTGCGTGACAAGCTCGAGCGCAAGGACGCCATCTCCAAGCTCAAGAAGGCGATCCTCGAAACCATCGCGCCGCACGCCGAGGCCAATGCCTGGTCGCAGGGCGACCTGTCGAAGGAGTTCGGCGAGCAGGAATACCAGACCATGCGCAACTCGGTCCTCAAGACCAAGAAGCGCATCGACGGCCGCGGCCCGGCGGACGTGCGTCCGATCAGCTCGAAGGTCAGCGTGCTGCCGCGCGTCCACGGCTCGGCGCTGTTCACCCGCGGCGAGACCCAGGCGATCGTCGCCGTCACGCTGGGCACCGCCCGCGATGGCCAGATCATCGATTCGGTCGCCGGCGAGTACAAGGAACACTTCCTGTTCCACTACAACTTCCCCCCCTACTCGGTGGGTGAGGCCGGCCGCATGATGGGCCCGAAGCGTCGTGAGATCGGCCACGGCCGCCTCGCCAAGCGCGGCGTGCTCGCGGTGATGCCGACGATGGAAGAGTTCCCGTACACGATCCGCGTCGTGTCGGAGATCACCGAGTCGAACGGCTCCTCGTCGATGGCCTCGGTCTGCGGTTCGTCGCTGGCGCTGATGGACGCCGGCGTGCCGGTCAAGGCGCCGGTCGCGGGTATCGCGATGGGCCTGATCAAGGAAGGCGACGACTTCGTCGTCCTGTCCGACATCCTGGGCGACGAGGATCACCTCGGCGACATGGACTTCAAGGTCGCCGGCACCACGAACGGCATCTCGGCGCTGCAGATGGACATCAAGATCCAGGGCATCACCGAGGAGATCATGAAGGTCGCGCTGGCACAGGCGAAGGAAGGCCGTCTGCACATCCTCAATGAGATGAGCAGCGCGCTGACCACCCCGCGTGCCGAGCTCAGCGAGTTCGCGCCGCGCCTGATCACGATGAAGATCCACCCCGACAAGATCCGCGAGGTCATCGGCAAGGGCGGTTCGGTCATCCAGGCGATCACCAAGGAGACCGGCACCCAGATCGACATCCAGGACGACGGCACGATCACGATCGCTTCGGTCAACGGCGCTGCCGGCCAGGCCGCGAAGTCGCGGATCGAGCAGATCACCTCCGACGTCGAGCCGGGCCGTATCTACGAGGGCAAGGTCGTCAAGCTGATGGACTTCGGTGCGTTCGTGACGATCTCCCCCGGCAAGGACGGTCTGGTCCACGTGTCGCAGATCTCCAACGAGCGCGTCGAGAAGGTCGGCGATGTGCTCAAGGAAGGCGACGTGGTCAAGGTCAAGGTGCTGGAAGTCGACAAGCAGGGCCGCATCCGCCTGTCGATGAAGGCCGTTGCCGAAGGCGAGGGCACGCCGGCCGAGTAAGGCCTGGCGTTACGAGCCGAAGAAAAAGCGGGCCGAAAGGCCCGCTTTTTTTGGTTCTTTGCGAAGTTGCGGTCATCCTGCTTCTGCGCGCTCGATCGGGCGTTCGTCTCCGGAGAGCGCGTCGCGCCGGCCGGGGACTGCTCACCGGCTCGGTCAGCCATCCATGGCTGACTCGCCGCCGCGGGCCATCCCTGGCCCGCTATCGCAATCCCCGACCAGCACGACGCACTGAGTCCGAAGGCGTACGACTTCTTCCAGCGGACGCGAGGCGTCTACCGAAGTCGCGGTGTATTCGTCTGCTGCAGCGGACTGGCGGCCGGTGGCCGCGTCGAGCGCGCCATGGGTGAGCCCGCTCTGTTTGCGCGGCATGCCGCGCGAGCGGGCGAACGCCCGGCGTGCTGCGCCGGGCCGGACCGATCCGCGAAGCGGAGCGGGCGCGCGCCCGAGTCAAGGCAGGGTGAGCATGGATGGCATGCGCGGCACTGCCGCGCATCCATGCGAACGCCACGCGTGCTTCGCGTGGCTGGACCGCGAAGCGGCCTTGACCGAGGTGAAAACGGCTTCCGGCCGGCAGGCGGCTGCCCATCCGAAGTAGAGCGCCCTGTGTCAACACTGCGTGCTCGTTTCGACGTGCGAGAAAGTGCGGGTGCGCCGCTCAGTCCTCGAGGCTGACGCCTGGCGGCACGGTGCCGGCGGTGTGCAGGCGCGGTGCGACCTCGGCCCACCAGTCGGCGTAGACCGCGCTGTCGAGATAGGACGCGAAGCCGACATCGTCCGGCATCGCGGCCGGATCGCAATCCAGCCGGCCCTGCGCGAGCAATGCGCATAGCGTGCGCAGCAGCGGAAGCTCCGGTGACGCCTGCTCCAGGAACAGGAACTGCCCCGCCTGGTTGACCTCGATGAAGTGCAGCGCGCCGCTGCGATCGACGACGAGGTCGACGCACCCCAGCGCGAGATCGAGCTTGCGATGCAGCGCGAGCAGACCGTCGTGCCAGAAGGCGGGGAGTGCGTAAGCGGACGTCTCCACCGCACCGGCGATCGAGGCCGAACGCCAGTCGACCACGTCGTCATCGTGCGGCGCGTCGAGGCGCGCGGCGAACACGTGCGCGCCGATCACCGTCACCCGCAGGTCGCAGACCTTGTCGATCGCCTGCTGGTAGATCCCCGGACAGAGCTGCAGACTCGCGTCGGAGGCGAGCATCTGCGCATCGACGACGCGCGCGTAGGTGCTGAACAACCGACCGTCCGCATCCTGCCAACTGTGTGTCTGAAATGGTTTGTAGACGACCCGGCCGTGGCGCGCGACAAACGCGCGAATGCGCGCCGGATCGCTGGATATCAGTGTGGCTGGGACCGGCAGGCCGAGTTGCGCGGCGGCCTGCAATTGGACGAGCTTGTGCTCGGCGTGCAGGGCCGATGCCGGCGGATTGACCCACAGTGGCCCGGCCACGTCGCCGGCGATCGCATGCAGATTGCCGGCGAAGCGGCGCCACTCGTCGCCGACGAAACGCTGGTCGGGCTCGGCCACGCCCGGCAACTGCGCCGGTGGCATCGGGCGTCGGAACCACACGCTGCGCGGCATGCCGTCAGGTCCCCAGCCGTCGACGGTCGGGGCGCCGTCGGACGCGATCTCCAGCGTCGGCGCGCCAGCGTGCCAGCCGGCGATCCAGCGCGGCGCAAGGCCCGTGCGACGCAGCCCCCAGCACGCGGCGGCGGCATGGATGTCGTGCGCGAGCGACGACACGATCAGAGGGGCGGTCATGGCGTTGGCGGCATCTGGAATGCAATGCGGCCGACCGTCGGGGGACGGCCGGCCGCGCAGGGCTCGCAGCGGGTCAGACGACGCCCGGGTCGCCCGGATCGTCGCCGTTGGGGCCGGTGGCGTGGGTGTGGTCGGGCTTGCCGCCGGCGACAGCGGCGACCTCGTCCTCGGTCAGCTCGCGGGCCGCGAGGCGTGCGATGGGGCGGACATGCTGCGCGTCTTGATGGCTCATGTTTCCTCCAGTGGCTTGTCCGGATCGAAAGGGGCCGGTCCGGTTCCGGCGTCTTCGATGCTAGTCGCCTGCAGGGACGATGCGGAACCCCGGATTCCGGACCTACGTCGTGTTTCCGGACTTTCGATGCCGACGGTCAGGTACCGTTGGTGTCGTCCGCGCCGTCGTCTTCGACGACGCGCCCATTCACCAGCCGCACGACGCGATCGGCGCTGCGCACGGTCTCGGTGCGGTGCGCGATGATGATGCGGGTCGCGTGCAGGTCGGCGATCAGCGCATTGACCGCGCGCTCGCGCGGCACGTCGAGATGGCTGGTGGCCTCGTCGAGCAGCAGCAGATCGGGCTGGCGATACACCGCGCGGGCGATGATCACGCGCTGCTTCTGGCCGCCCGACAAGGCCGAGCCCATGTCGCCGACCAGCGATTCATAGCCCATCGGCATCGCGGCGATGTCGTCGTGGATCTGCGCGATCCGTGCGGCGTTCTCGATCCGGTCCAGCGTCGCATCGGGATCGAACACGCTGATGTTGTCGGCGATCGAGCCGGCGAACAGCACGTCGTCCTGCATCACCACGCCAAAGCGGGCGCGGTAGCGCGCCAGGCCCAGGTGCCGGATGTCGACGCCATCGATCAGGATGCGGCCCTCGCTGGGCGCCAGCAGGCCGAGGATCAGCTTGGCGAGGGTGGTCTTGCCTGACCCTGATGCGCCGGTGATCGCCACCGACTCGCCGGCGTTGATTCGCAGCGAGCAGTCGCGCAGCACCCAGGGGCCGCTCTCGTCGTAGCGGAACGACACGCCCTCGATCGTGAGCTCGGGCGCGGGGTCGGGGCCCGAATGCACAGCCTGGACATCGGCCTCGGGCGCGGCCAGCGCGACGTCGGCGATGCGTTCGCCGTGCATGCCCAGCAAGCGGAACTCGACCAACTTGTCGACCAGCGCCCCGCCGCGCGTGGCCAGCAAGTCGGCGTAGGTGACGAAGACCACCATCATGCCGGCGGTGAACCGGCCATCGAGCACCAACAGCGCGCCCAGCCAGATCAGGCCCACGCGCATCAAGCCGAAGATCAGCTTGGAGAGCGCGCCGAAGGTCGCAGTCGTGCGCGCGATCGCGGCCTCGCGCGTGGCGACCTCCAGCGTCGCGTTGCGCAGTCGCGCCAGGCGCGCGGCCTCCAGGCCCGCGAGCTTGATGGTCTGGATGCCGCCGATCGACTCGATCATCTGGCTCTGCTGCCGCCCCAGGTGGACCAGTTGGGTCTCCTTGAGGTCGCGCAGGCGCCGGTAGGCAAGCCAGCGCAGCAGCGCGTACAGCGCGAAGGCCAGCAGCACCAGGGCGGTCAGCGGCCCGCTGTAGAACAGCAGCAGCGCGAACACCAGCAGCACGGTCAGCCCGTCGAGCACCGCCTCGACGAAGCTGCCGGTCAGGGTCTGCTGGACCGACTGCACCGACAGAAAACGCGACAGCACGCCGCCGGCGCTGCGCTTCTCGAAGTAGTCCAGCGGCAACCGCAACAGGTGCGCGAACAGGTTGCCGATCCACTGCGCATTGAGCGAGGCGCCCAGGTCGGCCACCAGCCAGCCGCGCACCGCCGCGATCGTCGCCTGGAACGCGACCACGCCGAGGAAACCCAGCCCGATCAGCGTCAACAGGCTGGTATCGGCGGTGACCAGCACGCCGTCGATCGTCCACTGCAGGGCGAGGGGCAGCAGCAGCGTGAACAGTTCCAGCGACAGCGCCAGCAGCAGGATCTGCGTCGCCGCCGGGCCGATGCCGGAGATTCGGCCGAACAGCGCGCGCAGCGGCACTCGGGTACGGTCGGAGACCGGGGCGAAATCGGCGGCTGGCGTCAGTTCCAGCGCCACGCCGGTGAAGTGCCGGCCCAGTTCGGCCAGCGGCATCGTCACCGCGCCGCGTGCCGGATCGTGGATCAGCGCCTGGCCGCGCGACACGCGCACGAGCACGACGAAATGATTGAGGTCCCAGTGCAACACGCACGGCGCCTGGAGCGTGTGCAGATGCTCGGGTTCGGTGCGCAACGGGCGCGCTTCGAGACCGAGCTCGCGGGCGATCGCCATCAGCCGCGACAGGCTCGCGCCCTGGATCGGAATCGGAAACCGCCGGCGCATCGCCGCCAGGTCGAGATCGTGGCCTTGATGCACCGCGACCATCGCCAGGCAGGCCAGCCCGCATTCGGCGATCTCGTTCTGCTGCACGACGGGCACGCGTCGACGGGAAGACAGGGCCATCAGTCGGCTCGGGCGACGGTGGGGCGGGCGAAGCGATCGCCGAACAGGCGCTGGTACAGCCGTTGGCGTTCGAGAATCAAGTCGGCGTCGACCCCGATATCGGTGCGCAACGCGGCGTCGGCGCCTGGCACGTTCTGATGGTCGGGCCGCACCAGCACGCGGTACAGCGGCACGCTGGCGTCGGCGCCGGTGCGCGCATGTGGCGGCGCGGACTGTGCAGCACGGGCCACGCTGACGATCGTGCCCGGCTGCTGGCCGTAACGACGGTGCGGGAAGGCGTCGTAGCGCATCTTCACGCGCTGCCCCGGCGCCAGGTGCGCGACCGCCTGCGCGGGCACCCACAGTTCGGCGACGAAGCGCGCGTCATTGGGCACGATCGTCAGCAACGGCTCGCCCGCGGCCACCGGGCTGCCGATCGACAACCCCGAGGTGCTGACCACGCCCGGGCGCTGGGCGCGCAGCCGGATCGTGCCGCGTGCGCGGTTCTCGGCATCGCCACGGTCCAGGTCGGCCAACGCCTGGGCCAGCGTGCCGCGCTCGTTGGCCTGGGACAGTGCCTGCTCGCGCAGGCTGCGACGTCCATCGGCGAGCCGGCGCTCGGCCTCCAGGCCCGCACGCCGGGCAGCGCCGAGCGCGGCGCGCGCTTCCAGGGCCTGGTTCTCGTACTGCTGGACCTGGACCTCGCTGACGATCCGCGCCTCGCGCAACGGCTGCAGCCGTGCGAACACATCTTCGGCATTGGCGGCCTGGCGCTCGCGCAGCGCGATCTCGTCGCGCGCCGAGCCGGCCTCGTCGACCAGCGTCGCCAGCCGCGCCTGCAGGTCGGCTTCGCGGGCCGGCTGCGCAACGTCGAAGGTCTGCAGCGCCGCGCGCAGGCGCGTGCGTTCGGCCTCCAGGCTCTCGGCCACCCGTGCCGACAGTGGCGCGCCACCATCAGCGAGGTCGCGATCGACCGCGATGTCGAGCAAGGGATCTCCGGCTGCGACGATCGCGCCGTCGGTCACGTGGACGCGGACGACGACGCCGGCCTCGGGCGCCTGCACACGCTGCAGGCCTTCGGCGGGTTGCAGCGTGCCCGAGGCGCGCACCGTCCGGTGCAAGCTGCCGAACGCCAGCGTCGCGGCGATCACCAGCAGCGCAGCGCCACCGAGCGCGGCGAGCAGCCAGCCGCGGCGCGGCACCGGCAGGCTCACGGTGCCGAGCCAGGCCTCGCGGCGCGCGCGCAGCACCTCGTCGCGGAACAGCCCCGTGCTCATCGGGCGCAGGACTCGTGCTGGCGGGGCGGTGCGGCGGGCGGCATCCCCCGATGGTGCACGGGCGGCGCCGTGATCGCCAGCATGGCGGCGGTCGCACTGTCGCGATCGCCGCACGGCGCTTGGCCGGGACGCAATGGCCGGCCGTCAGCCGCCGTCGGCGACGTCCACCCAGACCAGGCGGTGGTCGGTCCCGTCGACGATCTCGGCATGCGGGGTGTCGCTGGGCGGCCAGAACACGCCGCTGGCGAGCGGGACGTGGCCCACCGACGGCAGCACGTAGTCGAGCCGGAGGTTGCCCACCCGCGGGCCGAAGCTGCCGGTGTCGTGCGCGGCCGCGCCGCGGTGCTCGAGATTGGCGCCGCCATCGCGCGCGGCCGCCTCGACCGCGCCTTCGCTGCGCGGCGTGGCCATCCGCAACACGCGCGGGTGTTCGAGGAGACCGACGATCGCCTCGTGCGCACCGGCACCGTCGACCGGGTCGTTGTTGAGGTCGCCCAGGATCACGAACCGGGCACCGGCGGCCAGGCCACCGCAGCGCCCCGCATCGTCGCACAGCCAGTCGTGCGCGCCCGGCGACAGATAGTCCTGCCAGAAGCGGATCTCGTCGTGGTTGCGCGCAACGTTGCGCTTCTCCGGCCCGTCGAACGCCGGTGGCGTGGGATGGGAGGCGAGCACGTGCAGCACGCCGGTGGGCGTGCGCACCGGCACGTCCCAGTGCGATTTGGACGACAGTCGCAGCTGCGCCCACACCGCGTCGGGATGGAACGGCGCGCCGGTCGCCGGGTCGCGCGGGCGCTGCGCATCGGACATCGCGCTCCACTTGAGCAACTGGAACGTGCGCGCGGCCTCGGCGTCGATGGGATAGCGCGAGAGCAGCAGCATGCCGTACTGGCCCGGATGCAGGCCGTAGCCCCAGGCGTCGTTGCCGCGGTCGCGGCCCTCGCCGCCAACGGTGCCATTGCCGTCGAGGTCCAGACCGCTCTGCACGCCGGTGTTGACCGCAGCCAGATAGCGGTAGGGATAGTGCAGCGGTGCGCCGCCGCCCGGTTGTGCGCGCTCGAGCCAGCGGGATTGGAACAGCGTCGCCGCGCTGCCGTCGGCGACGTAGTCGAACTCGTTGAGCAGCACGATGTCCGGACGCACTCGCTGCAGCACGGCGGCGACCTTGCGCGCGCCCGCGTCGTCGCCCTGCAGCCGCTGCAGCAGACCGCCGGGCACGTCGCTGTTGAGCGAGGTGTTGTAGGTGGCGATGCGCAGCGCGCCGGCGGCCGGCGCGGGCGGCGAGGCCGTGGTCGGGCGGTCGCCGTGTACATGCACCCGGACGCAGGCGGCCAGTCCCAGCGCGACGACGACGAGCAGCAGCCAGAGCATGCCGCGCCTCATCGTGCCCACGCCGTCATCGCGCGCCACTGGCGTCCATCGAAGCCTTCGAGCGGCTGGAAATTGCGTTTGTAGTCCATCTTGCGGTGTCCTTCGATCCAGTAACCGAGATACAGGTATCGCCTGCGGTCGCGCTGCGCCCAGGTGATCTGGCGCAGGATCGCCAGTGTGCCGAGGCCGCGTGACACGAAGTCGGGGTCGTAGAAAGTGTAGACGGCCGACAGCGCATCCTCGATGAGATCGGTCACAGCAACCCCCACCAGCTGCCCGTGCAGGCGCAGTTCCAGCAGGCGGCCCTCGTTCCAGCTGCCGATCAGGAACTGGTCGAACTCGTGCGCACCATGGTCGTCCATGCCGCCGGCCGGATGTCGCGAGACGAGATAGCGCCGGTACAGCGCCAGGCGCTCGTCGTTGCGTTCGGCCGGCACCACGCGCGATTCGATGTCGGCATTGCGCGCGAGTGCGCGGCGCTGGCTGCGGTTGGGCGTGAAGTCCTCGACCGGAATGCGCACCGCCACGCACGCGCGGCAGTGCGCGCAGTGCGGGCGATAGACGATGTCGCCTGAGCGGCGGAAGCCCCAGCCCAGGGCCTGGGTGTAGACATGGGCCAGGCGGGGATCGTGCGGGTCGAGCACCAGATCACGGGCTTCGCGTTCAGGCCAGTACCCGCAGGCATGTGGCGCCGTGTGGAACAGGCGCAGATCGCTGGCCGCAGCGTCGGGGGCGGGATCGGGCGGCGGGGCGTCGTGCATGCGGCGAGGATACCGACGCGCGTCGCAGGCGGCGCGACCGGTTCGCCGGCTGCCGGCTGAACCAGGCCGACGCCGCGTCAACGGATCGCATGGCCGGCGCGTTGATCCCTGCATAGCGGCACGGTGCCGCGGCAACGGGACATCAACATGAAGAAGCGCCTCATCACCACCGCACTGCTGGCGGCACTCTCCATCACCACCATCGGCGCTGCGGCTGCGCAGAACCCTGCAGCCGGCACGCAGGCGACCAAGCCCGACGGCGAGCGTCATCGCGGCCACGGCATGCGCGGTCACGGCGGCGATCGCGTCGACGCGCTCGCGCGATTCGACATCGACAAGGATGGCCGCATCAGTCGCGCCGAAGCGCAGGCTGCGCAGCAGGCCATGCAGGCACGTCGCGACGCGCACCGCGCCGAACGTACGGCACGTGGCGACGCACCGCGCGCGGAACCGCCGGCGGCGGCACGCGGCGAACGCCCGCAGCGCGGGCCCGGCGCGCGTTCGCACAAGGGCGACGGCTTCGATCTGGTCGCCAACTTCGATGCCATCGATACCAACCGCGATGGCTATCTGACCCGCAGCGAACTGCGTGCCTGGCACATCGCGAAGGCCGCGGAGCGCCGCGCCGAGGGCGAGCGTCGTTTCGATGCGAAGTTCCGCGAGACCGACCTCAACAACGACGGCAAGCTGAGCCGCGTCGAAGTCGCCGAGAAGATGCCGCGACTGGCCGGACGCTTCGACTGGCTGGACGACAACCGCGACGGCTTCCTCAGCCGCGAGGAACTGCGTCCGGCGCGTCCGCAGCGCTGAGTCGGCAGAACAAGTCGTCAACAAGAGGCCGCGCACTGCGCGGCCTCTCCTGTTTCAGCGGCGGACGGACTTCTTCGTGCGGATCGGGGCGACCGCGAATCTTCGATGGACGGCGCGCGCCACGCGACACCGGCCTGCGTCGCGCGTGTGTCCGATCAGGCCGTCCTGAGCCAGAAGATCAGCAGCACGCCGATCAGGCCGACATTCGTCAGGATCAGGCCGCTGGAGCCGAACATCAGGCGATAGCCCAGTGCACGCCGCGCGCCGCCCTTGGGATCGCGTGCGATGTCGCGCGCAATCAGCGGATTCATCAGGCGCGGCATGCTGGTCAGGAGCGGATAGTTGTAGAGGAACAGCGCGATCGCGACCGACAGCAGGATCCAGCCGTCCGCGATGTGGCTGCTGGCCGTCATGAAGCCGATGCCGGCGCTCAGCAGGCCGCCGGCCAGCGAGCCCCACACGAACCATCTGTCGTAGAGCTTGAGGATCGCCCGGCGCTCGGCCTCGGTGTCGGCATAGCGCGCGACCATCTTCCGGCACAGCCACAGCGTCAGGCCGCCGAAGACCAGCGAGACGCCGGCCGCGCCCAGCGCGCTGGCGCTGCCGAGCGCCGCCTTGCCCGCGATGCTCGTGCCGAATGCAGCGCCGGCGGCGACGCCCGCGGCGGTGCCCGCCGTGGCGGGTTTGGCGAAGCTCATCAGGCCTGCGGTCACGAGCAGCGTGAACGCCGTGCCAGGCGCGGAACTCGTCGCGAACTCGCGGAAGCGCGCCATCAGGTCCTCGCGCAGACTGCGCCGCGCGCGCGACAGGCGCTTGCGCACGGCCGCATCCGACAGACCGAGCAGGGCGGCGACCTGGCGGGAATTGCCGCCCTCGCGGTAGTACAGCAACAACACTTCGCGGCTGTCGTCGGGCAGTTCGGAGATCAGGTCGGCGGCCACGCGCCCGCTCTCGTCGTCGATGATCTGCTGCATCGGACAGCCATCGGGATCGGCGGCCTGCGCGATCGCGAGCTCCGCAGCCTCGCCGGCGACCAGCCGTTCGCGGCGCGCGCGCAGGTGATCGCGCGCGAGATTGCGGGTGATCTGGCGCAGCCACGGCAGGAAGCTGGTGGGGTTCTGCAGCCGCCCGAGCTGCTGCCAGGCCTTGAAGTAGGCTTCCTGGGCGATGTCCTGGCTGGCCTGCACGTCGCGGGTGATCGCCAGGGCGATCGCGGTCGTCGCGTTCTGGCTCAGCCGCACGATGCGACCGTACGCGGCCTGGTCGCCGTCGCGCGCGGCGGGCAGCTCCAGGTGGATCCGGTCTTCGAGGCTCGGGTCGACGGCAATCGCGGACATCGGTCGCTTCCAGCGGAGGATCTGACTAGGACGCAGCCCGGTGGCCGGATGTGACCGACCCGCCGATCATGCCCCATCCCGGCGCCCGCGCGCAGCGACCGGCGACGAGTCCCGGCTACTTGGCCGGCGCGAAGTGCCAGTCGCGGCCTTGCCGCTGGACGTCGAAGGTGTGCGTGATCACGCCCTGGGCGGCGTCGGTGCCCCCGCTCGACAACTCCACTGTGCCCCGGCCCGAGCCGTCGGTGCGGTAGTTGCGCACTTCCAGCCACGCGGCCTGGCCGTCGCCGCCCGTGCATGCCGAGGCTGGCAGCACCTGCGCATAGCCGGCCTCGAGCTCGGCCAGCAGCGGGGCGGTCGGGGTATCGCCGTCGACGGCCACGCAGACCGGGCCCGATTGCGCGCGCAGCGCATCGGTGAGCACCGTCGCGGCCAACGCCTGCGGCACCGGGATGCGGAACACGCCGGCCTCGACCGTCTGCGGCAGCATGTCCAGCGCCGGGCCCTGCTCGGCGACCGGCGTGGCGGCGGGTGCCGGCGCCGGTGCCTCGGGTGACGGCCGCGACCACCAGGACAGCCCGATCACCACGACTGCGCCGCCCAGCAATGCGTAGCGGATCTTCGCCGCCCGGCTCAGGCCCCGGCGGGGCGGCGGTGCGTTGTCGGCCGCGAACGTCAGTTCGCCCTGCGTCAGGTAGCTGCGCGTCGAGGGCTGGGTCTGCAGCAGGCCGGTGTCGCGCAGCAGCGCGCGGGCGCGCGGCTGGTCCTCCGAGCGCGTCACCCAGACCGCGGGGCGGGGGCCGGCGGCCTGGTCGCGATAGCTGAAGGTGCCGCGCCGGTTGCCCTTGTAGGAGCGGCCGTTGCTGATCTGCACCTCGATGCCTTCGGCGCGCAGCATCTCGGCAACGCGCTCGACGTTTTCCAGGCGCGCGCTGGAGAAGACCTGGCGCATGTCAGTCGGCCGCCGGGGCCGGCGGTGCGTCGGGGCGCACGCGGATCATGCCTTCCTGCGCGCTGCTGGCGACCAAGCGCCCTGTGCGGTCGAAGATCTGGCCGCGGGCCAGCCCTCGCGCATCCTGTGCGCTCGGGCTGTCGAGCGAATACAGCAGCCACTCGTCGACCCGGAACGGACGATGGAACCACAGCGCGTGGTCGAGCGAGGCCATCTGTACGTTCGGCTGGTAGTAACTGATGCCGTGCGGGAAGGTGGCAGTGCCCAGCAGATGAAAGTCGGAGGCGTAGGCCAGCAGCGCGCGATGCAGCGACGGCGCATCGCCGACGCGCTCCGACAGCCGGAACCACACCTGCTGGAACGGCGGGCGCTTGGGCGGCTGCAATTCGTCGCGCGGATACACGTGGCGGAACTCGAACGGGCCGCTGCGGTCGAGCCAGCGCTGGACCTTGACCGGCAGTCGGGCCAGCACTTCGGCCGGCAGCGGGTCCTGCGGGGCGATGTCCTCGGGCGCGGGCACTTCGGGCATCGTCAACTGGTGCGTGGCGCCGGCTTCGGCCTCCTGGAACGAGGCCGCGCAGAAGAAGATCACCTTGCCGTGCTGGATCGCGGTGACGCGGCGCACCGAGAAGCTGCCACCGTCGCGGGTGCGGTCGACGTCGTAGACGATCGGCGCGTCGACATCGCCGGCGCGCAGGAAATAGGCATGCAGCGAATGCGCCGGGCGCGGCGCGGTCATCGTCGCCTGCGCGGCCGACAGCGCCTGGCCGAGCACCTGGCCGCCGAACACGTACTTGGTGCCGATGTCGCGGCTCTGGCCGCGGAACAGATTGTCCTCGAGGCGCTCGAGCGAAAGCAGGTCGATCAGTTCCGAAACGGGCGGGGTCATCGCGGCAGGGTCGTGGCGGGCGGCACCGGGCGGACGATTATAGGGGGCGTCCGATGCCCGGCCCCGATCGCGTCGTTCAGGCGACGGCGCGCCGCAACGGCACCTGCGCCAGCACCTTGTCCCAGGGGAAGTGCGGGCCGGGGTCGCGCTTGCGCGGTACACGGCGCTGCGGATCGTCGCTGGCAGGCACCTGCTCGACATCGAGGTCTTCGTGGCCGGCGATCTCGCGCAGCGACGGCAACGTGTCGCACAGCTGCCGCAGCAACGCCACCAGGGCCTCGATCTGCGCGTCGGTGTAGGGCTCGTCCATCGCCTGATGGCGCGAGTCGAGCCAGTGCGGGAAGCGCCCGCGGTTGACCAGCTCGATGCCCACCGATTCGGCGTTGCGGCCGCGCACATGGTGGGCGACGTGCTCGGCGGGCACGTACTCGACGATCGTGCCGTCGCGGTCGATGTACCAATGTCCGCTGTTGCCGGTGCCGGCCGCGTAGAGCACGCGCTCGCCGTAATTGCGGGCGGTCGCCAGGTCCGGCAACTCGGTGCAGTGGATCACCACCAGCGCGATGTCGGTGCGCGCACGTCGCGGCAGCCGGTCCACGTAGGGCAGCGGCTGCTGCACGATGGTCGAGAAGGGCGCGGCGGTGGACATGGCGCGGATGGTAGCCCGGATCGCACGGCGCGAACGCACTGTTGGACTTGGCACGTGCGCGTGTCCGAAAGGCGTTCCGGGCTACCATTGCCGCGATGAGACTTCCGCCCGCCGATTCCCCGCTCCACGCCTTGATGACGCAGTTTCCCCGCGCCGGCCGGCTCGACTGGATCGGCCTGCGTCCGGCACGCGATGTGCCGATGACGGTCGTCGAGACCGCGCAGGCACATGCGGGCGCAGGCCTGGCCGGCGACCGCTACGCCGGTGGCAGCGGCAAGCGCGGCGCCACCCTGATCCAGGCCGAGCACCTGCCGGCGATCGCTGCATTCAGCGGCCGGGACGCCGTCGCGCCGATGACCTTGCGCCGCAACCTGGTGGTCTCGGGCATTCCGCTGATCGCCTTCAAGGGCCGGCGCTTTCGGATCGGCGAGGTCGTGTTCGAAGGCACCGATCCCTGCGACCCGTGCTCGCGCATGGAGACCGCGCTGGGGGCGGGCGGTTACAACGCGATGCGCGGCATGGGCGGGCTGTGCGCGCGGATCGTGCAGGGCGGCACGCTGCGCGTCGGCGACGCCGTGCACTGGGAGGCCGCCGCATGAGCGCGCGGCGCACGCCGATGCAAGGCCACTGCATCCTTTCGCACGGCTTCGAGAGCGGGCCGGACGCGACCAAGGTGACCGCGCTGGCACAGGCGGCCGAGGCGCTGGGCTGGACCCACGAGCGGCCCGATTACACCGATCTGGACGCGCGGCGCGAGGTGAGCCCGCTGGGCGATGTCGCCGCGCGCATCGAGCGGCTGATGCAGGCCGCGACCGCCGCGGCCGCGCGCGGCCCGCTGGTGCTGGCCGGCTCCAGCCTGGGCGCCTGGATCGCCGGGCACGTCTCGCAACGGGTGCCGGTCGCGGCGCTGTTCCTGATGGCGCCGCCGGTCCGGCTCGACGCCGCGCATCCGTTGCAGGCCGCCGAGGTGCCGCTGTCGGTGATCCACGGCTGGCACGACGAGCTGATCCCGGCCGCCGATGTCGTCGACTGGACCCGCGCGCGCCGGGGTCGGCTGCTGCTGGTCGACGACGACCACCGCCTGGGCGCGCACGTCGCGGCCTCGGCGCAGGCCTTTGCCGAGTTGCTGGTGCGGCTCTAGGGCGGCGCGCGCAGGGCTTGCGCCGAACACCAGGCTGCGGGGGGGCGAGGCGCGGCGATCAGCCGTCCGTCGATCGGGTCACCGTCTCCCAGGCGGCCAGTTCGGCTTCGAGAGTGGCGAGCTTGCCGCGCACCAGGTCGAGTGCATCGCTGCCCAGCAGCAGGTGCGTCGGCGGACGCGGCGCGTCGAGCATGGCCAGGATGGCGCGCGCGGCCTTGGCCGGGTCGCCCGGCTGGTGGCCGCTCCTGGACCGGCGCGCTTCGCGGATCGGGTCGAACAGCGCGTCGTAGTCGGCGATGCTGCGCGGCGTGCGCACCATCGAACGGCCCGCCCAATCGGTGCGAAACGACCCGGGCGCAACCGCGGTGACGTGGATGCCCAGGGGCGCAACCTCCTGGCCCAGTGCCTCGGAAATACCTTCCAGCGCGAACTTGCTGCCGCAGTAGTAGGCGATGCCGGGCATCGTGATGAAACCGCCCATCGAAGTGATGTTGACGATGTGTCCGCGCCGCCGCCGGCGCATCCCGGGCAGCACGGCCTTGATCATCGCGACCGTGCCGAACACGTTGACGTCGAACTGCCGGCGCAACGCGTCCATTGCGGATTCCTCCAGCACCCCCTCGTGGCCGTAGCCCGCGTTGTTGACCAGCACGTCCAGCGGCCCGATGTCGGCCTCGATCGCGTCGACGACGCCGGCAATGGCATCGCAGTCGGTCACATCCAGGACCCGGCCCACCGCACCGGCGCCCAATGCTTCGAACGTCTGCCGCGCCTGTGAACTGCGGACCGTGCCCACGACGCGATGGCCGGCGACCAGCGCAGCTTGGGCAAGCGCACGGCCGAAGCCGCTGCTGACGCCGGTGATGAGCACGATTTTCGGCTGCGCCATCGCACGCTCCGGAGTTCAATGAAGGCCTGCAGGATGCTATTGACACCCTGCAGTCACGACGCCGAAACGTCTGCTTTGATTGCCTATTTCTATGAATGCTGCACTCGATTCTGTCGCGCTGCTGCGCGCCCTGGCGCCGCGGGAGGGCTACACCCTGACGGCCTTGCGGATGTGCGGGTGCTGCGGTCGGACCGGCCGCTGACGCTCACGCCCGTGCTCTACGATCCCGGCATCGTCTTCGTGTGCCAGGGCGCCAAGCGGGGGTACTTCGGCGACGAGGTGTTCGTCTACGACGAGCAGCACTACCTCGCCGTCTCGGTGCCGGTGCCCTTCACCATGCAGTCCGAGGGCAGCGCGGAGCGGCCATTGCTGGCGCTGTACCTGCATCTGGACGTGCCGCTCGCCGCGAGCCTGATGCTCGAGATCGAACACGCCGGCGGCGTGCCGCCTGCGCAGGCGCCCAGGAGCCTGGTGTCCAGCCCGATGGATGACACGCTGCGCCAGACCCTGCAGCGTCTGCTGCAGGTGCTGAGCCGGCCGCTGGACGCGGCGATCCTCGGCCGCGCGCTCGTACGCGAGCTGTACTTCCGTGTGCTGACCGGACCACAAGGGCAGACGCTGCGCGCGGCGCTGGCCCAGCAGGGCCAGTTCGGCCGCATCGGCCGGGCGCTGCAGCGCATCCATCGCGATCACGCCCGGCGGCTCGACGTCGCGCAACTGGCGCAGGCGGCCGGCATGAGCGCACCGTCGTTCCATGCCCATTTCAAGGCCGTGACCCAGGTCGCGCCGATGCAGTATCTGAAATCGATCCGCCTGCACCAGGCGCGCGTGCTGATGGCGCGCGACGGGATGACCGCCACGGCCGCCTGTCATGCGGTGGGGTACGAGAGTGCGTCGCAGTTCAATCGCGAGTTCAAACGGCTGTTCGGCCGGCCGCCACGGGCGGAGGTCGCGCGCATGCGCGCCGATTTCGCCGTGCCCCCGGCTGCGCCCGGCGGTGGTTTCGTCGCCTCGCATTGAGCGGCGCCACGCGCGCGACCCCCGTCAGCGGTCAGCGCGTGACGATCGGGCCGCACGCGCGTCATCGGCCGGGGCGCCGGGTTGCGCGAGACGGTCGGCTGCGTGACCGCGCTGCGGTCTCCAAGTGCGCGCCGCGGTCGTCTTCGCGATGGCTGGCGGCCTGCGCGTCGTATCGCCCTGCAGCCGGGGCGAGCAGGGCCCTGTGGTATTTTGCGCGCCATCGTCGTGCCGTCCGTTGCACGCCATTCCCGATCCGTGGTCATCGCTGCGGCCGCCGAGGATCCGGCGCGGCTGCTGGCGATGCGCACGCGTGCGGCGTGCGCCGCATCCTCCTTTTCCCTTTCGTTGTGGACCGCCTGTCCGTGAAATTCTTCGTCTCCTGCGCCAAGGGCCTGGAATACCTGCTCGTCGATGAGGTGCTCGCGCTGGGCGCGGTCCAGGCCACCGCCACCGTCGCCGGGGTCAACGCCGAAGGCACGCTGCAGGACGCGCAGCGCGCGGTGCTGTGGTCGCGGCTCGCCAGCCGGGTGTTGTGGCCGATCGCCGATTACGCCTGCGAGCACGAGGACGCGCTGTACGCCGGCGCGCGCGCGGTCGACTGGGCGGCCCATCTCGACCCGTCGATGACGCTGGCGATCGATGCCCATGTCTCGGGCAGCGCGATCACCCATGCGCGCTACGCCGCGCAGCGGGTCAAGGATGCGATCGTGGACACCCTGCGCGAGGCCACTGGTGCGCGCCCGGATGTCGATGTCGAGGCGCCGGACCTGCGCCTGAGCCTGGTGGTGCGCAAGGGGCGCGCGCTGCTCTCGGTGGACCTGGGCGGTGGGCCGTTGCACCGCCGCGGCTGGCGCCGCGCCCAAGGCGAGGCGCCGCTGAAGGAAAACCTCGCCGCCGCGGTGCTGATGCGCGGCGGCTGGCCGGCGCTGTATGCCGCGGGCGGCGCACTGCTCGACCCGATGTGCGGCAGCGGCACGCTGTTGATCGAAGGCGCGCTGATGGCCGCCGATGTCGCGCCGGGCCTGGCACGGGATGGCGGCGCGGCGACCGCAGGCCGCGCCCCGAGCCGCTGGCACGGCTTCGACGCCGGGCATTGGCGGACCCTGTGCGACGAGGCCTTGGCACGCGAGCGCAGCGGCCGCGAGCGCCTGCGCAAGGCGTTTTTCGGCCGCGACCTCGACCCGCACGCGATCCATGCCGCCCGCGAGAACGCTACCGCGGCCGGGCTGCGCGATGCGATCGATTGGCAGGTCGGCGACGTTGTCGCCCTGCAGGCGCCGCCGGCGTCCGCGCCGTCCGACGATGTCGCAGCAGATGCCGCCGCGCCGCGCGGCCTGGTCGTCTGCAATCCGCCCTACGATGCCCGTTTGGCCGCCGATGCTGCGCTCTACCGCAGTCTCGGCAATGCGCTGGCGCGCGCGGTGCCGGACTGGCGCGCGAGCCTGCTGTGCGGCGATGCCGAACTCGCGCACGCCACCGGCCTGCGCGCCAAGAAGAAGTATCAGGTCTTCAACGGTGCGCTGGAGTGCAGCCTGATCGTCTGCGATCCGGTGCGCCCGCCCCAGCGCGAGGTCGACGACGCGCCGCAGGCGCTGAGCGAGGGCGCGACGATGGTCGCCAACCGCCTGCGCAAGAACCTGCGCAGGTTCAAGGCCTGGCGCGAGCGCGAAGCGGTGACCTGTTATCGCGTCTACGACGCCGACCTGCCCGAGTACGCGGCCGCGATCGACGTCTATATCCAGTCCGCATCCGATCCGGCCGCCGACGGCGCGCCGCTGTGGCTGCACGTCCAGGAGTACGCCGCGCCGGCCGAGATTCCCGAAGCCACGACCCGGCGCCGCTTCGGCGACGTGCTGAGCGCGGCCCGCGAGGTGTTCCGCATGCCGCGCGAGCGCATCGCGATCAAGACCCGCAGCCGCGGCAAGGGCGGCAGCAAGTACGGCCGCCTCGACGCGCGCCATGCGTTCATGCTGGTCGACGAGGGTCAGGTGCGTCTGCGCGTGAACCTGTTCGACTATCTCGATACCGGGCTGTTCCTCGACCATCGCCCGATGCGCCTGCGCATCGCAGAGGAGGCGGCGGACACGCGCTTTCTCAACCTGTTCGGCTACACCGGGGCCGCGACCGTGCATGCCGCGGCCGGCGGTGCGCGGACGACCACGACCGTCGATCTGTCGGCAACCTACCTGCAGTGGTGCGCGGACAATCTCGCCGCCAACGGCATGGGCGGCGCGCGGCACCGGCTGGTGCAGGCCGACGCGCTGCAGTGGCTGGAGGCCGAGACCGCGCAGTACGACCTGATCTTCTGCGACCCGCCGACGTTCTCCAACTCGGCGCGGGCCAAGGATTTCGACATCCAGCGCGAGCACGTCCGGCTGCTGCGTGCGGCCGTCGCGCGGCTGGCGCCGGGCGGCGCGCTGTATTTCTCCAACAACTTCCGCCGGTTCCGGCTCGATACCGAATCCGTGGCCGCGTTCGCGCACTGCGAGGACATTACGCCGGCGACGATCGCGCCCGATTTCGAGCGCAATCCGCGCATCCATCGCGCCTGGCGCTTGATCGCGCGCTGACGCGGCCGGGCGTGCGATCGCGCCCGGTCATGGACCTCGGCGATGCGGCCGGGGATGGAGCTGGCCCGTCATGACGACGATCAGGCGCGCTGCATCAGGTACCCACGGAAACCTGCGTTCCATCCGCGCCGATGGAATTGGCCTGTCGCACCCGCATCGTGTGCATTCCGACCCTGACCGGAGTTCCCGATGACTGCCTCCCAGACTGCCCGCGTCGTGCGCACCGTGCGCGGCATGCCCGCCAGCGACGGTGCCGGCGTCAAGCTCACCCGCGTCATCGGCACGCCGCAGTTGCCCGATCTCGATCCGTTCCTGATGCTCGACGAGTTCGGCACCGATCGCGCCGAGGATTACCTGGCCGGCTTCCCTGAGCACCCGCACCGCGGCTTCGAGACCGTGACCTACATGCTCGACGGGCGCATGCGCCACCGCGACAACCACGGCAACGAGGGCCTGCTGGTCCCCGGCAGCGTGCAGTGGATGACCGCCGGGCGCGGCGTGGTGCATTCGGAGATGCCCGAGCAGCAGGCCGGACGGATGCGCGGCTTCCAGTTGTGGGTGAACCTGCCCGCGCGCGAGAAGATGACCGCGCCGCGCTACCAGGAGTTCGCGCCCGAGCGGCTGCCGGTGGTCGAGCCTGCGCCCGGCGTGACGGTCAAGCTCATCGCCGGCAGCGTGGACGGCACCGCTGGCCCGATCGCGCAGCCGGCGACCGAGCCGCTGTATCTGGACATCGCGCTGGCGCCGGGCAGCGCCTGGGCGTTCGACCTGCCCGAAGGTCACAACGTCTTCGCCTACGTCTACGAAGGCCAGACGACGGTGGGCGAGGGCGAACAGATGCGCCCGCTCGCCGCGCAGGAGCTGGGCGTGCTCGGCGGCGGCGCGCGGCTGCAACTGCGCGCCGGTGAGGACGGCGCAAAGCTGATCGTCGTGGGCGGTCGTCCGCTGCGCGAGCCGGTGGCCCGCCACGGCCCATTCGTGATGAACACCCGCGAAGAACTGATGCAGGCCTTCGTGGATTTCCAGGAGGGCCGGTTCTAAAGCCGGCTCCAGGCACGCCCCCTCAGTTGCCGAGGCGCACGTCGGCGAATTCCAACTGTTCGACCTGGCGCAGCGTGCGTGCCAGCTGCGCCGGGTCGTCGGCCCGCACGATGATGTGCGCGTAGTCGCCCGAGGCCAGCTCCAGCAGCGTCTCGCGCACGATGGCGCTGGTCAGGTCGTTCTGCGGTGCGTGCCACCACGCCGACAGCCCGTCGATGCGGATCGGTTGGCCGATCCGTTCGCCCCGGCGCGGCTGGAAGGTCGGCGTGCGTCCGATCGCCACAGCGAACGGCTGACGCTGGGTGTCGAACTCGATCGCGCGGCAGAACACGAAATCGTCGCTCTCCTGCACGATCCACTGCACGTTGGCGATGACCGGCAACTGCGGACAGGCGCTGGTGGTCTCGGCCTGCGCGGCGCTGGCGCCGCAACCTAATGCGCCAAGCAACGCCAGCGTTCGGATGCGATGCATCATTGGCTCCCTGTGTGACTTGAACAGACCATAGCGCAGGGCCCGGCGAGCGCGTATGGGAAACGAAGAGAACGCGCTTGGGAAAGCGCCGCGTCCGCGGATCGGAGAGCTGCGCGTGTGCCGGCGATCCGCATCGCGGCAGTCGCGCTCTCGCGTTGGCGACGGGCGCGCGCCCACGGCCGGTCAGGCGTCGCACAGGCCGATGCGCCAGGCGGCGAGCTTGGCGTCGAACCGCAGCGCCGCATGCGCCGGGCTCGTCGAGGGCAGCCGCGCCAAGTCCGGGACGCGCGGCAGTGCCGGCAGCACGTGGCGACGGAACAGGGTCTGCGCGGCGCTGCCGTTGAAGCGGATGCGGTCGATGCCAGGATGGGCCGCCAGCAGGCCGGCAATGTCGTTGGCGACGACGCTGCCGGCCTCGATCCGGGCATCCAGGCTGCCCGGCCGCACGCATTCGCCAGCGACGTCCCACAAAGCGATCCCTGCCTGTTGCAGGCGCGCCAGCCGCTGCGCGTAGGGCAGTTCGGGTCCGGCGTCGAACAGCGCGCCCATGATCGGCCAGAACAGGTTGCGCGGATGCGCGTAGTAGCGACTGGCCTCCAACGAGGCCACGCCCGGCATGCTGCCGAGCACCAGCGCGCGTGCGCCGGGGCCGACGACGGGAGCGAAGCTGCGGAGCACGGGATCTGGCATCGGTGTGGAACTGAGGCGGGGCCCGCATGCTGCCATGCCTGCAATGACGCCTGCGCTCCTGGGGTCGACCCGGGCTGGGGTCGGCCCCGGATTGTGCCGGCTGCGCGGGTCGCCGAGGGTGGTGCTATCGCGTTGCGAGCCTGCCGCCATGGTCAATGCCGTCTCATCGCTTTCCAGCCACGCCAACCGCAGTGCCGGCAGCGACTACGCCGTCCGTCCGGGCGACACGCTCTCGGCCATCGCGCAGCAGCACGGTGTCAGCGTCGATGCGCTGCTCGCCGCCAATCCCCAGGTCCGCGATCCGGATCGGATCGCCGGCGGCCAGACACTGTCGATTCCCGAACCGGTCGCCGGGACTGCGGCACCGGCGGCGCATGCCAGCTCCGAGCCGTTGTCGAGCGTGCACCCGAGCATCCGCGCGCAGTTGCCGGCGGCCAACGACGGCGGCGCTGACTGGATGACCATCGCCGAGCGCGAGCTCGGACAGGCCGAGGTCTCGGGGACGCGCGCGAACCCGCGGATCATGGAATACCACGCCGCGTCCGGCTTCTGGGGCAAGGACGACAGCGGCCGCGACAACGCCTGGTGCGGCTCGTTCGTCGCCTTCGTGATGAAGGCGGCGGGCCATCCGATCGCCAACGAGGCCTACCGCGCACGCGAGTGGGCGAACTGGGGCGACGCGGTGCCGCGCGCCGAGATCCAGCGCGGCGACGTGGTCGTGTTCCCGAACCATGTCGGCTTCGTCGACCGGGTCGAGGGCGACACCGTGCACCTGCTCGGCGGCAATCAGAGCAATGCGGTCAACGTGGCCCCGTACGACCTGGGCAACGCGATCGCGATCCGCCGCCCCAGCGGTGCGCCGGTCGCGCCGCCGTCGACGCCGGACACGCCGGGTTCCGCGCCCGATCCATCGCCGGCCCCGCGCGGTGGGCAGGTCACGGTGGTCGCCGGCGACACCCTGTCGGGGATCGCCGGCCGGCATGGCGTCGGCCTGCCGGCGCTGCTGCAGGCCAATCCGCACCTGGCGGCGAACCCGGACCTCATCCATCCCGGGCAGTTCGTCCGGGTGCCCAGCGGAGGGGCGTCCACGCCGTCCACGTCCACCGCGTCCGGCCCGGATGCCACGGCGGCGACGGGCGAGGGCGGCGCGCGCGCCCGCGCGCAAGGGCGCGATACCGTCATCACGCACGCCGACGGTTCGGTCGAGACCCGCAGCGGCGGCACGCTGGCCTGGCGCAACCACAATCCAGGCAACATCCGCGCCGGCGATTTCGCTAATGCCCATGGCGCCCTGGGCACAGGGCCGGGCGGATTTGCGGTTTTCCCCGATCGTGCCACCGGCGAACGCGCCATCGGCGCGCTGCTGCAGGGGGCGAGCTATCGCGATCTGAGCATCAACAACGCGATCCATCGCTACGCACCGCCGGTGGAGAACGACACCAACGCCTACCAGCGCACCATCGAACGCCTGACCGGGCTCGACAGTGGCCGCAGCATCGCCAGCCTGTCGGCCGCCGAACTGGCGCGCGTGGTCGGCGCGATCCAGGTGGTCGAGGGCTGGCAGGAAGGCCACGTGACCCGCACGCCATGACGGCGCGGCACGCGTTGCCGGCCGCAGTCCGGCCGGTGCGTGCGGCGCACAGCTGTGGGGATCTGGCGCGCCGGCGCGCCGGCCTCTAGGCTGGGCCATCGCCCGGTTCGGACCCTGCCGCATGGCCGTTCGCAACTGCAGATTCGCCTGGATGCTGGCCCTGGCCGGGCTCGTGGCCTGCGGGCCGCAACCGGCAGCGCCGGCCCAGGCGCCACCTGTGCCGCCAGGAGCCGAGGCCGCAGCGGCTGTCGCGTCAGCACCAGCGCCCGCAGCGCCTGTGCGCTATCGCCTCGAGCCCGAAGTGTCGGTCGTCACCGGCCGGGTGGCGATGCGCGAGGAGCGGGGCCCGCCGGACTTCGGTGAATCGCCGGACGATCCGGTGGTGCGGGTGCCGGTGCTGCAGTTGGACGCGCCGATCGAGGTCGAGGACGGCGCCACGATGCGGCGAGTGGACGCGTTGCAACTCGCCGGCAGCGGCGCTGCCGGACTCCGGCCCGGCTGCCGACGTGTGCGCGGCACGTTGTTCCCCGCCGAGACCGGGCATCACTACACCGAGGTGCTGATCCAGGTGGCCGACAGCGCCCCCTCGGACGTCTGCCTGCCCGCCGGTGAAGACACAGCGGCTTGCCTGGAGGGCCCGTTCGACACCGCGTGGCCGGCATTCCGAGACGCGCTGGCCCGGCGCGACTGTGCCGCCCTGGTCGATCACGCCCGGCTCCCGCTGCGCGCGCCGGGCCTGTTGGACGACGATCCGGTGCAGACCCTCGACCGCGCCGCGCTGCTGGCGGCGTGCCCGGCCTGGCTCGACGACGATGCCGGCCTGCCGAGGGCCTCGCGTCCGCTCGCCGATTACGCGGCCTCGCCCGACAGCGCAACACCGAACTGGCGGATCGCGCCTGGCGTCGACGATCAGGCACGCGTCGGCGCGCTGGTGTTCGCCCGCGAGGCGGGCTGCTGGCGCTGGACGGCGTACTACCGGCAGTAGCCTCGCAGGGCCGGGGCGGGGCGCGGCGAAGCCGGTGCCGCCCTCCGGCCGGACCGGTCAGTGCCGGCCCCCTGTGCGCACGGGCTCGGACGCGGCGATTCCCGACCCCCGGGTGCGCAGTCGCCGGACTGCGAGAGGCCGCGCCACGCTGCAGGCTGTCGTCAGGACAGTGCAGGACGCGCGCGATGGAACAGGACGAGGCTGCGGTCGCCGGGCCGCATGGAGGCGCCGGCGACAGTGACAGCAGTGGCGGTGGAACGGGCCGAATCGAGGTCGGCGCGACGGGTCCGTCGGCAGCAACGTTCGGCACCGCGACCGCCGCGGCGCTGGTGCTCGGCGCGACCGTCTGTCTCGCGTTGCCGGCGCTGCTGCCGATGTGGGTGCTGTGGGGCCTGCTCGCGCTCGGGGCGGTGGCCTGGGCCCTCGGGGGTGTGGCGCTGCGCGTGGCAGGCGCGGGCGTCCTTGGCCTTGCCCTGTGCGGATTGCAGGCGACGCACGCGCTCTCGCTGCAGTGGCCGGCCGCGATGGCGCGCAGCGACGTCGTGGTGTCGGGGCGCCTGGTCGGCCTGCCGGTGCACGAGGCGCAACGGACCTGGTTCGAGTTCCGGGTCGACGCCGATGCGGGGCCTGCGGCGTTGCGCGGCCGGCTGCTGCGGTTGTCGTGGTTCGATGCCCGCGACGCGGCCCCGGACCCGCGCCGGCTGGCGCTCGAACCCGGCGACCGCTGGCGCTTCACCGCGCGCATCCGCGCGCCACGCGGCCTGCGCAATCCCGGCTGGATCGACAGCGAGAAGCACGCGATGGCGCGGCGCGTGACCGCCGCGGGCTACCTGCGCACCGGCGAGCCGATGACGCGGCTCGAAGCGACCGGCGGCATGGACCGCTGGCGGCATCGCACCGCCGAGCGGATCGAGCGGGTGGTCGACGGGGACGCCGCGCGCTTTGTCCGGGCGCTGGCGGTCGGCGATACGCGCGGCCTTGGCGAACTCGACTGGGAAGCGCTGCGCGCCACCGGCCTGACCCACCTGATCGCGATATCGGGCTTCCACGTCGGCATGGTCGGCGGTGCGTTCGCATTGCTGGCGGCCGCGGTGTGGTGGTGTCTGCCGTCGCTGGGGCGCCTGCTGCCCCGGCCGCAGGCGGCGGCGCTGGTCGCGCTGGCCGCTGCCAGCCTCTATGCCGCGGCGGCCGGTTGGGAGCTGCCGACCGTGCGCACGGTGTTGATGATCGCGGTCGCCGTCGTCGCCCGGCTGGTGCGCCGTCGGCTGCGCATCGCCGATGCCCTGGCCTATGCCGCGACCGCCGTCGTGTTGGTCGATCCGATGGCGGTGCTGTCGGCGGGTTTCTGGCTCAGCTTCGCCGGCGTTGCCTGGCTGGTGTGGTGTCTGCCCGACGCGCGCGCCCTGTCGGCGGTGCGGGGGCTGCTGGCCTCGCAGTGGGTGGCGACGCTCGGGCTGTTGCCGCTGACCGCGGCTCTGTTCGGCCAGGCGTCGCTGGCCGGTCCGTTGGCCAACCTGGTCGCGATTCCCTGGTGGAGCCTGGTCGTGGTGCCGCTTTCGGTGCTGGGCACCGGCCTGGAAGCGCTGCATGCCGGCGCCGGGGACTGGGCCTGGCGGCTGGCGGCGTGGGCGTTCGCGCCGAGTTGGCGGCTGTTCGACTGGCTCGCGGCCGCGCCGTTCGCACTGTGGTGGCTGCCGGCCCCGCACCGGCTCGCGCTGCCCCTGGCGCTGCTGGCTGCGTTCTGGCTGCTGCTGCCGCGCGGCGTGCCGGGCAAGGGGCTCGCCGCGCTGTTGTGGCTGCCGTTGCTGTGGCCGGACCGGGACTTGCCCGGCGTCGGCGAGGCCGAGCTGGTGGTGCTCGATGTCGGCCAGGGGCTGGCGGTGCTGATCCGCACTGCCAGCCACACGGTGCTCTACGACACCGGGCCGGCGATGCCCGATGGCTACGATGCCGGCGAACGGGTCGTGGTGCCGGCACTGCACGCCCTGGGGGTGCGCCGGCTCGACGCGATCGTGGTCAGCCATGGCGATGCCGACCACGCCGGGGGCCTGGATGCGGTGCAGCGGCGTTTCGCCGCGCCGGTGGTGTTCGCGCCGCAATGGGACCGGGTACCGGGGGCTTCGCCGTGTCTGATGGGCGTGGCCTGGCGCGCCGATGGCGTCGTGTTCCGCTTTCTGCATCCGGATCTGTATTTCCCACCGTTCCGCAATCCGTCCAGCTGCGTGCTGCGCGTGGAGACCGCCTATGGCACGGCGCTGCTGCCCGGGGACATCGATACGCTCGTGGAGCGGCTGCTGGTGCACCGCGACGCCGAAGCGCTGGCGGCGGACGTCGTGGTCGCCGCGCATCACGGCAGCAGCGGGTCGTCGGATCCGGCGTTCGTGGCCGCGACCGGGGCGGGGCATGCGCTGATGTCGGCCGGCCACGGCAACCGGTTCGGCCATCCACATGCCCAGGCGCTCGCGCGCTGGACGCACGGGGGGGCTGCCACGCCGGGCACGGCCGAGGCCGGCGCGCTGCGGGTGCGCCTGGGGCAGGGCGAGGTCCGCGTGGCCGGCGAGCGCACCCGGACGCCGCGGCTCTGGGACGCGGCCCGCCGCAGCGAGCGCGGCGCCGGGGGCTGAGTCGCGCTACGTTATCCTAGTCGCCCGAGTGGACCGGCGCCGTGGCCGAAGGGGTTTGCGTGCTCGAACTGGTGAAGGCCGGCGGCTGGCCGATGATGCCGCTGCTGCTGCTGTCGGCGTTCGCGCTGGCAATCATCGTCGAGCGCTTCTGGGCCCTGCGTCGCCGCGCGGTGCTGCCGCCCGGGCTGGGCGAGGAAGTCCGGGCCTGGGCTGCGCGCGGCGCGCTCGACCCGACGCACATCGCCTCGCTGCGCGCGACCGCGCCGCTGGGCGCATTGCTGGCGGCGGCGCTCGACGTCCGTGACCGGCCGCGCGATGAGATCCGCGAGCGCGTCGAGGACGTCGGCCGCCATGTCGCCTTCGCGATGGAGCGCCATCTCAACGCGCTGGGCACGATCGCCGCGGCCGGCCCGCTGTTGGGCTTGTTCGGCACGGTGGTGGGCATGATCCAGATGTTCCTGGGGGTGATGGACCACGGCATCGGCGATGTCGACCAGCTCGCCGGCGGCATCGGCAAGGCGCTGGTGTGCGCGGCGACGGGCATGATCGTCGCGGTGCCGGCGCTGATGTTCCATCGGCATTTCCGCGCGCGGATCGACGGCTACATCGTGGCGATGGAGCACGAGGCGATCCTGCTGATGGACGCGATCGACCCGCGCACGGCGCGCCGCCCGCCTTCCGTCGCGCCGGGGCGGGGCTGAGCGATGCGCATCCGCGACCGGCGCGCGCGCGACGAGCCCGAGATCAACCTCGTGCCGTTGATCGACGTGATCTTGGTGCTGATCATCTTCTTCGTGATCACCACCACGTTCGACGCGCGCTCGGTGCTCAAGCTCGAGTTGCCGCAGGCCACCGGCGAGCGCAACGACGCCCGGGGCGATACGCTGACGCTGCTGATCAATGCCGATGGCCGCTACTTCGTCCAGGACCGCGAGGCGCTGCGCACCGATGTCGACGCGCTCAAGCGCACGATCGTCGAGGTCGCCGGCGACGACCGCGAGCGCGTGGTGCTGCTGCGCGCCGACGCCCGCACCCCCTGGCAGGCGGTCGTCACCGCCTACGATGCGCTCGGCCAGTTGGGCTTCACCCGCATCGCCAACGCGACCGCGCCGCAGACGGCCGGACGCGTTGCCGAGCCCGCTTCACAGGAACGTTGACGTCATGGCTTCTCCCCCCCAAGGCGCGACACGCGCCGATCGCGCCTGGCCGGTCTACCGCCGGCTGCTGACTTTCGCCGGCGCCTATCGCGGCCTGCTGTCGGTCGCGCTGGTCGGCATGCTGATCGAGGCCGCCGCCGGCGGCGCCTTCACCAAGATGATGGAACCGATCATCGACGAGACGTTCGTGTCGGCCAATGCCGGCGTGAACCTCTGGTTGCCGGCGGCGATCATCGCGCTGTTCGTGGTCCGTGGCCTGGCCGGCTACCTGGCCGACTACAACATGGCCAAGTCCGGGCGCGGCATTGCGCGGGATCTGCGCGTGCGCGTGCTCGCCAAGTACCTCGGGCTGCCGGGCATGCGCTTCGATGCCGAGCCGGTGCCGTCGATGCTGGTCCGACTGGGCTCGGACAGCGACCAGGTCTCGCAGGCCGCGATCGACGCGGCCAAGGTGATGCTGCAGCAGTCGCTGCAGATCATCGCTTCGCTGATCGTGATGCTGATGACCAGTTGGCAGGTCACGCTGACCATCCTGGCGATCGCGCCCCCGTTGTCGTGGATCATGGGCAAGGTCGCGCGCCGCTACCGCCGCGTCAGCCACAGCATCCAGGACAGCGCCGCGATGCTGATGCAGACCGCCGATCAGTCGCTGAGCAACCAGCAGGAAGTGAAGATCTACGGCGCCCAGGCCGCGGAGAACGCGCGCTATGCGGAGGTCGCCGAGCGGCACATGCGGCTCAATCTCAAGGTCGAGGCGACGCGCGCGATCTCCTCGGGCGTGGTCCAGCTGATGGGCTCGATCGGTCTGGCGTTGCTGCTCTTGATCGCCGGCTATGAAGCCTCGCAGGGCCGGCTGACCGCAGGCGGCTTCGTCGCGTTGATGATCGCAATGATGGCGATCATCCCCGCGCTCAAGCAGCTGACCAACGTGCAGAACATGCTCCAGCGCGGGGTGGCGTCGGCCGAGCGTTTGTTCGAGATCCTCGATGCGCCCGACGAGCACGACCCGGGCGTGCGGCCGCTGGCGCGCGCGCGCGGCGAGATCGAGTTCCGCCACGTCGGCGCGCGCTATCCGGGGCAGGCCGAGCCGGCGCTGGAGGATGTGAGCTTCGTCGCGCGTCCGGGCACCGTCACCGCGATCGTCGGCCGCTCGGGCAGCGGCAAGTCGACGCTGATCAAACTGCTGCCGCGCTTCTACGAACACGAGACCGGCGAGATCCTGCTCGACGGCCATCCGCTGGAGGACTACCGGCTGGCCGACGTGCGCCGGCAGATCGCGCTGGTCGGCCAGCAGGTGATGCTGTTCGACGACACCGTCGCAGCCAATGTCGCCTATGGCGAGATGGCGGGCGCGCCGATCGCCGCGCTCGAGGGGGCGATCCGCGGCGCAAACGCGATGGAGTTCGTCGACAAGCTGCCCGGCAGGCTCGAGAGCGGCATCGGCAGTCGCGGCGGCCGTCTGTCGGGCGGCCAGCGGCAGCGCCTGGCGATCGCCCGCGCGATGCTCAAGGACGCACCGATCCTGATCCTCGACGAGGCGACCGCGGCGCTGGACGCCGAATCCGAGCGCCTGGTGCAGGACGCGCTCGAGCACCTGATGCCCGACCGCACCACGCTGGTCATCGCCCATCGGCTGGCGACGATCGAGCATGCCGATCAGGTGCTGGTGCTCGATCATGGCCGGCTGGTCGAGCACGGCACCCATCGCGAACTGCTCGCGCGCGGCGGCCTGTACGCGCATCTGCATCGCATGCAGTTCCGCGAGCCCGAGCCGTCGGCGGAGCAGGGCGCGTGAAGGCACCGGACTACTGGTTCGACGGCAGCCGCCCACCGTTGCACGCGCGCTTGCTCGCCCGCGTGTACGCCCGCGCCAGTGCTTGGCGACGCGCGTGGCTGCGCACCCGCAAGGTCGCGCGGCCGGTGCTGGTGATCGGCAACCTGATCGCCGGTGGCAGCGGCAAGACGCCGTTGACGATCGCGATCGTCGAGCGGCTGCAGGCCGCGGGCTGGACGCCCGGCGTCGCCAGCCGCGGCTACGGCCGCGACGAGGCGGGGACACCGCGCTGGGTCGAGCCGGTCAGCGACCCGCGCTGGTCGGGCGATGAGCCGGTGCTGATCGCTGCCCGCACCGGGGCGAAGGTCCGCGTCGACGCCGACCGGGTCGCGGCCGCCAAAGCGCTGATCAAAGCGGGCTGCGACATCGTGGTCTGCGACGACGGCCTGCAGCATTACCGCCTGCAGCGCGACGTCGAGATCGAGGTGATCGATGGCCGCCGCCGTTACGGCAACGGCGCCCTGATCCCGGCCGGACCGCTGCGCGAGCCGGCCGAGCGCGGCGCACGCTGCGATTTTCGCGTGCTCAACACCGGCATGGACGACAGCCTCGAGCCTGGTTTCGGCGAGTGGCCGATGCGGCTGGAGACCGCGCACGCGCTGCCACTGGCCGGCGGGCGGGCGCGGCCGTTGTCGGCCTTCGCCGGGCAGCGCGTGCATGCGGTCGCCGGCATCGGCGATCCCGAACGCTTCTTCGACACGCTGCGCCGCCAGCGCATCGCCGTAGTGCCGCATGCGTTCGCCGATCACCATCGCTACACGCCCGAGGACCTGCGCTTCGGCAGCGACCTGCCGGTGCTGATGACCGAGAAGGACGCGGTCAAGTGCATGCGGTTCGCCGGCGAGCGGCATTACAGCGTGCCGGTCGCCGCGCGGCTGCCCGAAGCGTTTTGGATCGCATTGCTCGACCGTCTCGAGGCGGTCCGCAGCCCGGCCGGCAAGGCTTGAACGCGGCGCGGGCCGCAGCGCCGGTCAGGAGGCGCGCTTGACCGCGGCCATCGCGCGCGCGCGCTCGGGCGGCGCGAAGCTGTCGGCGCGCGCCACCGGCCAGAACGTCCGGAACACCGCGTGCTCGGGCACGCCGGTCAGCAATTCGCCGGGCTCCAGGAACCGGTAGAGCGCGGCCAGCGAGCGGACCTCGGTCGGCGTGACCCGGCGCAGGATGTGCTCCGGCCCGATCTGCATCGGGTGCTCGAGCCCGGCCGCGCCGAGCATGTCGCGCAGCCCGCGCAAGGTGTTCTGGTGGAAATGGAACACGCGTTCGGCCTTGTCGGGCACGTCGAGCAGGCGCCAGCGACGCGGGTCCTGGGTCGCCACGCCGGTCGGGCAGCGGTCGTTGTGGCAACTGCGCGACTGGATGCAGCCGAGCGCGAACATGAAGCCGCGGCCGGCATTGCACCAGTCCGCGCCCATCGCCAGTTGCCGGGCGATGTCGAAGCCGCTGGTGATCTTGCCCGCCGCGGCGACCCGGATGCGTTCGCGCAGCCCGATGCCCACCAGGGTGTTGTGCACCAGCATCAGGGCCTCCTGCAGCGGCAGGCCGACGTGGTTGATGAACTCCGACGGCGCGGCGCCGGTGCCGCCTTCGGCACCGTCGACGACGATGAAGTCGGGCAGGATGCCGCTTTCGAGCATCGCCTTGGCGATGCCGAACCATTCCCAGGGATGGCCGATCGCCAGCTTGAAGCCCACTGGCTTGCCGTCCGACAGCGTCCGCAGCCGCGCGACGAAGTCCAGCAGTCCGCGCGGGGTGGAAAACGTCGAATGCGCCGCCGGCGATTCGCAATCGATCCCGACCGGGATACCGCGGGTCTGGGCGATCTCGGGCGTGACCTTGGCGCCGGGCAGCAGCCCGCCGTGTCCCGGCTTGGCGCCTTGCGAGAGCTTGATCTCGATCATCTTGACCTGCGCCTCGGCGGCGTGCCGGGCGAAGCGCGCCTCGTTGAAGCGGCCCTGCTCGTCGCGGCAGCCGAAGTAGCCCGAGCCGATCTCCCAGACCAGATCGCCGCCGTGCTCGCGGTGGTAAGGCGAGATCGCGCCTTCGCCGGTGTCGTGATAAAAGCCGCCGCGCTGCGCCCCGAGGTTCAACGCCCGGATCGCATTGGCCGACAGCGAACCGAAGCTCATCGCCGAGATGTTGAACACGCTGGCGGCGTAGGGCTGCGCGCTTTCCTCGCCGACCGGGATGCGGAAATCGTGCGATGGGGCATGTGCGGGCACCAGCGAATGGTTGATCCATTCGTACTGTGTGCCGTACATCGGCAGTTCGCTGCCGAATGGCACCACGTCGCTGACGTTCTTGGCGCGCTGGTAGACCAACGCGCGCTGCTGGCGCGAGAACGGCACTTCGTCCTGGTCGTCCTCGATGAAGTACTGGCGGATCTCGGGTCGGAAGGACTCCAGGCCGTAGCGGAAATGCGCGGTCAGCGGATAGAGCCGGCGTAACGTCGCCCGGCGCTGCAGCAGGTCCAGCGTGCCCAGGCACGCCAGCGCGAGGAACACCGCCGCCGCGACCGCCCAACCGCCCGAACGCAAGGTCCATGCGCAGACCAGTGCGACGATCGTCATCAGGACCGAGACGCCATATGTCAGGTAACGAATCATCCGACTCCTTCGTGCGGCCCGGCCGATGCCGATCCCGATGCGGATAGCCATGGTAGGAGAGGGCGCGACCGGCCGGCCACCCCGGATCTGAACGGTTCGCCGACCCGGCGATGACTTCACGGCGGATTGGCGTCGCCTTGCCTAGGCTGACGCCACATTCCCAGAACGTTTCGACCCCCAATGCACCGCGCCGTCCCCCAAGCCCAGCATCAGGTCATCCTCGCCGAACTGGCGCGCGCGACCCGGGCCGGACATCCGGATGCGGATTGGCATGAAGTCGAGCCGATGATGCGTCAGGTCTGGGAGTCGGCCACGCGCGGCGCGAGCTGGGAACAGGTGCGGCCGCAGGCCGCCACGCATTGGCGGTCGGGCGATCAGTATCCGTGTCCGGCGTTGGTGCTGGCACCGCCGGTGCGCAAGTCCGGTCTCGCTGCTTGTGTCGAGGGGGGCGGACGCGGTCTGGTTCGGCCCGCGTCATCCTTGTCCCGACAGGCGCCACGGCGATGATGCCCGCACGTGCCGTCTGGCGGATCCTCATCCTGCCGTCGTATGTCCTGATTGCCGGTGCAGTGTTTGCATTCGCGCTCGCCCGCACGCAGGGTTCGATCATCGGGGCGATGGCTGGGCTTGCGCCGTGGGCGTTGGCGGTCTCGGTGATGCTGGCCGTCGCGCTGGCTGTAGGCGGGCTTGTCCGCTGGCGTCGGCGACTGGCGACGATGCGCCGCGCGGTGCGGCATGCCCGCGTCCGTGCCGCGGAAGGCCGCCGCCGTTCGTCCGCGCGCGCGCTGTGGGCGCAGATGCGTGGCGCACCTGCTGACGCCGCCGCAGCCGACGAGCAGGAACCGGACGCGCAGGCAGCGGGAATCCGCTCCTGAGCCAGTACGGCGGTCCTGTCGTGCGTCATCGCGGCCCATACCGGCGCACCTGTGCCGCTCCCATCCGGGGCGGCAACCGACAGGCGCGCAGCCTGTGACGCGCACCGCGCACCGCGCACCGCGCACCGCGCACCGCGCGACGCGCTCGGCGACGAGGTCGCGCGCACCCCTAGAACCACCGCGTCGTACATCGGCCGCCATGCGAGAATCGCGCCATGGACGTCCCCGCTGATTTCATCGTCGCCATTCCGGCCCGCTATGCCTCGACCCGTCTGCCCGGCAAGCCGCTGCAGCCGCTGGGCGATGCCCCGCTGGTGCTGCACGTGGCCCAGCGTGCACTCGAGGCCGGCGCTGCCGAAGTGTGGGTGGCCACCGACGATGTCCGGGTCCGCGATGCGCTGGCCGGTACACCCGTCCACGTGGCGATGACCTCGTCCGCGCATCTCTCCGGCACCGATCGGCTGGCCGAATGCGCGGCGCTTGCAGGCTGGGCAGACGAGCGGGTGGTCGTGAACCTGCAGGGCGATGAGCCGTTCGCGCCAGCCGCCGGCATCCGTGCGGTCGCAGCACTCGCGGCGCAGCCGCAGGTCGCGCTGGCCACGCTGGCCGCCCCGATCGACGATGTCCAGACGCTGCTCGACCCGAACGCGGTCAAGGTCGTATTCGGCGCGGGCGGCAATGCGCTCTACTTCAGCCGCGCGCCGGTGCCGTGGCCGCGCGATGCGTTCGCCCGCGACCGCGCGACGATGCCGGCCGGCGAGTGGTGGCGGCATATCGGAATCTACGGTTATCGCGCCGGTTTCCTGCGCCGGTTCGCCGCGATGGCGCCCGGGCGCCTGGAACAGATCGAAATGCTCGAGCAGTTGCGCGTGATCGAAGCCGGGCTTCGGGTCGCGGTCGGCCCGACCCCTGCACCGTTCCCGCCGGGCGTCGACACCCCCGAGGATCTGGCGCGGGCCCAGGCGCGGTTGTCGGGTGCCGATGCCGGGCGTGGCACCGGCTCCGGCGCGCCTGCCTGAACGCGTTCGGCGGCCTGCGCTGACCGCAGTGCTCTCGACAGGGTGCCGCGGCGGGATCCCGCATAATTGCGTCATGAACGACGCTGTCGCAGCGCCCGAATTCCCGGCCGGCCTGGCCTGGCTGAACCTGCGCGACCCGCTGCGCATGGCGCAGCTGCGCGGGCGGGTCTGCGCGCTGGCGTTCGTCAATCTGAGCTCGGCCTGGTGCCAGCAACGGCTCGCCGATCTCGGCCACCTGCGCGCGCGCCATCGCGAGCGCCTGCAGGTGGTCGTCGTCCACGTCCCGCGTTTCGATGCCGAACGCGACGCCAGGCGCAGTGCGCACCGCGTCGACCTGCAGCAGTACGACTTCCCGGTCGCGCATGACGGCGACTGGACGGCCTGGCAGCACTTCGGGCTCGATGCCTGGCCGACGGTCCTGTTGATCGACGGCGAGGGGCGAGTGCGCGAGCGCATCGTCGGCGAAAACGGCATCCGCGACCTCGATGCGCGGATCGGCACGTTGGTCGAGGGCCTGACCCCGCAACCGCTTGCCGGCGATCCGATCCGCTTGCGCCGGGACAGCGAGTCGGCGCTACCGCTGCGGTTCCCGGCAGGGCTGGCGGTGTCGGGCGATCTGCTCTATATCGCCGACTGCGGCCATCACCGCGTGCTCGAATGCGATGCCCGCGGGCGCATCCTGCGCCAGTTCGGCAGCGGACGCGCCGGCTTCATCGACGGCCCGATGGAACTGGCCGCGGTGACCCGGCCGCAAGGGCTGTGTCTGGCGCGCGGTGCGCTCTATGTCGCCGACACCGGCAACCATGCCGTGCGCCGGATCGACCTGCGCAGCGGCGACGTGTCCACCGTCTGCGGTGCCGGCCGACCCGGCGTCACCGTGCCCGGATCGCTGGCCGACCCGCGCGCGGTCGCGCTCGACCAGCCGCGTGCCGTCGTGTTGTCGGGCGACCGGTTGTACGTCGCGACCGCCGGCGACAACCGCATCTGGCAGCTCGACCTGGGCCAGGCCCGGATTGCGCCGCTGTGCGGCAGTGGCGCGCTCGGCACGCGCGACGGTGTGGGCGCGCAGGCCGCATTCGCCGAGCCGGTGGCACTGGCGTGCGTGCAGCACACGCTCTACGTCTGCGATGCCGCGGGCTCGGCGATCCGCAGTGTGCACCTGCCGACCGGGCAGGTCGCCACGCTGGTCGGCGGCGGACCGTGGCAATTCGGGGCCGTCGACGGCGCGCGCGACGATGCGCAGTTGCAGGCGCCCCAGGCGTTGGCACTCGATCCCGAGGCGCCGGTGCTGTGGATCGCCGACAGCGGCAACGACACCTTGCGCCAGCTGCGTCTGGGCGGCGGCGCGCTGTCGACGCTCGCGTTGCCCCAGCGCCTGCATGGACCCGCGGCCTTGGCCGTCGCGAACGGGCGGCTGTGGATCGCCGATACCGATGCCCATGCCGTGCTGCGGCTGGAGCCGACCACCGGCGCGCTGCGCCGCGTCCCGGTGGGCGAATGACCGGCACGACGAAAGCGCGCGGCGCGCGGCCGACATTCGACGGCAAGGCCTTCGTTGCAGGCCTGAGCACTGCGCCGGGCGTCTATCGCATGATCGCGGCCGACGATGCGGTGCTGTACGTCGGCAAGGCCGCGGACCTGCGCAAACGCGTGGCGAGCTACTTCAACGCCACGCCCAAGGCGACGCGGACGATGGCGATGATCGCGCAGATCGCGCGCATGGAAGTCACCGTCACCCGCACCGAGGCCGAGGCGCTGCTGCTGGAAAACCAGCTGATCAAGTCGCTCAAGCCGCGTTACAACGTCTCGCTGCGCGACGACAAGAGCTATCCCTACGTGCTGGTCACCCGCGACACCTGGCCGCGGATCGCCGTCCATCGCGGCCCGCGCAATGTGCCCGGACGCTACTTCGGGCCGTACCCGGGCGTGACCGCGGTGCGCGAAACGCTGAACCTGATGCAGAAGCTGTTCAAGCTGCGCAACTGCGAGGACAGCGTGTTCCGCAACCGCTCGCGGCCCTGCCTGCAGCACCAGATCGGCCGCTGCACCGCGCCGTGCGTCGGGCTGGTGTCAGAGCGCGAGTACGCCGACGCGGTGCGGCGCGCGTCGATGTTCCTCGAAGGTCGCAGCGATGCGCTGACCGACGAGGTCACGCGCGACATGGAAGCGGCGGCCGAACGCCTGGATTTCGAAGAGGCCGCGCGCTTGCGCGACCTGCTGGGCAACATGCGCGGCATGCAGGCGCGGCAGTACGTCGACGGCAAGGTCGCCGAGCTCGACGTGCTCGCCTGCGCGATGCGCGGCACCCATGCCTGCGTGCTGCTGTTGTCGTTCCGCGATGGCCGCAACCTGGGCACGCGGGCGTTCCACCCGCGCACCAACGGCAGCGAGGACCCGGCCGAGGTGCTCGCCGCGTTCGTGTCCCAGCACTATGCCGAGCAGGTGCCGCCGCGCGAGATCGTGCTCGATCGCGCGATCGAGGATGTCGCCTTGCTCGAGCAGGCGTTCAGCGAGGCGGCCGGACGCCGGGTGCAGCTCAAGTGCAACGTGCGCGGCGACCGGGCGCGCTACGTCGACCTGGCGCGGCGCAATGCCGAGATCGCGCTGGCCAGCGAGCTCGGCAGCCAGGCCGCACAGCAGGCGCGCGCCGACTCGCTGCGTCAGATGCTGGGCCTGGCCGAACCGGCGCAGCGCATCGAGTGCTTCGACATCAGCCATACGATGGGCGAGGCCACCGTGGCCTCGTGCGTGGTGTTCGATGCGCAAGGGCCGGTGCGCAGCCAGTACCGGCGCTACAACATCGCCGGCATCGAACCGGGCGATGACTACGCGGCGATGCACCAGGCGCTCACCCGGCGCTTCCGCAAGGTGGCCGAGGAGGGCGGCGTGATGCCCGACGTGCTGCTGATCGACGGCGGCGCCGGCCAGGTCGCCCAGGCGCGCGCGGTGCTCGACGGCTACGGCATCACCGGCATCTGTCTGGTCGGCGTGGCCAAGGGCGAGGCGCGCAAGCCGGGCGACGAGACCTTGCTGTTGCCCGCCACCGACGGGCAGCCGGCCCGCGAACTCAAGCCCGGCGCCGCCTCGCCCGGCTTGCAACTGGTGCAGCAGGTGCGCGACGAGGCCCACCGCTTCGCGATCACCGGCCATCGCGGCCGACGCCAGAAGGCGCGCAACACCAGCCGGCTGGAAGACATCCCGGGCATCGGCCCGCGGCGCCGTGCGAACCTGCTCAAGCATTTCGGTGGACTCGGCGGCCTCAAGGCGGCCGGTGCCGAGCAGATCGCGCAGGTCGAGGGCGTCAATGCAGCGCTCGCGCAGCGCATCTATGCGACCCTACACGGGCTCGATGCCGGCGCATCGGGTGCCGGCCAGGACTGATTGCCACGAGTTTGCGATGAAATTGACGATTCCCACCTGGCTCACGCTGCTGCGGATCCTGATGATCCCGGTGCTGGTGCTGGTGTTCTACCTGCCGTTCAAATGGACCAACTTCGCCGCCGCGTTCGTGTTCGGGCTGGCGGCGGTCACCGACTGGCTCGACGGCTGGATCGCGCGTCGCTATGGCCTGTCCTCGGCGTTCGGCGCGTTTCTCGACCCGGTCGCCGACAAGTTGATGGTCGCCGTGGCGCTGTTTCTGATCGTGCAGGGGCACCCGTCGCCGTGGATGGCGATCTGGGCGGCGGTGATCGTCGGGCGCGAGATCGCCGTGTCGGCGCTGCGCGAGTGGATGGCCGAATTGGGGCAGCGGGCGACGGTCAAGGTCGCGGCGATCGGCAAGATCAAGACGATCGCGCAGATGGTCGCGCTGCTGTGCCTGCTGTACTCGGTCACGCCCGAGCGGCCGGTACCGCCGCCGCCGTGGCTGGGGCGCGAGATCTTCGTCGTCGGCGACTGGCTGCTGGCGCTCGCCGCGCTGCTCACGCTGTGGTCGGGGCTGGCGTATCTGCGCGCGGCCTGGCCGATCATGCGCGCCGCCGAACGCAACAAGTATTGACACCCTGCCGGCGAACGGTAGAATTTCGCCTCCCAAGCGGGAATAGCTCAGTTGGTAGAGCACGACCTTGCCAAGGTCGGGGTCGCGAGTTCGAGTCTCGTTTCCCGCTCCAGTTTCAAACGCGAAACCCCGGGTGGTACGCGGGGTTTCGTTTTGTCGGCAGGATCCTCCGGATCCCGGCGACGGGTCACCGGCCTGGTGGCAGAGTGGTTATGCAGCGGATTGCAAATCCGTGTACGCCGGTTCGATTCCGACCCAGGCCTCCAGCCGGCGCACCACACAGGTCGCAGGCAGGGTACAATTGAAGTCATGCGGGAATAGCTCAGTTGGTAGAGCACGACCTTGCCAAGGTCGGGGTCGCGAGTTCGAGTCTCGTTTCCCGCTCCAGTTCGATGAACAACCCCGCGCAAGCGGGGTTTTTCGTCTGTGCGACACGTGACGTCGCCGGCCTGCCGGGGTTCGGGTTTCAATTCCCCGGGCGCTCAGGCACGCTTGGCGCCGCATGCCCGGATGGCGAAACTGGTAGACGCACCGGACTTAAAATCCGTTGGCCGCAAGGCCGTGCCGGTTCGATTCCGGCTCCGGGCACCATCGCAAGCCCTGCGGGCGGCGGCCGCGTGGACCCGCGGCGTGCCCGCGCATCGTGTCATTCCCCCTTCACCCGGCGGGCTCTAGATTCCCTGTCGACGCTCACTGGGGATCGAGGCGCATCGCGACCGCGGATGCGATGCAACGTATGGCCGTCTCCAGAGTCCGCGACGATTTCCAACTCGCGATCGTCTCCCTGCTCGGGCTGACGACGCTGTTGACGCTGTCGGGCTTCATGCTCTGGCGCTGCCTGCGTGGGGAATGGACGCTGGCTGCGTTCGACGCACTGGTGATCGTGGTGATCGCCTTGATCGTCGGGCGCGCCTGGCGCACGGGCCGGACCAATGCGGCCGGCGGGTTGATGGCGATTCTGAACTCCGGCTTCTGCCTCACCGCCTGCGTGCTGATCGGCGATGCCGCCAGCGGCTGGGTGTACGTGGTGCTGATGACCAACTTCTACATTGCGCGGACCGAGATCGCCGCGTGGTGCGGGGCGCTGCTGATCGTGGGCGCGACGACGCTGCTGATCGTGCCCGATGCCAGTCTGGGACGGTGGGCGACCGTCATCACCTGGTCGCTGGTGTATGCGTTCTCGTTCGCGTTCTCGCGCCGCCTGCGCGACTACAGCGACTCGCTGGAGCGTCGGGCCATGCTCGACCCGTTGACCCGGCTGCCCAACCGCGGCGCGATGGAAGCGCATCTGCGCAGCCTCGTGGACGATCGCCGGCAGCCCGGGATCGGCCTGCTGGTCCTGGACCTCGACCGCTTCAAGGCGGTCAACGACACCTTCGGCCATGCGGTCGGCGATGCGGTGCTGGTCGAACTGGGCACGATCCTGCGCGACACGCTGCGCGAGGGCGATGCCGTCTACCGATTCGGCGGCGAGGAGTTCGTCCTCGTGCTGCCCGCAGACGACGATGCGGGGTTGACGGCCGCGGCCGAGCGCGTGCGGGTCGAGGTCGAGCGGCGCCTGCGCAGTCCCGCCGGCCCCATCACGGTGTCGATCGGTGGCGCCATGCTCGCCGCCGAGCAGGACTGGCAGGATTGGTTCGGGCGGGCCGATACCGCGCTGTACCTTGCCAAGCGCGCAGGGCGCAACCGCACGCATATCGCCAAAGGGCTGGACTGACGCGGTGTCGCCTCGCCCGGCGCTGCGGCGTCAGGGCAGCAGGTCGAGCAGGCGCTCGGTGGGGCGACCGACGACCGCGCGCGTGCCGTGCAGCAGGATCGGGCGTTCGATCAGGCGCGGATGCGCCGCCATCGCCGCGATGATCGCTTCGTCATCGAGCACCGGGTCGGCCAGGCCCAGCTCGCTATAGACCGCCTCACCGGTGCGCAGCAGCGCCCGGGGTGCGAGGTCCAGGCGCTGGAGCAGGTCGCGCAGCGCCGCGGCATCGGGCGGGGTCTCCAGATAGAGCACCACCTGCGGCGCGATGCCGCGCGCCTGCAACAGCTCGAGCGCGGCACGCGATTTCGAGCAGCGGGGGTTGTGATAGAGGACGAAGGAATCGGTCATGTCGGGGGAGCTTCGGGATCGGAGGCGGAGGGAGGCACGCCGCTGCGTCGTGCGACCACGCCGGTCGCGGTAACGTCGGCGGTGGTGTTGGTGACGGTCGCAAACGCATCGGGCAGGGTGTCGACCGCCAGCAGCACGCCCAGTGGTTCGACCGGCAGGCCGACAGCCTGGGTGACCGGCAGGTTGTTGGTCATGAAGCTGACCTGCCCGGGCAGGCCGACCGAGCCCATGCTGATCACGATGGCCAGTGCGACCGCGATCGCCAACTGGCCGGCGCCCAGCTCGATCCCGTAGATCCAGGCGATGAAGCTGACCACGCTCAGATACTGGACCGGGCTGGCGATGCGGAACAGCGACACCGCCATCGGCAGCACCAGCGAGGTTACCGCGAGCGGATAGCCCAGGCGGCTGCGCGCGCTGTCGACCATCACCGGCAACGCGGCCAGCGACGACTGGGTGCTCGCCGCGATCGCCTGCACCGGCAGCAGCGCTGCGGCAAAGCGCGCCGGACGCTCGTCGGCGACGACGACGGCGATGAGGTACATCAACAGCGTGATCGCCACATACAGCACGCATTGCAGCGCGATGTAGGTGCCCAGCGCGGTGAACACGCCCAGCCCGACATGCGCGCACACCGACAGCACCAGCGCGAACACGCCCAAGGGCGCGGCGACCAGCACCCAGCGCACGACCACGATCATGGCATCGGCGATCGTGCGCACCAGCTCGAGCATGCGTTCGCGACGCGCGGCCTCCAGGCGGGTCAGCGCGAAGCCGAAGAACATCGAGAACACCACCAGCGGCAGCATTGCGCTGGCGGCCGCCGCGGCGATCGCATTGCTGGGGATCAGGCTGGTGATCCACAGTCCGAACGCTGGCGCCTGCGGCAGTACGTCCGGCGCGCCGATCGCGGCGCGAAACAGCGCGGTCTGGGTCTCGTCGCGCGGCACCAGCGACAGCAGCGCGGGCGCGGCGAGTGCGGCGAACGTCGCTGACAGCGCCAGCATCACCACGAAGGTGGTCATCGCCAGGCGCGCGGTGCGTCCGGAGGCCGCGGCATCGGACGCGGCGTTCACGCCGACGACCACGAGCGCTGCGACCAGCGGGACCACGGTCATCTGCAGTGCGTGCAGCCACAGCGTGCCGATCGGCTGGACGATGTCGGCGGTGCGCACCGCCACCGCCGGGTCCCAGGCGGCCAGCGACAGGCCGATGACGGCGCCGGCCAGCAGCGCGAGCAGCACGCGCGCGGGCATCGACAGGCGGAAGCGAGCGGGCGCGGACGGGCTGGGCGTCATCGGTCGGGTCGGCAGCGGCGGACCCGGCGAGCATGCCATGCCGGCGGCCGCCTGCGATGCAGGTCGGTCATCGCGCCGCAGGGGCGTCCAGTGACAGCGTCAGCATGTCCCGATGGCCGTCGACGAAGCCTGCGCGCAGATACAGCGCCTTGGCGCGCGGGTTGTGGTGATGCACCTCCAGCCGCAGCATCGCCACGCCCCAGGCGCG
The DNA here is from genome assembly GCF_039673825.1 of Luteimonas sp. TWI662. Taxonomy (NCBI): domain Bacteria; kingdom Pseudomonadati; phylum Pseudomonadota; class Gammaproteobacteria; order Lysobacterales; family Lysobacteraceae; genus Luteimonas; species Luteimonas sp. TWI662. The sequence continues at coordinate 8,982 of NZ_JBDJMI010000006.1, read as the reverse complement.
GCTGCGTTCGGCTGCCAGGGTCAGCGCCTGCGCCCCCAGGCCGCGGCCGCGCGCCTGCGGCGCGACATAGAGCTCGTCGAGCAGCGCGAACGCGCCGCCCTGTTCGAGGCTGAAGCCCCGGGTCAGCACCAGATAGCCGTCCTCGCCGGCATCGCCGAGCAGCAACACCACGCCGTGCGCGGGGTCGGCCAGCAGCGCATCGAGCCCGGCACCGACGCGGACCGGGTCAAACACCAAGCGGTCCTCCGCATAGAACGCACGCATCATCGCCAGCACATGTGCGCGATCGGCGGCGGTAGCGTCGCGCGCAAGCGGCGCCGGATCGACAGGAAGCACCATCGGACAACTCCAGACAACGACAGACGCCCCATTGTCGCCCGTGGGCGAACGAGCGTCAGGCGGGAAGCGGGGCGAGATCGCGGATCGACACGATGCCAAGGCCCGGTGCCTCGCTGATGCGGATGGTCGGCCCGTCGAAATGGACGCCACCCTCGACCGGGTCGTACGCGCACAGCGACGGACCATCGAGATCGACCTTGGTGATCGCGTCGGCCTTGGCAACCGCCAGGTGCACGGCCGCGGCGACACTGATGCTGCTCTCGAGCATGCAGCCGATCATGCAGTCGATGCCGTGCAGGGCGGCGATGTCGGCCAGCCGGATCGCGTTCGACAGGCCACCGGTCTTCATCAGCTTGATGTTGACGATGTCGGCCGCGCGCATGCGGATCAAGTCGATCAGCTCGAGCGGGCCGAACACGCTTTCGTCGGCCATGACCGGCACGGCGACCCGATCGGTGACGAACTTCAGGCCGTGTAGGTCGTGCGCCGGGACCGGTTGCTCGAGCAGTTCGGGATGGATACCGGCCGCCTCGAGCCGGCGCATCGTCTGCACGGCCTGCTTGGGCGTCCAGCCCTGGTTGGCATCGAGCCGCAGCGTGGCGCGGCCGTCGACCGCAGCATGGACCGCGCGGACGCGGTCCAGGTCCAGCGCGGTGTCCTGGCCGACCTTGACCTTCAGCGAGCGAAAGCCGCGTGCGAGCGCGGCCTGCGCGTCGGCGACCATCGTGTCGACATCGCCGACACTGATCGTGAGGTCGGTCGCGAGCACCGGCTCGCCGCCACCGCCGAGGATGCGGTACAGCGGCGCGCCGTGCAGCTGCGCGAACAGGTCGTAGAGCGCGATCTCGACCGCGGCCTTGGCGCTGGTGTTGCGCAGCAGCGCGGTCTGTACCAGGCGCACGAGGCGGTTGAGATCCCCGACCTCCCGGCCGACCAGGCGCGGTGCGATGACCTGGGCGATCGCCGCGACGATCGCGCCGTGCGTGTCGCCGGTGATCACCGCGGTCGCGGCGGCCTCGCCGTGGCCGACGAGACCGGTATCGGTGTGGATCGTGACGACGATGTCCTCGACCCGCTCGACCGTGCGCAGCGCGGTCTTGAACGGCGTTCGGAGCGGCACGCGCAGCATGCTCAGGCGAATGTCGGTGATCTTCATGGCGACAGGTCCGGGCAGGGCGTTCAGCGCACGCGCTGGATGCTGGTGATGCGGTCGATCGTCGCCTCGCCGTCGCTGCCCAGCAACGGCAGCAGCGGGGTCACCACGACGCCATTGAGCGCCAGCCGCGCGAGCGCGCCGTCGGCGCCGCGCAGCGAGGTGCCGGCGGTGTCGTGGATCACATAGGGATCGCCGTCGACATGGCCGATCACCATCATCACGTGGCCCGGAATGAACACCAGGTCGCCGACATCGGCCTGGCGCAGTAAGCGCAGGCGCGCCTCGCGCGACATCGTCGGCGCGAACGCGAGACGGTCCAGCGCCGGGCTGGTGGCCTGCGCGCTGGTGTTGCGCGGCAACAGGATCCCGAAACTGCGGTAGATCTCCGAGACGAAGCCGCTGCAGTCGCGCGCGTTGTACGAATGCCCCCATCCGTAGCGCTCGCCGAGGAACTTGAACGCCTGCCGGATCAGTTGGGCGCGGGTGTGTGCGGGCGCGTCGTCGGCGACGTCGGCCGCCTGCGGCAGCATCGCCGGCGCGAACGCAAGGCCGCCGGTCGCGGTGCGCGCCGGCAGCTCCACGACGCGGCCGTACCACGGGATCTGGCCATTGAGCACGCGATCGCCGGGCCAGTCGAGGGCGGGCACGCGCACGCCCATTTCCAACTGCACATCGGAGACCTCGGGCGCCTGCGGCGTATAGACGGTGCGCGCGGTCGCGCCGGTCACGATCGGCCCGCGTGCTGCACGCGCGGCGTAGTCGGCGACCGCGTCGCGCGTGCCCAGCGCGACGTGCGCGGCATCGATCCAGGCCGCGTAGCGCTCGCTGACGACGAAGTACCAGGCGCCGTCGCGGCTCGCGTGCACCACCGCGACCGGCGTGCCCGGAAACAGGGCGTCTTCCTGGAATCGGTCGATGTCGGTGTCGTCGGGGCGGCTGAACACCCGTGTGCGGGTCGGGAAGGCACGCAGGTCGGCGCGGCGCACGACCAGCCCGAACCGGGGCGATGGCGCCGCGGGCAGGGCGGCCAGGTCGACGTCGGCGATCAGGCGCTCGAGCGCCGCTGCATCCAGCACGCGGCCATCGAGCGTGTAGCGTGCCTGCGATGGACGCGTCGACACCGCCTCGATCCAGCCGGCGACCGTGGCGCGGTCGAGCGTGTCGGGCAACGCGAGCACAGCGTGGAACGAGGGATCGTCGCGTCGCATCGCGGCGTTTTGGGTCGCGATCGCGGCGCGATCGAGCAGGCGCGCATCGGGCGCGTCGAGCCGGTCGATCCAGTACTGCGGATCGAGCTGCGCGCGTGTCATGCCGGGAATCGCCGGCGGCGTCGCCGATGCGCTCGCCGCCAGCAGCGAGGCCAGCAGCGCGCCGGCTATACATCGCCATGGACGGCGGCGCCCGGGCGAGGCGCCGCGTCGCGTCCGCATCGTGGCCGTTGTCGTCTGCATCGCAGCTCCTGCATGGCGGCCGCACGGGCCGCGGGGACGCATTCGAGCATAGGTGTTTTGGCGCAGCGGACAAGCCGGTCGACGCGGTTGACAAGGCTCGGGGTGCGGTGTAATCACAATGGCATCGTGTCGCGCGCATGGGGAGCGGGCACACACACGGCAGGCCGGCATCGATGCGCGATGGCGCGTGTGGCCGCCGGCTGTGCCCGTCACGCCATCGCCAGGGGAACGCCGCATGCCCGTATCGTCCAGACTTCTGTGCTCGAGCCGTTGTCCGCTCGCCATCGCGTTGTTGGCGGCCATCGCGATGCCGGCCGCGGCGCAGTCGACCGATGCCCACGTCAACACGCTCGACCAGGTCCAGGTGACCGGCTCGCGCATCGCGCGCACGCAAGTCGAGGGGCCGGCGCCGGTGACCGTGATCACGGCCGAGGAGATCCAGAAGCAGGGGTTCAGCACGGTCTGGGAGTCGCTGGGCACGCTGACCCAGTTCACCGGCAACACACTCAACGAATCCGATCAGACCGGCAACGCGCCCAACGGCCAGTTCATGAATCTGCGCGGCCTGGGGCCGGGCTACCAGCTGATCCTGCTCAACGGCCAGCGTCTGGCCGACTATCCGCAGCCCTACGGCTCGAGCGGCACCGCGGTGAGCCTGGGCAGCATTCCGGCCGCGGCGATCGAGCGTATCGAAGTCATGAGTGGCGGCGCGTCGGCGATCTACGGGTCCGATGCGGTGGCCGGCGTGGTCAACATCATCACCCGCGAGAACTTCAGTGGCGACACCGTGCGCCTGCGCGGCGGCACGACATCCGGCGGCGGAGGCGACACCGGCCAACTGCAGTGGAGCGGCGGCCGCAGCGGCGACCGCTGGAGCCTGACCTACGCATTCGAGCGACTGGATCGCGAAGAGATCGTCGCCGCGCAACGCGACCTGACCTATCTTGCGCACCCGCAGTACCGCACGAACCCCGAGCGACCGACCGCATCGATCTCGGGCGTGTACTTCCTCGCCGGTTCCAACTATCTGTGGCGCGGCGACGACGGCGTGCTGTCCCCCGGCTATGACGCGATGGTGCAGGCGTGCGCGGCAACCAATCCGAGCTTCGTGCCGTTCCATTCGGCGACCAGCGCACCGCTGCCCAATCGCTGCGGCGCACTGGATTACTACAACGCCCGCTCGATCCAGAACGCCTACGGCAAGACGTCGGCCTACCTGTCGGGCAGCGTCGACTTCAGCGAATCGGTGACTGGCTACGCCCAGGTGCTGGGCAGCCGCTCGCAGGACAAGAGCTCCAGCCAGACGCACTATTACATCGGCGAAACCCCGTTCACGGTGCAGGATCCGACGCGGGGGCTGGTGACCGCGCAGCGGATCTTCCTGCCCGACGAGGTCGGCGGGGTGAAGCGGATCGAGTACGACGAGCGCGCCTGGAACCTCAATGCCGGCGTGCGCGGCACAGCGTTCGGCGGCCGCTTCGATTGGGACGTGGGCTTCACCTCGTCGCGCTTCGATATCGAAACCAGGCGGCCGCGCTTTCTGACCCGCGCGGTGCGCGATTACTACATGGGGCCGATCCAGGGCTATACCGCCAATGGCACCGAGATCCGCGAGTTCCTCGTCGACCGGCTGTTCGCACCCGGCACGCCCGAGCTCTACGACCAGCTGACCACGACCGTCGTCAGTTCCGGCACGTCGAAATCCGACCAGGCGCAGTTGGTCTTCAGCGGTCCGCTGTTTGACCTGCCGGCCGGCCCCTTGCAGATGGCCGCAGTCGTCGAGGCTGCGCGGCAGGAGTACACGCTGACGCCGGACCCGCGCACGACCGTCGACTACACCGGCCCGGATCGCGTCTACAACCTGACCAGCACGCCCGGCGGCGGCCCGCGCAATCGCTACGCCGCCGGTCTCGAATTCCGCGTGCCGGTCTTCTCCAAGCTCGAAGCCACGCTGGCCGGCCGCTACGACAAGTACGACGACATCACCTCGGTCGACGATGCGATCACCTGGCAGGCGGGCCTGGAATGGCGTCCCTTCACCACGCTGCTGCTGCGCGGCGCCCACGCGACGAGCTTCCGCGCGCCCGATCTGCTGTGGATCTACGCGGGCACGACCGGCTCCAATCCTTTTGTCGACGACGAGTATCTGTGCCGTGCCAACGGCATCGCCGCCGAGACGCCCGCGTGTACCTCGGCCTACAACTATCAGACCTACATGACCCAATCCTCCAATCCCCTGCTGCAGGAGGAGGAGGGCAAGTCGACGACGCTCGGCGTGGTGTGGGACGCGCTGCCGAACCTGTCGATCGGCGTCGACTGGTACCGGATCGAGCTCGAGGGTCGCGTCCAGGCGCTGTCCAACAGCTACTACCTCGAACAGGAAGCGAACTGCCGGCTCGGTGTCGACCGCGCCGGCAATGCGGTCGATACCACCTCGCAGGCGTGCCAGTTCTACGCCGGGGCGGTCGAGCGCACGGTCTCCGATCTCAATCCCGAAGGCCGCATCACCCGCTTTGCGACCTATCCGATCAATGCTTCGCTGATGCGCACCGAAGGGCTCGATGCGACCTTGCGCTGGGCGCAGGACCTCGGCCGCTGGGGCGATCTGGGCGTGCAATTGGGCTACACGCATGTGCTCGCGTTCGAGGTCGCGCAGTTCGGCGACGAGGCGCCGCGCGACGTCCGCAGCACGGTCGAGTACAACGCCTTCCGCAGCCGCGCCAACTGGCGCGCCAACTGGGCGGTCGGCGACTGGACCACCAGCCTCTACGGCTACCGCTGGGGCGGGCGCCCCAACTACAACGGCACGCTGCGCCCCGGCCGCACACCGGCCTACGTGATCTGGAACGCCGACGTGTCGCGTCGCATCACCGACCACGTCACGCTCGGCGTGAGCGTACTGAACCTGCTCGACGAGACGCCGCCGCGCGACGATTCCCACACTGCGTGGCCGTACTTCGCCAGTTCCTACAGTGCGATCGGTCGCCAGGTGTTCGCCAACATCACGTTCGATTTCTGAGGCATGCGCGCCACTTGCCTGGCCTGGACGCTGGCGGGCTGGCTGGTCGCGGGCCTGCCCGCAGTCGCCGCCACCCCCGTCGCGCCTGCGCGCCTGGCAGCGCTGGTCGACGCTGCGGCCGAGCGCTACGCGCTGCCCGGCATCGCGGTCGGCGTGGTCGTCGATGGCGAGGTCGTGCTGCGGCATACGCGCGGCGAACTGCGTGCGGGCGAGGGCGAGGCCGTCGATCCCGCGACGCTGTTCAAGATCGCCTCCAACAGCAAGGCGATGACCGCTGCCGTGCTCGCTCGGCTGGTCGATGCCGGGCAGCTGCGCTGGGACGATCCGGTGGTGCGGTACCTGCCGCAGTTCCACATGTACGACGACTGGGTCACGCGCGAGATGCAGGTCCGCGACTTGCTGATCCACAACAGCGGCCTGGGCCCGGGCGCCGGCGACTTGATGCTGTGGCCGTCGCCGAACGCCTTCACCCGCGCCCAGGTGATCGAAGGGCTGCGCCACCTGCGGCCGCGCTGGAGTTTCCGGTCACGCTACGCCTACGACAACACGCTCTACATCGTCGCTGGCGAAGTCGCGGCTGCGGCGGGCGGCGCCCCATACGACACGCTGGTGCGCCGCGAGGTCTTCGAGCCGCTCGGCATGCACCGTTGCCAGGCCGGCGCCTGGCAGCGCGATGCGGTCGGCAACGTCGCCCAGCCGCACGCCCGCTTCGATGGCCGCAATACGGTCGTGCGTGGGGACGAGGCGACGATTCCCGACGAACCGATGATGGCGGCCGGCGGCTTGCGCTGCAGTCTCGACGACATGCTGCGATGGGCGCAGGCCTGGCTCGACCCGGACGCCGGGACGCCCGGCCAGCCCTGGCTGTCGGCTGCGCAGCGCGAGGCCGCTTGGACCGCGCACATGCCGATGCCGCTGACTGCGCGCATGCGCGCCTGGGACCGCAGCCATTTCTCGGCCTACGGCTACGGCTGGCGGTTGACCGATGTCGACGGCACCGCGAAGGTGTCGCATACCGGCACGCTGACGGGCATGGTGTCCTCGCTGGTGCTGCTGCCCGAGCATCGCGTCGGCATCGTGGTGTTGATCAACGGCGATGCCGATCCCGCGCGCACGGTGCTCACCCAGGCGCTGGTCAAGCAGTTCGTCGCCACCGACGGTGGTCCGCACGACATCGACGCCTATGCCGGCCGGCTGGAGGCGGAGCGCGGCACGACAGCGCATGCCGCACTGCCGGACGCCCACGATGCGGTCGCCGTCTCGGCCGCGGTCGCCGCCTCGCTTGCCGGTCGTTACCGCGATCCCTGGTTTGGTGACGTGGCGTTGTGTCCGCGCGACGGAGGCCTGCGCTGGATCGCGGCGCGTTCGCCCAAACTCGATGGCGATGTCGTCGCCGTCGATGGTGGGCTGCAGGTGCGCTGGCGCGCGCCCGATGTCGACGTCGATGCCTGGCTATGGCGCACGCCAGCGGCTGGCCGCACGGTCTCGCTGCAAATGGCCAAGGTCGATCCGGACGCGGATTTCAGCTACGACTTCGAAGACCTGGCACTGACGCGCGTCGGCGACTGCGACTGAGCGATGCAGCGTCGCCGTTGGCGGCGATGGTGCATCTGCGCGGTCCCGCGTGGCTGGGAGATGCGTGCGATGTGCGTTGCTCCTTCCCTTCGCGTGCGGGGCATTGCGCTCGTTACGGATGGAAGGTTGGGCTGGGGCAGGGCGGCTGCGTCCAGAACGAAAAAACCCCTGCATCGCTGCAGGGGTTTTTCGTAACACTGGCGGAGCGGACGGGACTCGAACCCGCGACCTCCGGCGTGACAGGCCAGCATTCTAACCAGCTGAACTACCGCTCCGAGCCGCGAGATTCTACGCGAATTCGCGCGCTTGGGAAGGGGGTGCGCGATCTTTTTTTCATCTCGCCTTCGTCGGTGCGTGCGCTCCCCGAATCGGCGCGTTTGCGAGGCGCGCGATCTGCATCGGTCGACGTGCGTGGCTGCGTGGTGTGTCGCCGGATCGCTACGTGGGGACGACCAGCGACATGCGATGCGCGATGTCACTGCACGCGTGGATCGTCGGCCCGCGTGTCGAGGTCGCCACAGTGACGGGGGCGCTACACCGGCACGCGCATCGAGAGTGACGTCATGCGAGTGCACGTCTCGAGCTGCCACAGCGCGAAAAGCCCGCGCCCCCACCCGACGCCTCCGGCGTCGACCTCCGCCCGCAAGCGGGGGAGGTGGTGCGCTGCTCGACGACTGCATCCTCTGATCGAGATCGCGGAAAGCCTTCTTCGCATGTGGGGAAGATGGGGCGGATGCAGGTCGATGCGGGGCTTGTGGCATTGGCGGCCGGGGCTCCAGGCCCCCACCCGACGCCTCGGCGTCGACCTCCGCCCGCAAGCGGGGGAGGTGGTGCGATGCTCGACGACTGCGTCCTCCGATCGAGCCGCAAAAAGCCCTCCCCACATGCGGGGAGGTTTAGGAGCGGCTACAGGTCGATGTGGTGTTTGCAGCAGTGGTGGCCCAGCCACGCGCGTCCCACCCGACGCCCGCAAGCGGGGGAGGTGGTGCGATGCTCGACGACTGCGTCCTCTGATCGAACCGGAAAAAGCCCTCCCCCGCATGCGGGGGAGGGTTGGGTGGGGGGCAGGGCTCGCGACGTAGGACTCGACGCCCATGTTCAACAGCGCGCCACACCCGCACCCACACGCAAAAAAAAGGTTCTTCGCAGATTAGCGGGGAGTCCTTTGCCAGCCACCGTTACGCTTGATGCCTGATTCCAGGGCGCAAGGGTGAGGGGATGTTCGACCGGAAGACGATCAAGAGGCTGGGCGGGTGGGAAGGCTATCGGGTGGAGCGCATCGCGTGGCCCGAGGGCGGCAGCCGGACCGTGACGATCTACCTCAAGCCCACCGCCCGCATGATGTACTGCCAGCACTGCGGCAGTCGGTGCCGGCAGGTGCATGAGACGACTGCGCGGCGGGTGCGTGACCTACCTCTGATGGCACTTCAGGTGCGGTTGGT
>NZ_JBDJMI010000005.1:0-173298 GCF_039673825.1 Luteimonas sp. TWI662 | reverse complement strand
ACGCGCTCGCCCCCCCCCGGCGCGCGGTGCGCACCGACCTCCCCGCGAGCGGGGGAGGTGATTCCGCGCACCGCCTCAGGCGTGGGGGTGTTCTCGCGCGATGAGGGCTTTTGGCCCCTTCCCCCGTTTTTTACGGGGGAAGGCTGGGATGGGGGCCGCGTTCCGCGACAAGCACTTACCCCCACCCGGCGCCTTCGGCACCGACCTCCTCGCGAGCGGAGGAGGTGATTCCGCGCACCCTCTCAGGCGGTCGAGGTGTTCTCGTGCAATGAAGGCTTTTGTCCCCTTCCCCCGTTTTTACGGGGGAAGGCTGGGATGGGGGTCGCGTTCCGCGACAAGCGCTTGCCCCCACCCGGCGCACGGTGCGCACCGACCTCCCCGCGAGCGGGGAGGTGATTCCGCGCACCGCCTCAGGCGGCGAGGTGTTCTCGCGCGATGAGGGCTTTTGGCCCCTTCCCCCGTTTTTTACGGGGGAAGGCTGGGATGGGGGCCCTTTCCGCGACAAGCGCTTGCCCCCACCGGGCGCCTCCGGCACCGACCTCCCCGCGTGCGGGGGAGTTGATTGCGGGGGCGTGCGTCCTCGCGCAAGACCTGCGCGACGAACGCCTCAGCCATCGCACCCCAGCGCGCGGAGGGTGCCGCGGGCCTTGGCGCGGGTCTCGTCGAGTTCGCGCGCAGGGTCGGAGTCGGCGACGATGCCGGCGCCGGTGCGGAAGCGCGCGGTGTCGCCTTCGATCTCGGCGCTGCGGATCAGGATGTTGAGATCGAGGTCGCCATCACGGTTCAGCCAGCCCATCGCGCCGGTGTAGGCACCACGGCCCTGCCCTTCGAGCTCGGCGATGATCTGCATGCAGCGGACCTTCGGGCAGCCGGTGATCGTGCCGCCGGGGAACACCGCGGCGATCGTCCGCCCCGGCGTCGCGTCGGAGCGCAGTCGGCCGCGCACATTGCTGACGATGTGGTGCACGTGCGCGTAGCTCTCCACGCACATCAGCTCGTCGACTTCGACGCTGCCGGCCACGCACACGCGCCCCAGGTCGTTGCGCTCCAGGTCCACCAGCATCACATGCTCGGCGCGCTCCTTCGGGTGGCCGACCAGTTCCTGCACGCGGGCCAGGTCGTCGTCGCCGTCGAAGCGGGCGCGGGTGCCGGCGATCGGCCGGGTCTCGACGAGGTCGCCGCGTACCGAGACCAGACGCTCGGGCGAGGCGCTGGCGACCGCCCAGCCCGCGCCCTGCAGCAGGCCGGCGAATGGCGCGGGGTTGTGCTCGCGCAGGCGGGCGTAAAGCGCGGCAGGATCGAGCGCGCCGGCGAAGGTCGCACGCCAGCCGCGCGAGAGGTTGGCCTGAAACACGTCGCCGGCAGCGAGGTAGTCGAGCACGTGGCGCACCCCGTCGGTGAAGCGCGCCGGGGTGTCTTCGTCGAGCGCGAGCGGCGCGCGCCAGGCGGGCAACGGCGCAGGCGCGACCGCCGCCGCCTCGATCAGGGCGTCGAGCAACGCGGCGTGGCCGGGCTCGGCGACCGCGACGACCTCGCCCGTGGCGTGGTCGCGCAGCACCGCGGCCGGACAGCGCCAGGCCATCGCGACCGGCAGATGGCCGACAGCGGCGGGCAGGTCCAGCACCGGTTCGACTTGGCCGGCGAGTTCATAGCCCAGGTACAGCGCCCAGCCGCCGCGGAAGGGCCAGCGCGGTTCGTCGCGATCGCTGCGTGCGGCGCGCCACTGGGCATCGAGCAAATCGAGAAATGCGCCCTCGAGGCTGCGACCGTCGGCATCGCGCGTGATGCCATCGGCATCCAGTCGCAGCGATGCGCCGTCGGTCGCCAGCAGCAGGTCCCAGCGCGATTGCGCGGTGCCGTGCGCCACCGACTGCAGCAGCAGTGGATGGCGTGCGGGCGCGGCGCGCTGCAGCGCGAGCAGGTCGGTGTCGGCGGGCAGCGGTCGGGTGATCAGCACGGGGCGGCCGTCGTGAGTGAGCGTCAGGCGTCGAGTTCGGTCCAGCGCAGGTAGGCGGCATCGAGCGCGTCCTGCAGCTGCTGCAGCTGCTGGCCATGCGCGGCGATGCCGGCGGCGTCGCGCTGATAGAACGCCGGCGTGTTCATCTCCTCGGTCATGCGCGCGATGTCCGTCTCCAACTGCTCGATGCGGCCGGGCAATTGTTCGAGCTCGCGCTGGTCCTTGTAGCTGAGCTTGCGCTTGGCCGTGACCGGCGCCTCGGTCACGGCCGGCGTCGAAGCGGCGTGCACTGCGCTGGCCGCGGATTTCGCCGCGAGCGTGGTCGCCGGCAGCGCCTCGCCCGGCTGCGGGCGTTGGCGCAGCCAGTCCTCGTACCCGCCGATGTACTCGCCGACGTGACCCTCGCCTTCCATCACCAGCGTCGAGGTGACCACGTTGTCGAGGAAGTCGCGGTCGTGGCTGACCAGCAGCAGCGTGCCGGGATACTCGCCCAGCAGTTCTTCGAGCAGTTCCAGCGTCTCGACGTCGAGGTCGTTGGTCGGTTCGTCCATCACCAGCAGGTTGGACGGCTGCGCGAACAGCTTGGCCAGCAGCAGACGGTTGCGCTCGCCGCCCGAGAGGCGGGTGATCGGCGCACGCGCGCGTTCGGGCGTGAACAGGAAATCCTGCAGATAGCCGATCACGTGCTTGCGGGTGCCGTTGATCTCGACGAAGTCCTGGCCCTCGGCCACGTTCTCCAACGCGTTCCAGTCCTCGCGCAGCGTCGCGCGGTACTGGTCGAAGTACGCGATCTGAAGCTGCGTGCCCGCGCGCACCTCACCGGTCTGCGGCTGCAGCTCGCCCAGCAGCAATTTGAGCAGCGTGGTCTTGCCGGTGCCGTTGGCGCCGATCAGGCCGATGCGATCGCCGCGGAAGATCGTCGTGGAGAAATCGCGGATCAGGACGCGATCGCCGAAGCCGAAGCTGATGTCTTTGAGCTCGACGACCTTCTTGCCGGAATTGCCGGCCGAGGCCGCCGCCATGCGCACGTTACCGGTGAGATCGCGGCGCTGCGCACGTTCGACGCGCATCGCCTTGAGCCGGCGCACGCGGCCTTCGTCGCGGGTACGGCGGGCCTTGATGCCCTGTCGGATCCACGCCTCTTCCTGCGCCAGCATCTTGTCGAAACGCGCCTGCTCCTGGGCCTCGGCGTTGAGGCGTTCCTCGCGGCGGCGCACGTAGTTGTCCCAGTCGCCGGGCCAGCTGGTCAGCTTGCCGCGATCGATCTCGATGATGCGCGTGGCCAGCGCACGCAGGAATCGGCGGTCATGGGTGACGAACACGATCGCGCCGGGCCACTGCTTGAGGAAGCCTTCGAGCCAGTCGATCGCGGCGATGTCGAGATGATTGGTCGGCTCGTCGAGCAGCAGGATGTCCGGCACCGACACCACCGCACGCGCCAGCAGCACGCGGCGCTTCATGCCACCCGACAGCCGGGTGAATGCGGCATCGCCGTCGAGCTGCAGGCGTTCGAGGACCTCGGTCACACGCTGGTCGATGCGCCAGCCGTCGAGGGCGTCGATGCGCGCCTGGACGTCGGCGAGTGCGTCGTAGTCCTCGGCGTGCAGCAGGCGGTGGTACTCGGCCAGCGCCGCGCCCGCCTCGCCCAGGCCACCCGCCACGACGTCGAAGATGCTGCCGTCAGCGCCCGCGGGCACTTCCTGCTCCAGGCGGGTCACGCGTACGCCCTGCTCGCGGCGGATCTCGCCGTCGTCGGGCTTCAGCTCGCCGTCGATCAGGCGCATCAGGGTGGACTTGCCGGCACCGTTGCGGCCGATCAGCGCCACGCGCTCGCCGCGTTCGATCGAAAATTCCACGCCGTCCAGCAGCAAAGGGCCGCCGACGCTGTAGTCGACGGCATTCAAGGTCATCAAAGGCATCCGCACAGTGTAGCGGTCCGCGCCGCTGACCGGACCGCCATCGCAGTCTCGGACATCGGACGCACCTGAACCCGCGCCCTTAGGGTGATCCCTAGTTGGACCGGCCCCGGAACCGGCGTATCCAGAAAGACACCCCTGATCGCACGTCCGCGTCGCAGCGCGATCGCCCCCCGAAGGAGACGTCGATGAATGCCATTTCCGCCGTCGGTCCGCAGACCGCCCTTCCCGCTTCCGATGCGCCCAGCGGGCGCGCGCTGACCGTCCAGCACGGCGACACCCTGTCCGGCCTGGCCGCGCAGCTCGGGGTGCCGCTCGACACGCTGCTGGCGGCGAACCCTCAGGTGCTGAACCCCGATGTCATCTATCCCGGCGATGCCATCAACGTCCCCGGCGGCACCACGCAGGCCGCCAGCGGCGGCGGTGGCAGCTACACCGTGCAGCCCGGCGACTCGCTGTCGGGCATCGCCTCGGCCAACGGCACGACCGTGCAGGCGCTGCTCGACGCCAACCCGCAGATCCACAACCCCGACCTGATCGTGGTCGGCGACCGGATCCAGCTGCCGGGTCCCAGCGGTGGCGGGACCGGCGGCGACGGTGCCGGCCCGGTCGAGGGCCCGGACCCGACCGCACCGCCCGCGACCGGCGGCGCGGGCGGCGTCACCGCAGCCGAGCTGCAGCAGATCGTGCCGACCCTCAGCGCCGCGAAGGCCGAAGCGGTGGCGCCGCACCTCAATGCCGCGATGGCCGAGGCCAACATCGACACCCCGCAGCGCCAGGCGATGTTCATCGCCCAATTGGCGCACGAGAGCGGCGGCTTCCATTACATGGAAGAGATCGCCAGCGGTGCGGCATACGAAGGCCGCGCGGACCTGGGCAACACCCAGCCGGGCGACGGCGAGCGTTACAAGGGGCGCGGCTACATCCAGGTGACCGGCCGCCACAACTACACCGAGGCCGGGCGCGCCCTCGGCCTGGACCTGGTGAACAACCCCGAGCTCGCCGCGCAGCCGGAGAACGCCGCACGCATCGCCGCCTGGTATTGGGAAAGCCGCGGTATCAACGCCGCCGCCGATGCCGGCAACTTCACCCAGGTCACGCGCCTGATCAATGGCGGCACCAACGGCCTGGCCGACCGCGAGGCCTACTACGCGCGCGCCAGCGCGATCCTGAACTGAGCGGCGCAGCGGAAGGCGTACACGCCGGTCGATCATGCCGTGCCGCATGACCGACCGGCCCCCGGCCCGGGGTCATGGTGCCGCGCGGCGGCCGACGCTGCGCCCTAGGGAATGTCGAAGCCTGCGGGGTCGTTCGGGATCCCGAGCCGCTCGAACAACGCAGGCCCGATCTGCGACACCGCCTCGCCATCGCAGCGGCGCTCGACCGCGTCGCCACCGCCGACCGGCGCGATCGCGACGCCGGCCTTCTCCCAGCCGCGTCCGATGCCGGTAAACAGCGTGTGGACCTGCCCCTGGTAATCGAAGCGCAGGAAGGCGCCGCCACCGCCCGAATACATCAGTGTGCCGCCACGAAACGCCTGCGCCGGCGCGGTGTCGTCGGACGGATAGACCACGGGGGGCGCCGTTCCCTGCGCTGCGCCGCTTCGGTACGTCATGCGCGCGCCGTCGGGCGACCCGCACAACGCATCGACCCCTGCTGCGTTGCGGCAGCCGAATACGACGGTTTCGCCGTCCGGACAGAATGTGACGGCCTCCGGCGCCGGGGCGCCGGTCGTGGCGGGCGGCGGAGCGGGTGTGGCGCGGGCGTCCGATGTCGGCGCAACGCCAGGATCGGCCGTAGCGCCGGGAGACGTCGGTGCACGATCGGCGTCGGTGCACGCGGCGAGCAGCAGCAGCGAGAGCGAGGCAGCGAGCGGTTTCATGGGAACACCAGGCAGCCAGAGACAACGCCAGCCTGCCATGCCCGGTGTCGGCAGGCCGCGACCGCGGTCACGACTGGCGCCACGTCCCCGCGCGATCGCCCGGCGCAACCAGACCGTCAGGAACTGCACGAGAGCATCGAGCAGCCCGGCTTGCTGCGCGCCCAATCCGGCCGGCGCGCGGCGAAGGCGTCACGCCCCGGCTGATCGTCGTAGGGGCGGCGCAGCACGTCCAGCAGCTCGGCAATGCCTGCCGCATCGCCGCCCTCGGCGCGGTCGATCGCCTGCTGGGTCAGGTAGTTGCGCGGCACGTAGCGCGGGTTGGCCGCGTGCATGCGCGACCGTCGGGTCTCGGCGGGTTCGGCGGTGTCGGCCAGGCGCGTGGCGTAGTCGCGCAACCACGCGGCCAGCCCGTCCTCGACCGCCGCGCGGCGCGCCGGGTCGTAGAACGCCTCGCCAACCGGATCGAGCGACGGCGCGGCGAGGTCGAGATCGGCCAGCCCTCGGAAGAACAGTGTCATGTCGGCCTCCCCTTCCTGCAGCAGGCCGTACAGGCGCTGCATCAGCGCGACGTCGCCCTCGCGCGCATCCGGCAGACCGAGCTTGGCGGCGGTGTTGTCGCGATCGGCGGCGCCGTAGGCGGCGGCATAGGCGTCGAGCCCGGCCTGCAGCGGCGCGACCTCACCGAACAGCGGCGCCAGTGCCTGCGCCAGCCGCCCGAGGTTCCAGTGCGCGATCCGCGGCTGCCAACCGAAGCGATAGCGCCGGCCCTGGGCATCGGTGGTATTGGGCGTCCAGTCCGGGTCGTAGTCGTCGACCCAGCCATACGGCCCGTAGTCGATCGTCAGGCCCAGGATCGACATGTTGTCGGTGTTCATGACGCCGTGCACGAAGCCCACGCGCATCCAGCCGGCGATCATTGTCGCAGTGCGGGTACAGACCTCGGCGAACCAGTCGCCGTATCGCGTCTCGCCCTGGCCGGCCAGATGCGGAAAGTCGCGGGCGATCGTGAAGTCGGCCAGGCGCTTGAGCAGCGCAAGGTCGCCGCGCGCGGCCGGCAACTCGAAATGCCCGAAGCGCACGAACGACGGCGCGACCCGGCACACCACCGCGCCCGGCTCGGCGGCCGGATGGCCGTCGTAGAACATGTCGCGCACGACCGCATCGCCGGTGGCGACCAGCGACAGGGCGCGCGTGGTCGGGATGCCCAGGTGATGCATCGCCTCACTGCAGACGAATTCGCGGATCGACGAGCGCAGCACCGCCCGGCCGTCGGCAGTGCGCGAGTACGGCGTGGGCCCGGCGCCCTTGAGCTGCAACTCCCAACGCTGTCCGTCGTCGGCAACGCCCTCGCCCAGGGTGATCGCGCGGCCATCGCCGAGCTGCCCGGCCCAGTGACCGAACTGGTGCCCGCCGTAGTTGCCGGCGAAGGGCATCATCCCCGGTGCGAGCGCGTTGCCGCCGAAGACCTGCGCGAATGCCGGCGAGGCGACGGTCTGGGCATCGAAGCCCAGCGCCTGCGCCATCTCGGCCGAATGCGCGAGCAAGCGCGGCGCAGCGACCGGCGTCGGCAGGACCGGCGACCACAGCGCACCCTCGACCTGGCGCCGCCGGCTGCCGGCCTCGGCATCGCCCGGCAGCTCGCGCACGAAGCAGTTGTCCAAGCGCAGACCATGCGTCAGCGCGACCTGCGGCAGGACCGTCGTGCTCATCGCCCCAGCTCGTAGGGACCGCCGACCTCGAGCGCGCGCCGGTAGGCCGGCCGCGCATGGATCCGCTCGACGAAGTCGCGGATATGCGGACCGACGTACTCGCCCGCGCGCGCCACTGCGGCCTCCAGCGGAAAGCTCATCTGGATGTCGGCCGCGCTGAAGCGCTCGCCGAGCAACCACGGCTGCGCCTGCAGTTCGCGCTCGACATAGCCCAGATGCGTGGCCAGTTGCGGGCCGACAAACGCCTGCATCGTCCGGTCGGCGATGCCGCGCGCGATCGGCCGCACGAAGAACGGCATCGGCGCGCTGCGCAGGCGCGCCATCACCAGGGTCAGCAGCAGCGGCGGCATCGCCGAGCCTTCGGCGTAGTGCAGCCATTGCCGGTAGCGCAGCCGCGCGTCCTCGTCGTCCGGCGCGGGCGAGAGCGTATGCGTGGGGTCGAAGCGCTCGACCAGAGTTTCGACGATCGCCCCCGACTCCACCAGCACGCGGCCGTCGAGCTCGACCACCGGCGATTTTCCCAGCGGATGCACCGCGCGCAGCGCCTCGGGGGCAAGCATGGTGCGGGCGTCGCGCTGATAGCGCACGACCTCGTAGGGTTGCCCCAGCTCCTCGAGCAACCACAGCACGCGCTGGGAGCGGGAGTTGTTCAGGTGGTGGACGCGGATCGTCGCCATCGGTTCCTCTGCGTTCGGCTTGTGGGCGCCATGATGGGCCAGAGCATGACAAGACGCGGAGAATCGGAGCAAAGCGCGCTCCAACGGTCGGCAATCGCTGCACGCAGCGCAGCCACTACAATGGGCCATGCGACTTCTGCTGCTCTCGCTCGGGACCGGGGCGCTTCCCGACTTCATCGCCGACCACGTCGGTCGGCCCGCGTCGACTGTGCGACTGGGCTATCTCGACGACGCCGCGCGTCCCTACGCGGGGCTGCCGTTCGTGGCCGCCGAGCGCGCGCGGATCGTGGCCCAGGGGTACCGGGTGATCGCGCTGACCGCGGGCGACTTCGAGGATCCGGCCGCGTTCGGCGCAACGCTCGAGGGACTCGATGCGCTCTACGTCGCCGGCGGCAATACGTTCGCCCTGCTGGCGGCATTGCGTCGCCGCAATGTCGACGCGGCGTTGGTGGCGCAGGTCCAGGCCGGCCTGCCCTATATCGGGGCCAGTGCCGGAGCGATCGTGACCGGTCCCAGTATCGAACCCGCATCGCTGATGGACGACCCGGCCGAGGCGCCGGCGCTGGCCGAGCGTCGGGGACTTGGGCTGGTCGATACCGTCGTGATCCCGCACGCCGACGGTGCCTTGCCGCCGTATCCGCCCGCCCTGATCGCCGAGATCCGCCGCACCTACGGGGCCACATATCCCCTCACGTTCCTCGACGACGACCAAGCCCTGCGGATCGACGATGCAGCGCCGCGCCTGATCGCCTCGCCCTGAGCAGCCGCGGACCGGGCGATCCGGATCGCGCAGGCATCCGCGCCTGGTCGCACCACGCGTCGTCAGGGCTCCAGGCCGGCTGCTGCCGTCGGCTTCGATACGCATTCCGCGATCCCGGGGCCATCGCGGGTTACACTATGCGGTTCCCCCGACCGGCACCGCGCCGGCGCTACGAGAGACCGCACCATGAGCGCCGAGACGCCCATCGCCCCCGCTTCGACCCCCAAGTTCACCGACCTCGCCTTGCCCGAGACGCTGCTGCGCGCGCTGGCCGGCGTGGGCTACGAGTCGCCGTCGCCGATCCAGGCCGCGACCATCCCCCCGCTGCTCGAAGGCCGCGACGTGCTCGGCCAGGCGCAGACCGGCACCGGCAAGACCGCCGCATTCGCGCTGCCGATCCTGGCGCGCATCGACCCGGCCGCCCGCAAGCCGCAGGCGCTGGTGCTCGCCCCCACCCGCGAACTGGCGATCCAGGTCGCCGAGGCGTTCCAGAAGTACGCCGCGCACATGCCCGGCTTCCATGTGCTGCCGATCTACGGCGGTCAGGGCTACGGCCAGCAGCTGTCGGCGCTCAAGCGCGGCGTGCAGGTGATCGTCGGCACGCCCGGCCGCGTGATCGACCACCTCGAGCGCGGCTCGCTCGATCTGTCGGAGCTGCGCGCGCTGGTGCTCGACGAGGCCGACGAGATGCTGCGCATGGGCTTCATCGATGACGTCGAAGCGGTGCTGAAGAAGACGCCGGACACGCGCCAGGTGGCGCTGTTCTCGGCGACGATGCCGACCCAGATCCGGCGCATCGCGCAGACCTATCTGCGCGAGCCGGTCGAGATCGCGATCAAGGCGACCACCACGACGGCCGCCAACATTCGCCAGCGCTACTGGATGGTCAGCGGCACCAACAAGCTCGATGCGCTGACCCGGATCCTGGAAGCCGAACCGTTCGACGCGATGATCATCTTCGCGCGCACCAAGCTGGCGACCGAGGAACTGGCCGAGAAGCTCTCGGCGCGCGGCCTGGCCGCGGCCGCGATCAACGGCGATCTCGACCAGAAGCAGCGCGAGAAGACCATCCAGCAGCTCAAGGATGGCCGTATCGATGTCCTGGTGGCGACCGACGTCGCCGCGCGCGGGCTGGACGTGGAGCGCATCAGCCACGTGCTCAACTACGACATCCCCTACGACACCGAAAGCTACGTGCACCGGATCGGCCGTACCGGCCGCGCCGGGCGCAGCGGCGAGGCGATCCTGTTCGTGGCCCCGCGCGAGCGCGGCATGCTCGGCGCGATCGAGCGCGCGACCCGGCAGAAGATCGAGCAGATGCAACTGCCGACGGTCGAGATCGTCAACGAACGCCGCGTCGACCGCTTCCTGGAGAAGATCACCGGCGCGCTGGAGAGCCCGCAACTGGCGCAGTTCCGCGACCTGGTCGATCGCTACGAGCGCGAGCACAACGTGCCCGCCGCCGAGATCGCCGCGGCCCTGGCCACCCTGGTCCAGGGCGACACGCCGCTGTTGCTCGATCCGCCGCGCAAGCCCGAGAAGCCGTTCGAGCGCGAATTCGTCGAGCGGCCCGGTGGTCGCGAAGCCTCGCGCGCCGCACGCGAGCCGCGGGAGCCCCGCGAGCCTCGTGCGCCGCGCCCCGACCAGGGCCCGCGCGAGCCCGACGTGGGCATGGAGACCTTCCGCATCGAAGTCGGCTACGTGCACGGCGTGCAGCCGGGCAACATCGTCGGTGCGATCGCCAACGAGGCCGACCTGGAAAGCCGCTACATCGGCCGGATCGACATCCGCGACGACTACAGCCTGGTCGACCTGCCCGAAGGCATGCCGCGCGAGCTGCTCGAGCACCTGAAGAAGGTGCGTGTGGCCGGTCAATCGATCCGCATGCGCCGCGCCGAGGAGGCCGACATGGCCGCCGCCCCGCCGCGCAGCGGCAAGCGTCCGTTCGCCGGCAAGCCGCACGGCAAGCCCGGCTTCCGCCCCGGCGGTCCGCGCAAAGGCCCCCGCCGCGACTGACACTAGAAACCGGGGTCAGAGTCGAATTTCGCCTGACGTGCGCTCGACCCCGGTGTTCCATAGCGAAATTCGACTCTGACCCCGGTTTGGGATGTGCCTAGAATCGGGGGATGCCCCGCATTCTTGTTTTCCAGCATGTCGCCGCCGAGCCGTTGGGCACGCTCGATCCGCTGATCCGCCGACGCGGACACCGGATCCGCTTCGTCAACTTCGAGCGTGAGCCCGATGCGCAGCCGACGGTCGATCGCTACCGCGGTCTGATCGTGCTGGGCGGTCCGATGAACGTCGAGGACCGGCACGCACGGGCGCATCTGCTGACCGAGTTGCGCGCGATCGAGCGCATGCTCGAACTCGGTCGCCCGGTGCTGGGCATCTGCCTGGGCGCGCAGTTGCTGGCGCACGTGCTCGGTGCGCCGGTGAGGCGCATCGAGCGGCCTGAGATCGGCTGGTATCCGCTGCGCAGCACCGAGGCCGGGCTCGGCGACCCCGTGCTCGCCCCGCTCGGTGCCGGTGCCCCGGTGTTCCAGTGGCATGGTCGGCATTTCGAGATTCCCGGCAGCGCCGTGCACCTGGCGCGCACCGACAGTTGCGAGCAGCAGGCCTTCCGCTATGGCGACAACGCCTACGGGTTCCAGTTCCACCTGGAGATGGACGCGCCGCTGATCGAACGCTGGCTCGGCACGCCGGCCTATCGCGACGAGCTCGCCAGCGCCGGCCTGCCGCACGACGCCGATGCGATCCGCGCACTGACCGCGCAGCACATCGCACCGATGCAGGCGCGCGCCGAGGCGGTCTTCAACACCTTCCTCGACCTCGTTGGCCGCCCCGACCGCCGCTTCGTGCTGCCATCGCGGGAGTTCGGCTGAGCCGGCACATCAGCGTGCCGAGGCCGACCTGCCCGGCGCGCGGGTGGACACGGGTCGCCCCCAAAAGCGCCCCCATCCCAACCTTCCCCCGCGTCGCGGGGGAAGGGGCAGAGCCGCAGCCCGCACGTTCCGGGGAGGAGGCAGAGCTACCCCGGGGGGAAGTGGCAGAGCCGCGATCCGTGCGTTCCGGGGAAAGGGCAGAGCTACCCCGCGGGGGAAGGGGCAGAGCCGCAGCCCGCACGTTCCGGGGAAGAGGCAGAGCTATCCCGCGGGGGAAGGGGCAGAGCCGCGATCCGTGCGTTCCGGGGAAGGGGCAGCGCTATCCCGCACGTCGCGGAAGGGGCAGAGCCGCAGCCCGTGCGTTCGGGGAGGGCGCAGAGCTGCAGCGCCGCGGGTGAGGGGACGCAAGCTTGCCCCTCCCCCGCCTGCGGGGGAGGTCGACGCGCAGCGCGCGTCGGGTGGGGGCACAGGCCCGCCGCTTAAAACAACCCGCCGATCTTCGGCAGCGAGGCGTCCGGCAGCCGGACATCCGGACCCAGCACATGCCAGACCTCGGCCAGCGGCGGCCAGCCCAGATACGGCGCCAGCCACCAGTAGGCGGCGACCAGGATCAACACGGTCACCAGCAGACGCAGCACCACGCCGGCCACCTTGAAGGCCAGCCAGATGCCGACGATGACCAGGACGAAGCCGAGCCAGCTCACGCGGCCTCCGCTCCATCGTGCAGCGGGCGCAGCGCGGGATCGAGCGCGACGCGCTCGTCGAAGACGAAGCAGCGGCCGTCGTAGCCGAAGCCGCCCACGCGTTCGAAGTACCCCAGAATGCCGCCGTCGAGTTGCAGCACATTGTCCATGCCGTCGGCACGCATCCACAGCGCCGCCTTCTCGCAACGGATGCCGCCGGTGCAAAAGCTCACGATGGTCGCATCGCGCAGCCCATCGCGGTGCGGCGCCAGCGCCTCCGGCAGTTCGGTGAAGTTGTCGATCGGCAGGCTCAGCGCGCCGGCGAAGCTGCCGTGGGCGACTTCCTCGCGGTTGCGCGTGTCGAGCAACACCAGCCGGCGACCTGCATCGTCGTGACCCTGCGCGATCCAGCGCGCCAGGTCTTCGGGCGCGACATCGGGCGCACGGGCCGGTGCCGCCAGCGGCATCGCCTCGGGCCTGCGGAAACTGATGATCTCGGGTTTGACCTTGACCTTCAGCCGTGCGAACGGCACCCCCTCGCTGCCGCTGCGCTTGACCTGCAGCGTGGAAAATCGCGGGTCAGCGCGTACTGCTTCGACCAGCGTGTCGATGGCCGCAGCGGCGCCGGCCAGGAACAGGTTGATCCCCTCCGGGGCGACGAGCACCGTGCCGCGCAGTTCGCCGGCTTCGGCCAGCGCACGCAGCCAGTCGGCGACGGCAGCCGGATCGTCGATGGCGGCGAAGTGGTAGGCGGCGAGGTTGTCGATCATGGGCGCAATTGTAGCGGGGCCCGCCCTCGGCCTCCGCGCCGACGCCCTCGCCCGCGGGAACCGGTTGGCAGAGCGCAAACGATCGGGCCGCCGAAAACCCAGAGCGCGGCATGAGAGCCGATCTCGGGACCGGGAGGTTCCGCCAGCGGCCCGATGCCCCCACCCCAGCCCTCCCCCGCGATGCGGGGGAGGGAGCGCGCGGTGATTGCGGGACAGCCCGCCCCCGCTTTGCAGGCAGGGAGCCATCCCGGCGCCTTGGTCCAAGCGGTCAGCACAGAACGCCGAACGTGAGGGACGACCTCAGCGCTCGTAGTTCTCCCGCACGAAGCGGTCGAACAGCCGCACACCAAAGGCCGATGCGCCGGCCGGGGTCGTCGGCAGCTCGTTGCCGTCGCGCCAGGCCATGCCGGCGATGTCCAGGTGCGCCCAGGCGCGGCCCGGATCGATCCACTCGCCGATGAAGTGCGCCGCCGTGCCCGAGCCCGGGCGGCCGCCGCCGTTGCGCAGGTCGGCGATCGGCGATTCGAGCAGCTTGCCGTAGCCCGGATGCATCGGCATGCGCCAGACCGGCTCGCCGGCCGCCTGGCCTGCGGCAGTGAGTTGCGCGGCCAGGGCATCGTCGCGGGTGAACAGGCCGGCGTAATCGTTGCCCAGCGCGGTGACGATCGCGCCGGTCAGCGTGGCGATATCGATAATCACGCGCGGGTTGTCCTGGCGCTGGACGTACCACAGCGCATCGACCAGCACCATGCGCCCTTCCGCGTCGGTGCTCATGATTTCGTAGGTCTTGCCGGACGCGGTGCGCACCACGTCGCCGGGGCGCGCGGCGGTGCCCGAGGGCATGTTCTCGGCCAGCGCGGCCACGGCCACGGCGTTGACCTTCGCGTTGCGGCCGGCGAGCGCGAGCACGGCGCCGGTCGCACTGGCCGCGCCGGTCATGTCGTACTTCATGCGCCACATGTTCTCGCTGCCCTTGATCGAGATGCCGCCGGTGTCGAAAGTGATGCCCTTGCCGACGAACGCGACCGGGGCCTCGCCGCGCGCGCCGCCGTTGTAGCGCACGACCATCAGCCGCGGCGGCCGCGCACTGCCCTGCCCCACGGCCAGCAGGCTGCCCATGCCCAGCTTGTCCATCGCCGGCACGTCGAGCACCTCGATGCTGACGTTCGGTTTGCCGGCGAACGCCTCGCGCGTCCGCGCGACGAACACCTCGGGATACAGCACGTTGGCCGGTTCGGTGACCAGGTCGCGTGCGAACGCCACCCCCTCGGCCACCGCCTTCCAATCGCCGTCCCAGGTGCGCGCGGCATCGGCGCCCGCGGGGCTGCGCACGACCAGCGTGCCGGTCCCGGCCGCCTGGGCGTCGCCCCCGCTGCGGTAGGTGTCGAAGCGATACTGGCCCAGCGCGGCGCCGAACGCGAGGTGCGCGGCGGCGCCCGATTCGGCGCCTTCCCACAGTACGTCGATCTGCGGCGCACGGCTGCGTGCGGCGAACCGACCGACCTGGCCGCCGACGTCCTCGATCCGGCGCGTATCGGGCGTGCCGGCGCCGGTGCCGATCAGCAGCACGCGGTCGTAGCCGGCGATGCCCGGCAGGTCGAGCTGGCTGTCGGCCTTGCCGCTGAAGCCGGCCGCGGCGATGGCCCGGGACAGCGCACCGTGACTGGCGGCGTCGATCTGTGCGAACGCGCCGCTGCGTGCGCCGCCGTCGGTGACGTCCGGAACCGCCAGCACCAGGGTGCCGCCGGCCGGCGTCTGTGCGCTGTCGAAGCGGATGTCGCGCTGCGCAGCGGCAGGCAGGGCAAAGGTGGCGATCAGGCTCGCGAGCAGCAGCGGCTGCAGCGGTCGGGGTCGGCGCATGGAATCTCCGATGGGCGAAGGGCGGGCCCGCGCTTGCGGGCAACTATCGACCTTAACAATGCCGGCGCGTCTGACGCCGTGCCGATGGTCATGCCTGCCCGACCGCGCTCACGCTTTCGGCGAGCCGTCCTTCGCGAGATGGCGACTGGCCCACATGTTGTCGACGAGGTTGGGATAACGCCGGCCGTTCTCGTCGGCACGCTGCTGCGCTGCGTTCTTCTGCGCCGTGCTCAACCGGGTCCGTGCGGACTGCGGCTTCGGATTCGGCCGCGTCCAGGGTTTGGTCTTGGGCTTGGGCTGCGCGCGGGTCGGCGTACCGGACATGGCGATGCGCTCATCGAGTGCGAAGGGTCGCCCGTCCCCGTCCGCCGGCAGCGATGCCGGCCAGGACGACGACGGGACGGTCGCGAGCTTGCAGTGCCCGACGTCGCCCCGGCGTGACGTGGGCTCAGCGCGAGAGCATGTACCCGGGCACCGCCATCAGCCCGATCAGCGCCACGATCGCGGCGACGATCAGTGCCACGCGCAGCGGGTTGGCCCGCATGATGTCGGCGAAGGTCTCGGCGGTCCCATCGCGCTCGGCCTGCGCCTGGTCGGCACGCGCGCGTGCCTGGCGCTTGGCCTGGTAGTCGGCCATCAGCGCCTTGGCGCGCGGCAGGTCGTCGTTGTCACGCAGCCAGATACCGCCCTGCGAGATCCCGAACGGGCTGGGCCGGGTCTGGTACCAGTCGATGCGGGCCTCGTCGAGGAAGGCGCGCACGTCGGCGGCCTCGTCCTCGGGCACGTAGCGCAGGTTGAGCAGCAGTTTGGCCATGGCGATCGGAGAAAACGGGGACGGCGGCAGCGTGCGCCGATGATAGCCCGGCCTCAGCGTTTGGTCGTCACCGCGCGACGCAGGTTGTGGCGCGCCTGGGTATCCAGGCGCGCATGGAAGCCGTCGTCGAGATACAGCCGGTCGCGCGCCAACAACGCCTTGAGAAAGCGTCGACGGTTGAGCGCATACAGCCAGCGCGGCACATGGCGGTACTCGGACGCGATGCCACGATCGTAGGCATCGAACGCGGCGGGATCGGCGCCGAGAATGGCCATGTCGCAGTCGAGGAAGCGCCGGGTGTCGTCGCCCTGCGCGTCATGCGAGAAGTCGTCCGGCGCGAGGCTGCCGTGGCGCGCGGTGAGCTCGATCAGCTCGACCACGCGCGCGACATCGACGCCCGCCTCGGGCAGCCAGCGCGCGATCGCGTCGGCCGCCAATTGCGCCGAGCGTGCCTCGTTGTCACTGCGGCCGGCCTCGTAGATCGCGTCGTGGTAGAGCACCGCCAGCCACACCTCGACCGGCTGCGCCCAGCCCTCGGCCGCGGCGACGGCATCGTAGTGGCGCAGCAGCTCGGCCACATGCTCGAGGTTGTGATAGGCGCGCGGTGGCGTGGCGTAGGCCGCCTCCAGCGCAGCGCGCATCGGTGCCGGCAACGCGATCGGTCCCGGCCGGGTCATGTCGCCACCCGCCACGGCCGCACCACCAGCAGCGCACCGATGCCCACCAGCACCGCGCCCACGACCCGCATCGCATCGATCGGGCGCGGCTGCGAGAGCACGCCGAAATGATCGACCAGCAGCGAGCCGACCAGTTGCCCGGCCACGATCAGGCAGATCATGCCGGCCGCGCCGAGCCGTGGCACCAGCAAGGTGCCACTGAACACGAACACCGCACCGATCAGCCCGCCCAACCACAGCCACGGCGGCAGCGCGGCCAGCTCGCGCAGCGTCGGCCAGGGCGTGCGGCTGGCCGCCAGGGCCAGCCCGAGCGCGCAGGTGCCGACGGCGAACGAGACGAAGGACGCGAACAGCGCCCCGTGGGTCAGCGCGCCCAGGCGCGCATTGAGCAAGGCCTGCAGCGGCAGCGCCATCCCCACGATCGCGGCGAGCGCGATGCTGGACAGCAGCCAGATGTTCATGCGGAGCTCCGGCAGGGCGGCGGATCAGTCTACGTGCCGCGGCCCGAGCCTGCGCGCGCTCATGCCGCCGGGCGGTCGCGCGGCAAGGCCAGCAGCGCACCCAGGCTCAACAGCGCCGCCACCGCGAGGTAGGCACCGACTGCGTGCAGGCCGAAGCGACCGCCCAGCCAGGTCGCCAGATACGGCGCAAGCGAGGCGCCGAAGATGCCGGCCAGGTTGAACGCCAGCGAGGCGCCGGTGTAGCGGACCGTGGCGGGAAACAGCTCGGCCAGCAGCGTGCCGACCGGGCCATAGGTCAGGCCCATCAGCCCCAAGCCGATCATCAGGAACGCGAGCGTGGCACCGGAGCTGCCGGCGACGAACAACGGCGCAAAGCCCAGGCCGAACAGGGCGATGGCGATGCTGGCCAGGATCATCGTGCGGCGACGGCCGACGCGGTCGGCATACAGCGCCGACACTGGAATCGTCGCAGCGAAACACAGGACGCCGACCAGTTGCAGCAGCAGGAACTGCTCGCGGGTGTAACCGAGCCGCGCGGTCCCCCAGCTCAGCGCGAAGACCGTCATCAGGTAGAACAGCACGAACGTGGCCAGCGCGAGCAGCGTGCCCAGCAGCACGCCGCGCCCATGGCGCAGCAGCACCTCGCGCATCGGCAGGCGCACTCGCGCATGACCGTCGAGCACACGCTGGAAGTCGGGCGTCTCGGTGATGCGCAGGCGCACCCACAGGCCGACGAGCACCAGCAGGGCGCTGGCCAGGAACGGAATGCGCCAGCCCCAGGCCAGGAACGCCGACTCGTCCATCAGCCGGCCGAGCAGCAGGAAGGTGGACGTCGACAGGAAGAAGCCCAGCGGCGCGCCGAGTTGCGGGAACATGCCGTACCAGGCGCGCTTGCCGGGCGGTGCATTCTCGGTCGCCAGCAGCACCGCCCCGCCCCACTCGCCGCCCAGGCCCAACCCCTGACCGAAACGGCACAGCGCGAGCGCGATCGGCGCGGCGATGCCGATCTGGGCGTGGGTGGGGAGCAGGCCGATGACGACGGTGGAAATGCCCATCGTCAACAGCGCGGCCACGAGCGTGGCCTTGCGGCCGATGCGGTCGCCGTAGTGGCCGAAGACCGCCGATCCTATCGGGCGGGCGATGAACGCCAGCGCGAAGGTGGCGAGCGACTGCAGCGTCGCCGCGGCGGGATCGGCGTCGGGGAAGAACAGCGCCGGGAACACCAGCACGGCCGCGGTGGCATAGATGTAGAAGTCGAAGAACTCGATGGTCGTGCCGATCAGGCTTGCAAACAGCACACGGCCTTTCGAGTTGGGCGGCGTCGGGGACATGGTGAAGGCGGCGCGGGGAGAGCCGGCATTCTGTGCAGGACTGGCCATGGCTTGCAAAGATGCCGGCTGTGCGCGTCACCTCTCCCTGCCTGCGGCGGCATTGGACACGCGCCGGCGTGTCGGTTGGGGCACAGGCTCGTCGCGGAAAAAGGCCCCCATCCCAACCTTCCACCCGTAAAGGGCGCAATGCTCCGTAAGCCGGGGGAAGCAGCTCAAAGCCGTCATCGCGCGGGATCACCTCCCCCGTACGCGGGGGAGGTCCACCAACTGGCGGCACTCTGCGCAGTGCGGGTCCTCACCTCCCCCGCACGCGGGGGAGGTCGACACGCGCAGCGTGTCGGGTGGGGGCACGGGCCCGCCCGACACGCCGCGCGGGATCAGAACGTCGTGCGCAGCGACAGGGTCACGTTGCGCGGTTCGCCGTAGAAATTGCCGCGGCCGGTGGCGGAGATCCGAGTGTAGTAGACCTTGTCGAACAGGTTGCCGACATTCAGGCGCACAGTGAGGTTGTCGCGCACCCGGTAGCCGACCAGTGCATCGACGACGGCGTAGCCGCCCTGCCGCACCACGGTCGGCACCGCCGCGTAGGCGTTGCCGCCTTCCACCGGCGAGTACCAATTCACGCCTGCGCCCAGTTGCAGGCCTGCGAGTGCACCGGCGGTCACGTCGTAATGGGTGAACAGCTTCAGGCCATGCTTGGGCGAGATCCGCGTGAACGGCCGGTTCTCGTTGGTACTGTCCTTGGCATAGGCGTTGGTGTTGTAGGCGTAGCCGCCGAAGATCGACCAGTTCTCGGTGATCCGGCCGTTGGCTTCCAGCTCGACACCCTTGGACTCGACCTCGCCCTCGGCGACGTAGAAGCCCTCGTTGTCCGGGTCAGGTTGCGCGCGACCGACCTGATCGATGCGATAGGCGGCGGCGCTGAGCAGCAGGCGGCCGTCCATCAGCGCCCCCTTGACGCCACCTTCCCACTGCTCGCCGCGCGAGGGATCGATCAGCCGGCCATCGGCGGTACGGCGCTCTTGCGGCTGCAGGCTTTCGACGTAGCTGCCGTAGACCGTCCATTCCCCGCTCAGATCGTAGGTCAGGCCCGCGAAGGGCGTGACTTCCGACGGCATGCGATTCTCCGTCCAGGGGCCCAGACGCACCGGCTGCGGATTGGTCAGGCTGGGACGGTCGCGAGTGAAGCCGTTGCGCGCCTGGATCTGCCACTGGCTCAGGCGCGCGCCGGCCAACAGGTTCAGGCGCTCGCTCAGGCTCAGATTGGCATGACCGTACACGCCCCACTGGCGGGTCTTGCTCAGGCCGCCGCTGTTGGGCTGATAGCCGGGGCGCGGGATCGCGGTGTCCGGATTGAACACGTCGATGCGTGCGAACGCGCTGTCGCGCCATTCGACGTAGCTGTAGTCGCTCTTTTGCAGATCCGCGCCGATCAGCACGTCATGCTCGCGGCCGAACAGGTCGAACGCGCCGCCGACATTGACGTCCACGCTGGTCCAGCGTTCGGTCGTGTCGCCGTAGTAGGCGATCTGGTTGACCCAGCCGTTGTCCGGGCGGACCGCGCCGTTGCCGATGTAGGCGTAGTAGTTCTCCGAGTCGTCGCGGGCGCGCTGGAACGTGGCCTTGGCATGCCAGTCCTCGCCCAGACGCCAGTCGAGTTCGGCGAAGCCGACGATGCTCTGGCTGTCGAGCGCGTTCCAGTCGGCCCCCAGATAGGTCGAACGCCGCACGGGCAGCAGGCCGCCGCCCACATAGCCCGGCAGACCGGTCTGGATTGGCGCCAGATAGTCCTGATAGTGCGCGCCGACGGTCAGCGTCGCGGCGTCGCCCAGATCCAGCGAGGTCACGCCGTAGGCGACATAGCGTTCGCGGCGGCCGACGTCGTAGAACATGTCCGATTCGTGCGCGGAGGCGGCAAAACGGCCGCGCAGTTGTCCGCCTTCGACCAGCGGTCCGCCGACGTCGATCTCGGCGCGGGTATTGTCCCAGCTGCCTGCCAGCAGCGCGCCGCTGGCGTGGAACGTGCGTTGCGGGCGCTTGCGCACCAGGTTGATCGCGCCGCCAGGCTGCGCGGCACCGGAAAACAGGCTCGACGCCCCGCGCAGGACTTCGACGCTCTCGTACACGGTCAGGTCGGGCCGCGGTCCGGGGTAGCCGGTCGACGGCACGCCGTCGATGAGGTAGGTGCTGATGTTGAAGCCGCGCGAGATGTAGGTCTGTCCTTCGGAGCTGACGCCGGTCACCGTGATGCCGGGCGTCTGCATCAACGCGTCCTCGAGCGTGTAGAGGTTGCGCAGTTCGATCTGCTCACGCGAGATCACCGAGATCGTCTGTGGAATGTCCTTCAGATCCACCGCCTGCTTGATGCCGGCCGCGTAGCGCGTGCCGTGCACATTGACCTGGTCGAGCGAGGTCGCATCCGCGTAGCGGCCGCTGTCGTTGTCCTCGGCTTGCACCAGGATCGGCGCGGCTGCCACGAGCAGACCGAGCGCCAGCGCCAATGGACGACGGGCGAGCGGCGCCGCCGTCGCGGGGACGGCACAGCCGAACACAGGAGACGAGGCAGTGGAGCGGACAAGTCGAGCGGTACAACGGGACATGGGGGTTCCTTGGACGACGGGCAAAAGACGGCATGCGTCGCGCGCCGGAAGCGGCGCGACGGGTGGCAGGGAGGGCTGGCCGGTGCGAGCGGTTGCGCACGGGTGGCGACTGCGGTGATCGGCGCCCAGAGGGCACGCCGAATTCGAGAATGATTATCGTTCATTAACGCAATGTCAACGCGTGCGTCGTGCCTGGACGCGCGACGCGCCCTACGTCACCGCCCCCGCGCGACCCTGGCGCGATTGGACAGATCGACACATCGAGGATACGATTAGGCGCCACATCATATGGCGGCAACACATGGAGTTGGAACAGAAGTACCGCGCGTTGTTGCAGCAAGCCGAACAACGGCAACTCCCGGACGTCGACGGCATGGCCCTGTGCTTCCGGACGCTGTCGCTGGCCGCGGCCATCGATCGCGATTGCGCCGCGCTGCTGGCGCCCTACGGATTGTCGGAAGGGCGCTTTGTGATGCTCTTCCTGCTCGAAGCCGGCGAAGGACTGGCCCCGCACGCGCTTGCCGAACGTGCGGGGGTCACCCGCGCCACGGTGACCGGGC
Organism: Luteimonas sp. TWI662; assembly: GCF_039673825.1. Taxonomy (NCBI): domain Bacteria; kingdom Pseudomonadati; phylum Pseudomonadota; class Gammaproteobacteria; order Lysobacterales; family Lysobacteraceae; genus Luteimonas; species Luteimonas sp. TWI662. The sequence goes on along the minus strand of NZ_JBDJMI010000005.1, from coordinate 151,759 downwards.
TGCTCGACGGCCTGGCGCGCGAGGGCCTCATCGAGCGCAGGGCCGATCCCCATGATCGCCGCGCGCTGCGCATCCATCTCACCCGTCAGGGCAAGCAGCGGGCGCGCCGTGTGTTCGATGCGCATACGCGGTGGATCGCCAGTCTGTTCGGCGGATTGAACCCAGCCGAGCGCACCCAACTGGCGACACTGCTGGACAAGGTCGCGATGCGGTTGCCCCCTGCCCTGCAGGCGGCAGCACAATGAGCGCATCGGCCCGGCGCACGGGCGCCATCCGCGCATCCGACATCCCTGTCGAGGTGCTCGAGGCGCTGTCGCTCGGCGCGCTGCCCAGTGCGACGCTGGCCGAAGGTCTCGCGGTCGATCAGGCCCGGCTGTTGCGGACGGTCTTTCCGCGCTTGCCGCCGCACGCCCTGACCAACGCGGACGCCGCCTGCCGGCTCGGCATCCTCAAGCGCATGCGCGCGATCGCCCAGGTGCTGCTGCAGGCCCTGGGGCCGGCCGGCATCGCGGACTGCCAAGCGCATGCCTCGGACACCGTGCGCGGCTGGGCTTGTTTCATGATCGGCCAGCAGCCGGACATCGACCTGCCCCGCCGGCTGGAGGCGATCCGACCGTTGGCCGACGACCTGCACTTCGGCGTCCGCGAGTGGGCCTGGATGGCGGTTCGCCCGCAGCTGGCGCAGGACCTGAACGCGGCCATTGCGCAGCTGACCCCGTGGACCGCCTCGCCCTCCGAACGCCTGCGCCGTTTCGCCAGCGAAGCCTTGCGCCCGCGCGGTGTCTGGTGCGCGCATATCCCGGCCCTCAAGCAGCAGCCGCAGATCGCGCTGCCTCTGCTCGAACCGCTCCGCGCCGACCCCGCCACCTACGTCCAGGACTCGGTGGCGAACTGGCTCAACGATGCAGCGAAGGATCGCCCCGACTGGGTCCGCGGGCTCTGCACGCGCTGGCGTCAGGGGCAGCCGACCGAAGCCACGCGCCGTATCTGCACCCGCGCCCTGCGCAGTCTGGACTGACAGCACGCGCCCAGCTCCGCACGCCGACGCGCCGGACACTCCCGCGTGTCATGCCAGCTCGCCGGCCTGCACATCGCGTCCGCGCAGGCGGACGCTGCCCCACAGTGCGAACAGCAGCACTGCGGCGCCGGCCACCAATCCGACGGCGAAACCGGCACGCGTGCCACTGTGATCGACGACCTGTCCGGAGGCCGCCGCCCCCAGCGCCACGCCGACATTCAAGCCGGCCAGCAGCCAGGTCATGCCTTCGGTCAATCGATGCGCGGGCACCACGCGCTCGATCAGCGACATGGCCACGATCATCGTGGGCGCGAAGAAAAGCCCGGCGATGAAGACCATCCCGGCGAGTGCGCCGATGCTGTCGACCAGCCACAACGGCATCGTCGTCGCGGCCGTCGCCAGCCCGCCCGTCAGCAACTGCCGATGCAGCGGCATCGCCAGGCGCACGGCGCCGAACAGCAATCCGGCCAGACACGAACCGAAGGCGTAGGCCGACAGCACCAGGCTGGCGGCCGCGGGCTGGCCCATCTGCCCGGCGAACGCCACGCTCACGATGTCCACCGTGCCGACGATGACGCCCATCGCCAGCAGCAGCAGCGCCAGCAAGCGCACCTCGGCCAAGCGGATCACCGAGCCCGAGCGATCAGCGCCGCCGCCCTGTCCCGCGGCCGGCGGCTCGGTGCCGCGCTGCACGACCAGCGCCGCGGTGCCCAGGGCCAGCAGCAGGGCCGCCACCAGTAGGCCGGCCTGGGGCCAGATGACCACCGACACCCCCACCGACAGCGGTGGCCCTGCGATGAAGGCGACCTCATCGAGCACTGTTTCCAGCGAGTACGCGGTCTGCAGCCGCGGCTGTCCGCGATAGATCGCCGTCCAGCGCGCCCGCACCATCGCCGACATGCTCGGCATACAGCCGGCCAGCAGCGCGCCGGCGAACAGCGTCCAGTCGGCGGCCGGCCAGTGCGACCCTGCGATCAACAGGCCCAAGCCGGCGACGCTGATCGCGCTCGCGACCGGCAACACGCGGCGCTGTCCGTATTGGTCCACCCACCTCGAGATCTGCGGCGACAGCAGCGCATAGGTCAGCACGAACGCCGCCGACACCGCGCCTGCGAGCGCATAGCTGCCGCGCAGTTGCGCCAGCATCGTGATGATGCCGATGCCGGCCATCGGCAACGGGATCCGGGCCAGCACACCGGCGAGCACCAGCCCGCGGGTGCCGGGCAAGGCGAACAGTTCCACATAGGGATTGCGCAACACCGGCCTCCTGGATGCGCTTGCCGCGCGGGCGCGTCAAGCCGACAATGCATACGTCTCGTATGAATAGAATCGTATATTCATACGTTTCGTATGTAAATACTGTTGTGTCGAAATCGAGGAGATGGCGATGGTGCGTCGCACCCGCGCGGAAATGGAGAAAACCCGGGCGGCCTTGCTGGCCGCCGCCCGCGACGCGTTCGCCCACCACGGCTACGCGGAGGCCTCGATGGACGCGCTCACCGCCCAGGCCGGCCTGACCCGCGGCGCGCTGTATCACCACTTCGGCGACAAGCCTGGCCTGCTGGCCGCCGTGGTCGCGCAGATCGATGCCGAGATGGACGCGCGCCTGCACGCACTCTCCGAATCGGCCGACACCCCCTGGACAGGACTTACGAGTCGTTGCCGTGCGTATCTGGAGATGGCCCTGGAACCGGAGATCCAGCAGGTGGTGCTGCGCGATGCCCGGATCGTGCTGGGCGGCGCATCGGCGCAGTCGCAGCGCGCGTGCATCGCATCGATGCAGGGCCTGCTCGAATCGCTGATGGCACAAGGCGTCGTCGCCACGACCGACCCGCAGGCGCTGGCCGCGCTGCTCCACGGCAGCCTGACCGAGGCTGCGGTCTGGATCGCGACCGGCGACGACGGCGACGACCAGGCGCGACTGGCACGGAGTCTCGACGCACTGGACCTGTTGTTGCGCGGACTGTTGCTTGCTTGAGGCCCATCGCCGGTCAGCTCGCAAAGAATCGGCCGCGCACAACGAAAAAGCCCCGGCGCAAGCCGGGGCCTCGAAACGGACGCGTGGGCCGGCCCCTGAAGGCCGGCCGACGATCAGCCGCGGTCCTTGAGTTCCTTGAGCGCGTGCTTGCGCGCGCGCAGCTCGTCGTGCGTCGCCCGCACTTCCGGCAGCAGGCGGGTCACGACGTCGCGCGCGGCCGGCGGCGTGTCCGCATCGCGCGCGGCTTCGTCGAACGCCTCGAGCAGGCGGTCTTCCGACTCTTCCAACTCGGCGACGTAGCCGTATTCCTTGTCGCCGAACGCGGCGCGCACCTTGCCGTAGAACTGCTGCAGCGAGCCGACCATCGTGCCCGAGGTCTCCGGCTTGCCGCCGACGGCCTGTACAGCGGCGCTCAGGTCGGTCACCAGCTGCGACTTGTGCGCAGCGATGCGCGAGAACAGCGTCTTGAGCTCGGCGTGATCGACCTTCTGCGCAGCTTCCTCGTAGAAATCCTTGCCGTCGCGGGCGATGGCGATGAGGTCGTTGAGCGTATGCGCGGACTTGTTGGTCATTTGGGTCTCCGATCGAATGAGGGGATGGCGCGGCGCGAGCGCGATGGAAGGTCGCGGGCCGCATCGTCCAGGCGGGCAATGACTGCGCGTGGCCGTGGAGCGATGGGGCCTACCCTAAAGACCGGCCGGGCAAGGAGACGTGACGCGCGAGCGACGATCTTGTGAAAGCGCGAAGGCCCGGCATGCGCATGCGCTGCGGTTGCTCCAGACCAGGGCAGCGCCCTCCCGTCACCGCGGCAGGGCGCTGTATCGATGCAGGCCTCAACCTGCGGCGTCGGCCTTCGGCAGCGCGTAATCGAGCTGGTAGGCCGGCGGCTCGCCGCCCGGCCCGGTCAGGTAGTGGCGCATCCACTGCACCAGGCGGAGCGAATAGTCGTAGCGCGAAGCGCCGCGGCTGTTGCCGTGGCCCTCGCCGGGGTACAGCACCAGGCGCACCGGGGCCTGGCCGGCCAGCTTGAGATACCGGTAGAGCATGTAGGACTGCATCACCGGCACGCGCGGGTCGGCCTCGCCGTGCAGGATCAGCGTCGGCGTGCGCGACTTCTGCGCGTGCGTGATCGGACTGGCCTGGCGGTACATCTCCGGGCTCTCCCACGGCCAGGTCTGCATGTGCACCTGGTACTGCTCGCGCGGGATGTCGCCGGTGGTGACCAGGCTGGCCTGATCCGAGATGCCGACGAACATCACCGACGCGGCGAAGCGCGCGCTGTAGTAGGTGGCGCCCCAAGCGCTGGCGTAGCCGCCGTACGAGCCTCCGGTGATGCCGACCTTGTCGCGGTCCACCAGGCCGATGTCGACCAGATGATCCACGCCGTCGACCAGGTCGTCGAACTCTTCCATGCCCGGCCGGCCGTGGTCGAGTTTGGAGAACGCGACGCCGCGGCCGGTGCTGGCGCGGTAGTTGGGGAAGAACGAAGCGAAGCCCTGCGCGGCCAGCGTCTGCGCCGGCTGCGCGTAGCTGTTGAGCCAACCGTTGACGTTGTGCGACTCGGGGCCGCCGTGGACGACCACCACCAGCGGCACCCGCGCATGGCCCCGGCGCTCGAGCGGGTGCACCAGCAGGCCTTCCAACTCCAGGCCGTCGCGCGCGGTGTAGCGCACGACCTCCTGCCGCGCCAGCCGCACATCGGCGAGCCACGGGTTGCTGTCGGTCAACCGTCGCGGCTCGGCGCTGCCGGCGGCCAGGTGGAAGATCTCCGACGGGTGCGCCGGCGTGCTGCCGACCAGGGCGAGGTCGCCGTTGCGCGCTACGCTCAGGCCCATGTGCACCGGGCCTGCGGCCGGCAGCAAGGTGCGCTGGCCGGTGCCGTCCACGGCGATCTCGGCCAGCCGGCTCTGCACGCCCTCCTGGCTGAGGAACACCAGCGTCGACGCATCGCGCCAGCCGACATGCCAGACGTGGCCTTCGAGCCCGGGCAGCAGGTCGCGCTGCGCGCCGCCGGTCTTGCCGACCACGGTCAGCCGACCTTCGCTCGGATCGTTGGCATCGGCGGCCGAGATGATCGCCAGGTGTTCGCCATCCGGGCTCCAGGCGATCTCGCCGAGCTTGCCGGGGTTGTCCACGCGCCCCAGTTCGCGGCCCTCGGCCGAATAGATGCGCACGCGCGCATCGACCATCATGTCGTCGGTGAGCTGGCGCGGGGCCACGACCACCGCCAGCCGATCGCCGGCCGGGCTCCAGCGCACGGTGCGCACGCTGCCTTCGATCGCGAGCTTGCGCGGCGCTGCGCTGCCGCCCAGTTCGGCGATCCACACCTCGACCGGGCGCCAGTCCTCCTCGTAGACCTTCTGCGAGAAGCCCTGCTCGCGCAGTTGCTTGCGCGCCGCGTCCTCGGGCTGCGCCGCCAGCAGCGCGGCGCGGTGGCCGTCGGGCGAAAGATCGAAACTGCTGATGTCGCCGGCCAGGTGCGCAACCGCGGTCGATTCGCCGCCACGCAGCGGAATCGTGTACAGCCGCCGGGTCGCGTCGCCTTCGCGCTTGCTCAGGTAAGCGATCGACTGCCCATCGGGCAGCCAGCGCGGCGCGGAGACATCGACCTGGCCAGTCACGAAGCCACGGTCGTGGCCTGCACGGTCGACCACGTGCAGTTCGCTGCGCGCCGGACCGTCGGGGTCGGTGCCCAGCGTGCGCGGCACCGACAGGACGTAGGCCACTTCGCTGCCGTCGGGGCTGATCGCGGCCTGGTTCGCGGCCCGCGTCTGCGCCACCTGTTCGAGCGTCATGCCGGCGCTCTGGCGCGCGGCGACGGCCGGCGTCGCGGTCGCCAGCACCAGCGCGCAGGCGATGCCCATGATCCAACGTTGCATCCGGATTTCCCCGATCGAAAGACAGCCTCGGACTTTGACCGGCTTCGACGAGCGGCGCAACGGCGCGCGGGCCGAACAGCGACCAGGCGCCAAGCGCCCCCTCGCCTGACCCGCCCACGCGCGCCAGACGCTGCGTTATCGCGTGCGTCCGCAAGCGGCCAGATGACGCTCTCGCATCAGGAGAAACGCAGGCAATGCAAGCGAGGGACCGACGGCCAGGCATCCAAGTGGGAGCCACAGCCCGCGCATCCGGAGCCGCCGCCCTTCGGCGACGATCAGCACGATGACCACAACACCGGACACCAGAACATCCGCCCAAGCGAATGCGGCAATGGGCGTGGCCACCGCTTGCGCCACCAACAACGGCACATCGACGCCGTGCCGGGCAAGCCACGGCAGGAACCGAGAGAGCGGGAGCGCAGCGCCCAACACGCACAGCACGAGATAGATCCATTGCATGGCGTGTCTCATCGGGATCCCGATCTCGGCAGAAGGCCGGCGAACGCTATCCGATCCTGACGGCGATTGAAATCACCGTGCCGGTCACGACGAACGCGGCAGCCTGCGCGAATGGACCGACACCGCTCCGATGTCGACGCAGGCCGCCCCCGGTCCAGAATCCGCATGGCAATGAACCACGCATCGGGCTGCCCCCACTACGCCGTGCGCGCTGCCATCGTCCTGTGCCGCACCACGCGTGCGGCGATGCGCGCAAACACCTCCGGCAACAAGGCACGCACAGGTTCGGGCACCCGCGCCACCAGCGCCGCGGCATCGAATGCCGGCAGCGGGCCACGCCACGCGAAGGCAACCCGATTACTCATCTTCGGCTCGTCGACCACCAACACCTGCGCCTGACCGAAGGCCTGCTGCAGCCGGGCCACATGGGTGTCGGGATCGCGCACGTACAGGTTGCAGGCCAGCACACCGTCGGCGACCAGCGCATCGCGACAGTCGTCGTAGAACGCCTGACTCGACAGCGCTGCCGGAATGCCGTGTTCGTCGTAGCCGTCGACCAACAACAGGTCGAAACGCGCCCGGCGCGACGCCACGAACTGCGCCCCGTCATCGATCACGACCTCCAGCCGCGCGTCGTCGGCCGGCACGCCGAACTCCGCGCGCAGCGCGACCACGTGCGGGTTGTTCTCGACCACCTCGATCCGCGTGTCCGGCAGGTGGCGATAAGCGAACTTCGCCTGCGAGCCCCCGCCCAGGCCGACCATGCCGAGCACCGCCGGCGCCGGCTGCCACAACAGCGCGGCGAACATCGTGCGCGTGTAGTCGACCAACAGTCGATCGGGATCGCCGCTGACCATGCGGCTCTGCGTCTGCCGGCGCACGAACTGCAGCGAGGTGAAGCCATCGTGCCGGCGCACGTAGGGCCGCTTGGGGGCACTGCGGCCGCGCCAGTGGGCCAGCCATCGCGCCCACCACGGCCGCGCCCCGGTGTCGTCCCCCTGCCCCATGCCGGCGCTCAGCGGTTCGACCAGCCGTGCGGCACATGCCCGGCGGCGACGTGCGGCCGCGCCGAATCGATGTTGTGCTGCGAGTCGTCGAAGAAGATGTCCGCCCCGAACGCATCCAGGAACGGCCCCTTCGGCCGCCCGCCCAGGAACAGCGCCTCGTCCAGGCGCACGCCCCAGGCACGCAGGGTGCGGATGACCCGCTCGTGCGCGGGCGCCGAGCGCGCGGTGACCAGGGCGGTGCGGATCGGCGCGTCCTTGCCCGCCGGATACGCCGCCTGCAGATCGTGCAGCGCCGCCAGGAACCCACGGAACGGGCCGCCGGTCATTTCCTCGCGCGCGCGCTCGCGCTCATGCTTGTGGAACGCGTCCAGCCCGCCTTCCTGCGACAACCGCTCGCCTTCGTCGCCGAAGATCACCGCATCGCCGTCGAATGCGATCCGCAACTGGTCGTTGCGATGCGCCGGTGCGCGCGCCGGAATGATCGTCGCCGCCGCGATGCCGTTCTCCAGCGCGCGTCGCACCGAATCGGGGTTGGCCGACAGGAACAACTGCGTGCCGAATGGCTTGATGTAGGGCCAGGTCGGTTCGCCCGAGGTGAACGTCGCGCGGATGATGCCCAGGTTGTGATGCTGGATCGAGTTGAAGATCCGCAAGCCCGTATCGGCCGAGTTGCGCGACAGCAGGATCACCTCCACGCGCGGCGCATCAGGCGGCGCGTCCACGTTCAGCGCCAGCAACTTGCGGACAAGCGGAAATGCGATCCCCGGCTCCAGCACGTCGTCCTCGTGCGCCCGCTGGTGCTCGGCGTAAGCATCGATCCCCTCGCTCTCGAACAGCGTGTGGCTGTCCTCGAGGTCGAACAATGCCCGCGAGGAGATCGCGACGGTCAGCGTGGGGACGAAGGTGTCGGGCATGGCAGGGCGTGAGCTCGAAAGGGACTGCGACGCCCCGCCAGCGGGGATCGTCGGATGGACAGCAGGCCCGCCGCCGAGTCGCAGGCATCGCGGACCGACCCGCCATTATGCCAGCCTGTGCCGCGACCCGACCCGCCGCCCTGCCTGCCCTAACCAGAAGCGTCCTCACCCGCGTGTCGAGGTGGCGGGGACACGAACTGGCGTCCGACCTCCCGCGCGCGCAGGCCCCTCCGCCAGAACCCCGCCCGGTCTCAACGCGCGCCGTGTAGCCGCGGACGCATTCGCTGCACCGCATCATGAATACCGGGACGTCCAACCGCCTCGACACGCACAAGCGTGACTGGCTTCGCATTCCGGGCACCTGCCATTGACAACGTTGTCTTTCAGGACGCACATGGCAGCCGACATCCCCTTGCTCCGACCTTGTACCGGTTTCCGCTGCCCCCTGGATCCCAGGAGGCGGCGGAAAGGGCATCCGGTCGGCGCTGCGCTCCGCTGTCGGCGTGCCGACGGCGGCTGGGCGCCGGCTTCACTCGGCATCGGAAAGGGAGACTTCGTCATGATGCATCGCAGACTCGCCGCACTGTCGCTGTGCCTGCTGGCCTCGGCCGGCATGGCCGCCAGCGCACAGGCGCAAACCGCCGCCTGTGGGGGCGTTCCCGCATGGAACGCCAGCACCATCTACAACCCGGGCGACCGCCTGACCTACCAGAACCGACTGTACGAGGCACGCACCCAGATCTGGAACGCGGCGCCCGATTACTGCACCTCTTGCGGCTGGTACCAGGACCTGGGGTCATGCAGCGGCGGCACCGCCAATCAGCCACCGACTGTGGCGCTCACCGCGCCCGCCCAGGGGGCGACATTCGCCACCGGCGCCTCGGTGACGATCACCGCCAATGCCAATGACAACGATGGCACGATCGCCTCGGTGCAGTTCTTCCGCGGCGCGGTGTCGCTGGGGACCGACACCAGCGCGCCCTACGCCCTGACCTGGCAGAACGCGACCGCCGGCCAGCACGTGCTGACCGCGGTGGCCACCGACAACAAGGGCGCGACAACGACCTCCGCCGCAGTGACGATCACCGTCGGCGGCGGCACCGGCCCGGACACCACCGCGCCCAGCGTGCCGACCGGGCTGCAGGCAACGCAGCAGACGGCCGCCAGCATCACGCTGACCTGGACCGCCTCGACCGACAACGTCGGCGGCAGTGGCATGGCCGGCTACGACGTCTATCGCAATGGCCAGATCGTCGGCTCGCCGACCACGCCCGGCTACACCGACAGCCCGTTGTCGGCCAATACCGCCTACACCTACCGGGTCCGCGCACGTGACCGCAGCGGCAACGCGTCGGCGTCCTCGCCGGAGATCGTCGCGCGTACGGTCGCGGCCAATGCCGGCGGCGACAAGCGGGTGATCGGCTACTTCACCCAGTGGGGCATCTACGGCCGCAACTACCGCGTGCGGGACATCGAGACCAGTGGCTCGGCCGCCCGACTCACGCATATCAACTACGCGTTCGGCAACGTGCGCAACAACCGCTGCGAGGTCGGCGTCACCCAGCCGGCCGATCCGAACACGGGGGCCGGTGGCGACGCCTTCGCCGACTACACCAAGGCGTTCTCGGCGGCCGAAAGCGTCGACGGCGTCGCCGACACCTGGGACCAGTCGCTGCGCGGCAACTGGAACCAGCTGCGCAAGCTCAAGGCCCGCCATCCCGGACTGAAAGTGCTGATCTCGCTGGGCGGCTGGACCTGGTCGCGTGGGTTCTCGCAGGCCGCACGACCGGAGAACCGGCAGGCATTTGTGGCCTCGTGCATCGACGCCTACATCCGCGGCAACCTGCCGGTCACCGACGGTGCGGGCGGTGCTGCGGCCGCGGCCGGGGTGTTCGACGGCATCGACATCGACTGGGAGTATCCGGTGGCCTGCGGGATCGCCTGCGGCACGGCGGAAGACCGGCAGAACTTCACCGCGCTGCTGGCCGAATTCCGCAGCCAGCTCAATGCGGTGCGGCCGGGCTTGCTGCTGACAGTGGCCGTGGGTGCGGGCGTCGACAAGATCCGCGTCACCGACCCGAACCTCTACCACCCGTCGCTGGACTACATCAATGTGATGACCTACGACTTCCACGGCGGCTGGGAGCCACGCACCAACCACCACTCGGCGCTGTTCGCCTCCCCGAGCGATCCGTCCACGGGCGATGTGCGCCTGTACAACACCGACGATGCGATCCAGGCCTTCCTGGACCTCGGCGTGCCGGCGTCCAAGCTCAACCTCGGCATCGGCTACTACGGGCGCGGCTGGACCAATGTCCCCAACGCCAACAACGGGCTGTATCAGACCGGCACCGCGGCGCCGGGTACGTACGAGGCCGGGATCGAGGATTGGAAGGTGCTCAAGACGCTCGGCTGGCCGCGCTTCGTCGATTCGACCGCGCGCGCGCAGTGGATCTACAACGGCACGACGTTCTGGTCGTTCGACGACCCGGCGCTGATCGCCGAGAAGATGGCCTACGTCAAGGCGCAGGGCCTGGGCGGCGCGTTCTTCTGGGAGTTCAGCGGCGACGACAGCAGCGGCACGCTGACGCGGGCGATCGAGCAGGGCCTGCGCTGAGGCCACGTCCGGCGGGTCCAGGGACGGACTCGCCGGACCGCGTGGGCGCACTGGGCGCCCGCACGACTCACGCCACGAACTGCTCGCTGAGAATGCGTTCCTCGAGATTGTGCTCGGGGTCGAACAGCAGCGTCACCGTGCGCTCGGATTCGCGCACGGTGACCTGCACGACATCGCGCACCTCGTGCGAGTCGGCCGTCGCGCTGACCGGCCGTTTGTAGGGATCGAGCACGCGGAAGCGGACCTCGGTCTCGGCGCGCAGGATCGCGCCGCGCCAGCGACGCGGTCGGAACGGTGCGATCGGGGTCAATGCGACGATGCCCGCGCCCAGCGGCAGGATCGGGCCGTGCGCGGAAAAGTTGTAGGCCGTGCTGCCGGCGGCGGTGGACAGGATCACGCCATCGCCGACCAGTTCCTCCAGACGCGTGACACCGTTGAGTTCGATGCGCATATGCGCGGCCTGGCGCGTCTGGCGCAGCAACGAGACCTCGTTGTAGGCCAGCGACGAGACAGTGGCGCCGGACTCGGTCTCTGCCAGCATCTCCAGCGGATGCAGCACCGCGGGCTGGGCCGCGGCGATGCGCGCCAGCAGGTCGCCCTGGCGGTGCTGGTTCATCAAAAACCCCACGGTGCCCAGCTTCATGCCGTAGACCGGCTTGCCGAGATGGCCGTGGCGATGCAGCGTCTGCAGCATGAAGCCGTCGCCACCGAGCGGCACCAGGACGTCGGCGTCTGCCGGATCGCACTGGCCGTGCTCGGCGCCGAGCACCTGCAGCGCCTCCTGGGCATCGGCGGTCTGGCTGGCGACGAAGGCGAGGCGGGGCGTTGCGGTCATCGGCGGGCCGGTGCGGGAACGTCGGCGCGCAGCTTAGCGCAGGTGGTGTGGCGGCGGGTCGATGCGGCAGCCGCGGATCGATCCCGCAAAGGACAGGGAGGGCGCCTGTGCGCCCTCCCCGTTGGCCTCAGCTGCGCTGGACGAGCTGCGAGACGCGCTGCACCGCGACCGATACCGTCGGGTAGTCGAGCGTCTTCTGCGCCGCCAGTTCGGCCAGCATCGCCAGCGTGAAGCGCAGCGTCGGATCGTCGCGCTCGAGCCAGGTGCGGACCTTCTCCTCGGGCGTGTCGCCGGGCATCGCCAGCACCTGGCCGACGAGCAGGCGATGCTGCTGGCCGAGATCCTCGCGCAGCACGCCGCGTGCCACCGCGTGCCAGCGGCCATCGACCTCGAGCGCGTCGATCTGCGCGGTCAGCCAGGGCAGATTGAGCGCTTCGCCGAGACGGAAGTGCACGCGCGCGACATCGATCGGCTTGCGCCGCGTCTCGCTGGCGACCTCGATGATGTCCCATGCCGCTTCCAGGTACGGCAACGCGGCAAGCTGCTCGGCCAGGTCCTCCGGCACGCCCTTCTCGCGCCAGCTCTGCAGGCTGGCGTCGTGCTCGGCGCGCTGGCTGTCGGCGATGATCTGGCTGCCGATGCGGATGGCGTGGAAACCGTCGTGATAGCGCGCCACGGCCGTGGTGATGTCCGGGATCGCACCGGCACGCGCCAGCAGCCAGCGGGTGAAGGCCCGCTGCAGGTTCCAGATCACCTGCAGGGCATCGACCTGCACCGACTCGGGCACGGTGCCATCGAGTGCGTCGATGCTGTTCCACAGCGCGCGCGCCTCGATCGTCTCGCGGGTGATCGTGAACGCCTTGGCGATCTCGCCCGGCGAGCGCCCGCTGTCTTCCTGCATGCGCAGCAGGAATGTCGCGCCCATGCGGTTGATCATCTGGTTGGTCACCGCGGTGGCGATGATCTCGCGCTTGAGGCGGTGCTGCTCCATGGTCGCGGCGTACTTCTTCTGCAGCGGCACGGGGAAGTAACGCTGCAGCTCGCGCGACAGATACGGATCTTCGGGGATGTCGGAGGCGAGCATCTGGTCGAAGGCGACGAGCTTGGAGTACGACAGCAGGACCGCCAGCTCAGGCCGGGTCAGGCCCAGGCCTTTGGCCTTGCGCTCGGACAGTTCGGCATCCGACGGCAGGAACTCGATCTGGCGATCGAGCAGACCCTGCGCTTCGAGCGTGCGGATGAAGTGGCGCTTGGACCCCAGCCGCGAGACGCTCATGCGCTCCATCAGGCTCAGCGCCTGGTTCTGGCGGTAGTTGTCCCACAGCACCAATTCGGCGACCTCGTCAGTCATCGAGGCCAGCAGCTTGTTGCGCGCGGGCACGGTCAGCTTCTTGGCCTGCACCACCTCGTTGAGCAGGATCTTGATGTTGACCTCGTGGTCGGAGGTGTCCACGCCAGCCGAGTTGTCGATGAAGTCGGTGTTGAGCAGCACACCGGCCTGCGCGGCCTCGATGCGGCCGAGCTGGGTCATGCCCAGGTTGCCGCCCTCGCCCACGACCTTGCAGCGCAGCTCTCGGCCATCGACGCGCAGCGCGTTGTTGGCCCGGTCGCCGACATCGGCGTGGCTTTCCGACGACGCCTTGACGTAGGTGCCGATGCCGCCATTCCACAGCAGGTCGACCGGCGCGCGCAGGATCGCCGACATCAGCTCGTTGGGGCTGAGCGCGGCGGTGTCGCCATCGATGCCCAGCACCTCGCGGGCCTCCTTGGACAGCGGGATCGACTTGGCGCTGCGCGGCCACACGCCGCCGCCCTTGCTGATCAGCTTGGCGTCGTAGTCCGCCCAGTTCGAGCGCGGCAGCGTGAACAGTCGCTGGCGCTCGGCGTAGGAGACCGTCGCGTCGGGCGCCGGGTCGATGAACACATGCCGATGATCGAACGCGGCCACCAGCCGGATGTGCTGCGACAGCAGCATGCCGTTGCCGAACACGTCGCCGGACATGTCGCCGACGCCGACCGCGGTGAAGTCCTGGGTCTGCGAGTTGCGGCCCAGCGCCCGGAAGTGACGCTTGACCGATTCCCAGGCGCCGCGCGCGGTGATGCCCATGCCCTTGTGGTCGTAGCCGACCGAGCCGCCCGACGCGAACGCATCGTCGAGCCAGAAGCCATGCTCGCGGGCGATGCCGTTGGCGATGTCGGAGAACGTCGCGGTGCCCTTGTCGGCGGCAACGACCAGGTACGGGTCGTCGTCGTCGTGACGGACCACGTCGCGCGGCGGCACGATCGCGCCGTCGACGATGTTGTCGGTGATGTCCAGCAGGCCGTTGATGAACAGCGTGTAGCAGGCCACGCCCTCGGCGAACAGCGCATCACGGTCGCCCCCGGCCGGCGGCCGCTTGACGATGAAGCCGCCCTTCGAGCCGACCGGCACGATGACCGTGTTCTTGACCATCTGCGCCTTGACCAGGCCCAGCACCTCGGTGCGGAAGTCCTCGCGGCGATCCGACCAGCGCAGGCCGCCGCGGGCCACCGGCCCGAAGCGCAGGTGGGTGCCCTCCACCCGCGGGCCGTAGACGAAGATCTCGCGGTACGGACGCGGCTTGGGCAGTTCGGGCACGCGCACCGAATCGAACTTGAAGGCGATCGTGTCGCGCACCGCGCCTTCGCGGGTGCGCTGGTAATAGCTGGTGCGCAAGGTCGCGTCGATCACGCCCAGGTAGCTGCGCAGAATGCGGTCCTCGTCGAGGCTTGCGACGCGGTCGAGCAGCCCCGTGAGCGCAGTGCGCGCCGCATCGTACTGCGCGTCGCGGTCCTGCGCGCGGGCATCGAGCACCGGCTGCAGCAGTGCCCGCGTGGCGTCGTCGCCCGACAGCGCACCGAGCTGGCTGGCCAGCATCTCGATACCGGCGGCGACCTGCGCGCCGCTCTCGCGGCCGGTGGCCGGATCGAAACGGGCTTCGAACACTTCCACCAGCAGCCGCGCAAGCAGCGGATAGCGGCCGAGCGTGTCCTCGACGTAGGCCTGGGAGAACGGCACGCCGACCTGCTGCAGGTACTTGCAGTACGCGCGCAGCATCGCCACCTGACGCCAGTCGAGATCGGCGGCGAGGATCAGCCGGTTGAAGCCGTCATTCTCGGCATCGCCGCGCCACACGCGGTCGAACGCTTCGGTGAACGCGGCCGCGCGCGCGTCGATATCGACGTTCGCGGCCAGGGTCTCGACGAAGAAGTCCTGGATGTAGAGCGTGGTGCCATCGACGATCAGACGCGTGGGATTCTCGGCGATGACCCGCAGGCCGAGGTTCTCCATCACCGGCAGCACCTCCGACAGCGGCAGGTGTTCGCCGCTGCGGTAGAGCTTGAAGTGCAGCAGCGCATCGCCGGCCGACGACGTGGGCTGGGTGTAGAAGCTCAGTTGCAGCGCGCCGCTCGCCTGGGCGGCGGCGAGCTTCTCGACATCGGTCGCGGCGACGGCCGGCGATGCGAACTCGATGTAGGCAGCCGACAGGCCGCGTCCCAGGCGGCCGGCCAGACGCAGGCCTTCGCCTTCGCCCTGGCGACGCACGAGCTCGTCGCGCAGGTCGTCGTGCCAGTTGCGTACGATCTTCTGCAGCGCCTGCTCGAGCGCAGCCTGGTCGACCTCGCCCTGCACGCCCGCACGCGGGCGCACGATCAAGTGCAACTGCGCCAGCGGCGACTCACCCAGCACCACGTGTGCATCGACGTGGTCGGCCTGCATCGTCTCGCGCAGCATGTCCTCGACACGGTGGCGCACGTCGGTGTTGAAACGGTCGCGCGGGATGTAGACCAGCACCGAATAGAAGCGGCCGTAGCGGTCGCGGCGCAGGAACAGCCGGCTGCGCACGCGCTCCTGCAGGCCGAGGATGCCGGTGCCCAGGCGGAACAGCTCATCGGGCGTGGACTGGAACAGCTCGTCGCGCGGCAGGGTCTCGAGCAGGTGCTTGAGGGTCTTGCCGCTATGGCCGGTCGGCTTGAGGCCGGACTCGCTCATCACGTGCTCGAACCGCTCGCGCACCAGCGGGATGTCCCAGGGCCGGCGGGTGTAGGCGCTGGAGGTGTAGAGGCCGAGGAAGCGCTGTTCGCCGACCACCTGGCCCTTGGCGTCGTAACGCAGCACGCCGATGTAGTCCATGTAACCGGGACGATGCACGGTGGAGCGGGCACTGGTCTTGGTGAGGATCAGCGCATCGACCTCGCCCGCACGCCGCAGCGCATCGGCGCCGAGTTCGCTGAGCGGGCGCGACTTGACCGTGGCCGGCGTGCGCAGCAGGCCCAGGCCACTGTCGGCGACGGGCTCGAGCACGCCATCGGTGCCCTTGCGGCGCACCTTGTACTCGCGGTAGCCGAAGAATGTGAAGTGGTCGCTGGCCGCCCAGCGCAGGAACTCCTGCGCCTCGCGCCGGCTGGCGTCGGCGACCGGCATCGGCCGCGCGACGAGATCGGCGGCGACCTCCTGCATTTTCTCGCGCATCGGCCCCCAATCGGCCACGATCGCGCGCACGTCGTCGAGCACGCGACGCACGACCTGCTCGATACGTGCGCTCGCTTCGGGCGTCTGGCGATCGATCTCCAGGTGCATCACCGACTCGGCATCGCCCTCGCCCACGCCGGTCAGGCGGCCGCTGCGGTCGCGCGCGATGTGCAGGACCGGGTGGCCCAGCACGTGCACGCCAATGCTGCGCTCGGCCAGCGCCATCGTCACCGAGTCGACCAGGAACGGCATGTCGTCGTTGACGATCTGCAGCACGGTGTGCGGCGATTCCCAGCCGTGGGTGTCCTGCGCCGGATTGAACAGCCGCACGTTGGCGGTGCCCGGCTTGCGACGTGCGGCGAATTCGAACAGGTCGGCGGCCAGGGCCGCCCAGCCATCGGCGCTGTGCAGCGGAATCTCGTCCTCGGTCATGCGCCGGTAGAACGCCTGCGCGAAGGCGTCGGCACCGCGCTGGGCGGCCTTGCCTGCGCGCCGCCGCACGGCCTCGAAGATCGGGTCCAGCAACCCGGACCCTGCGGGCCTGGACGGCGCGGGCATGACGCTGGCGCTGCTGCCCTGCGGCTTGGCGCGCTTGCGCGGTGCCGGGGTCGGGGCCGCGGCGGCCTTGCGTTTGGAAGAAGAGGTACCGGTCTTGCGGGATGTGCTCATGACGACGATAGGTCCGATGCAATGAGGCCCGCGTTCTCACGCGGGCCGACAGGGAACAGGAAACCGACGGGTGGCATGCCGCGCGAACTGCGGCTGGCGGCCGGATCGGGGACGACGGAAGCTGCCGCGCAGCCTTCGGGGCGGCGCGGACCGGTGGAGCGGACGACGGGAACGGGGCGAGGGATCACGAAGCGCTCAGCGCAGGCCGGTCTCGTTGCGGGCGATGACCAGCCGCTGGATCTCCGAGGTGCCCTCGTAGATCTCGGTGATCTTGGCGTCTCGGAAGTACCGCTCGATCGGCATTTCCTTCGAGTAGCCCATGCCGCCGTGGATCTGCAGCGCCTGATGGGTGATCCACATCGCGGTCTCGGACGCGGTGAGCTTGGCGATCGCCGCCTCGTTGCCGAAGCGCTGGCCCTGGCCCTTCGTCCAGGCCGCGCGCAAGGTCAGCAGCAGCGCCGCATCGAGCCGGCACTTCATGTCGGCGATCTTGGCCTGGGTCATCTGGAACGCGCCGATCGGCTGACCGAACGCCTTGCGCTCCTTGACGTAGGCAAGCGTCGCCTCGTACGCGGCGCGGGCGATGCCGATGGCCTGCGAGGCGATGCCGATGCGCCCGGCATCGAGCACGCCCATCGCGATCTTGAAGCCCTGCCCTTCCTCGCCGAGCACCTCGTCGGGCTGGACGACATAATCCTGGAACTCGATCTCGCAGGTCGCCGAGGCGCGGATGCCGAGCTTGGGCTCGGTCTTGCCGCGGTGGAACCCGGCGCGCTCGCCGTCGACCAGGAACGCAGTCACGCCGCGGGCGCCCTTGTCGGGCTCGGTCATCGCGAACAGCACGAAATACTTGGCGACCGGGCCGGAGGTGATCCAGCTTTTCTTGCCATTGACCACGAAGCTGCCGTCGGCCTGCTTGACCGCGCGACAGCGCATCGCGGTCGCATCCGACCCCGACTGCGGTTCGGTCAGCGCGAACGCGCCGATCTCCCGCCCCTGGGCGATCGCCGAGACGTAGGTGCCCTTCTGGGCCTCGGTGCCGTGGGTCAGGATGCCGTTGCAGAACAGCGAATTGTTGACCGACATGATCGTCGAGTGCGCGGCATCGCCGGCGGCGATCTCGATCATCGCCAGCACGTAGGCGATCGGGTCCATGCCCGCGCCACCGTACTCGGCCGGCACTTCGATACCCATCAGGCCGTTCTCGCCGAGCAGGCGGATGTTCTCCAGCGGGAACTCGCCCGTGCGGTCGAAGTGCTCGGCGCTGGGCGCGATCTTCTCTTTTGCGATCCGGCGCGCGATGTCCTGGATCATCAACTGCTCTTCGTTGAAACCGAACTCCACGGCCGCTCCGCTTCTGCATCAAGGTCAGCGGACAATTGTAGCGACGAACGCATCCCGACTGTGGGAGCGGACGTTGCGCACTGCAGCATGAATCCGCCCCGAACCCGTCCAGGCCGCAAGGCACACGCGTCGCGCCATCCGATATCGCGATGCGCCGCCGGACGGGCTGCAATGAATACGACGGCGTTGCTTGTGCCGGAACGCTGCGTTTGGCAAGGTACGGCGATTCGCGGGGCGCATCGGGATTCAGGGGGAATCGGCAGGGAGCCGCCCATTCGTGTGCCCGACCGACCGTCCAACCCGGGGAACCCGATGCTCAAGAATCTGCTGATCACCAAGCCTATCCAGGCCCAACCGCGTGTCGATGCCGGCGAACCGGTCGAAGGCGGCCTGTCGGGCGAAGCCAGCTTCAAGCGCACGCTCACCGCCAAGCACCTGGTGATGCTGGGGCTGGGTGCGGTCATCGGCGCGGGCATCTTCGTGATCACCGGCACTGCGGCTGCCAATCACGCCGGGCCGGCGATCATGCTCAGCTTCGTCATCGCCGCCTTCGCCTGCGCGATGGCAGGCCTGTGCTACGCCGAGTTCGCCGCGATGATCCCCGCCTCGGGCAGCGCCTACAGCTACACCTACGCCACCCTCGGCGAGGCGCTGGCCTGGTTCGTCGGCTGGAGCCTGGTGCTCGAGTACCTGTTCGCGGCCTCCACGGTCGCCGTCGGCTGGTCGGGCTACACGGTCAGTTTCCTGGAGTCGTTCGGGCTCCATCTACCCGCGGCATTGACCCAGGCGCCGATCAACTTCTGTACCCACGAAGCCGCGCAGGCCGGCGCCTGCGAGTTCGGCCGGTTCGTGCTGACCGGCGCGCTGTTCAACCTGCCGGCGCTGCTGATCGTCGCCGCCGTGGGCACGCTGTGCTACGTCGGCATCACCCAGTCGGCAACCGCCAACGCGATCATCGTCTCGATCAAGGTCGTGGTGATCCTGCTGCTGCTGGCCTTCGGCGCCCAGTACGTGAATGTCGACAACTGGTTGCCGTTCATTCCCGAAAACCAGGGCGGCGACCGCTTCGGCTGGGAGGGCGTGCTGCGCGGCGCCTCGATCGTGTTCTTCGCCTACATCGGCTTCGACGCGGTCTCCACCGCCGCCCAGGAGGTCAAGAACCCGCAGCGCGACATGCCGATCGGCATCCTCGGCTCGCTGGTGCTGTGCACGCTGATCTACATCGCGGTCTCCGCCGTGCTGACCGGCATGGTGCCCTACACCGCGCTCGGCACCGCCAAGCCGGTGGCGACCGCGCTGGAGGCCTATCCGAGCCTCGCCTGGCTCAAGGTCCTGGTGGAAGTCGGCGCGATCGCCGGCCTGACCACGGTGATCCTGGTGATGCTGATGGGCCAGCCGCGGATCTTCTTCTCGATGGCCCAGGACGGGCTGCTGCCGCGCTTCTTCGGCGCGGTGCACAAGCGCTTCCGCACCCCGCACAAGGGCACCGTGCTGGTCGCCGCGGTCGCTGCGATCATGGCCGCACTGCTGCCGATCCAGCTGCTCGGCGACGTGGTGTCGATGGGGACGCTGGTCGCGTTCGCGACCGTGTGCCTGGGCGTGATGGTGCTGCGTCGCACGCAGCCGGGGCTGCACCGCCCGTTCCGCACGCCGGCCGTCTATGTCGTCGGCACGCTGGGCGTGCTGGCGTGCCTGGGGCTGGTGGCGATCATGCCGATGCTCAACTGGATGGTGCTGCTGGGCTGGACGGTGATCGGCTTCACGATCTACTTCGCCTACGGCTACCGGCACAGCAAGCTGCGCAACGCCCGCTGAGTTCCGTCCACGGCCCGCATCGCGCGGGCCGTGTCCGTTTCCGACTTGGCGCTGCGCGCCACTGCGAGATTCCGCGATGTCCATTCCCTCGACGGCCCGGAAGATCGGACCGGTGCTGGCGACGTTCATGGTCGCCAACAACATGATCGGCTCGGGCTTCTTCCTGTTGCCGGCCACGCTGGCGCGCTCCGGTGCGGTGACGGCATTGTCGTGGCTGCTCGGCACGCTGCTGGCCGTGGCGCTGGGCGGTGCATTCGCGCGCCTGGCCCGGCAGTACCCGAACCTCGAATCGCCCGACGACTACATCCGCCCGACACTGGGGCGCGACATGGGCTTTCTGGCGTCCACGCTGTATTGGCTGTCGTCGTGGATCGGCAACAACGCGATCGCGGTGGCGGCGTTCGGCTACCTGATCATCCTGCTGCCGGTCGAGGCGACCCCCGGTGCGCAGGTCGTCGGGCAGGTCGTGCTGATCTGGTCGATGTTCGCGCTGAACCTGTTCGGGCCACGCACCATCGCCCGGTTCCAGTCGTTCTGCGTGGTGTTCGGCCTGCTGCCGGTCGCGGCGATCCTGATCGCCGGCTGGGCGCACTTCGATCCCGATCTGTACCTGGCCGGCTGGAACGTCAGCGGGCAATCGGACGCGGCGGTCGCGATCGGTTCGCTGTCGGTGGTGTTCTGGGCGTTCATCGGCCTGGAGACCGGGGCGATGGTCGCCGGTGTCGTCCGCGACCCGGACCGCAACGTGCCGATCGCCACGCTCGGCGGCATCCTGCTGGCCGGCGTCGTCTACCTGGTCTCCTCGGTGCTGATGATGGGCATCGTGCCGGTCGCCGAGCTCGCGCAATCGAGCGCACCGTTCGCACTGGTCGCCGGCCAGATGTTCGGGGCCTGGGCGATCCCGGTGATCGCCGCAGCCGCCGCCCTGAAGGCCACCGGTACGCTCGGCGGCTGGATGCTGGTGACCGGCGAGTCGGGCGCGCGCGCCGCCCAGCGCGGCTTTCTGCCGGCGATCTTCGGGCGGCTGCTGCGCAATGGCGCGGCCGCCACCGGCTTGCTGATCGTCGTGATCTCGATGACCGCGATCGCCCTGACCACCTTCTCCGACTCGGTGGCCAACCAGTTCGAGACCATCATCAACATGGCGGTGACGCTGGTGGTGATGGCCTATGCGGCCGCGGGCCTGAGCCTGTTGCTGGGCAACCGGACCCATGTCTCGGGCACGCGCGAGCGCCTGCTCGGCATGGGCGCCCTGCTCGCCTGCGGGCTGCTGGTCTGGTCGACGCCGATCGAGACGTTGATGGGCGCGGCGATCATCGCGTTGCTGGCCTGGGCCGGCTATCGCGGCTTCGGCCGCCGCACACGGCCGGATGCCGCGCCGTGACCGCGCCCCGCAAGGAGGACTACTGGTTTCCAGCCAAGTCCTTCGGCTGGGGCTGGGGCGCCCCACGGCGCTGGCAGGGTTGGGCGGTGCTGGCGGTCTATGCGCTCAGCGTCATCGTCGTGCTGCTGCGGTTTCCGCCGCAGCGCGATCCGGCCGCCTTCTTCGGCTGCCTGTCGCTGGCCACCGGTCTGTTGATCGCGACCTGCGCGCTGAAGGGCGAACCACCGCGCTGGCGCTGGCGTCGTTGAAGGACACGGGCGCGCGGTAGACTCTGCGCCATGCACGCACCGACGCCCTCCTTCGACCCCCACCGCCTGCGCGAGCTCGCAGGCGAGCTGATCGTCAATGTCCGCGAACTCGCCCAGGCCGGCTGGACGCCGGCGACCAGCAGCAACTTCTCGCAGCGCCTCGACGACCGCCACGCGGCGATCACGGTGTCGGGCCGCGACAAGGGCCGGCTGCAGGAAGGCGACATCATGGTCGTCGACTTCGACGGCCAGGCTGTCGGCAGCACCCATCGGCCGTCGGCCGAGACACTGCTGCATACCCAGCTCTATCGCCGGTTCCCCGAGGTCGGCTGCATCCTGCACACCCATTCGCCCAACCAGACCATCGCCTCGCGCCTGTACGCGGGGGCCGGGCATGTGCGCATCGAAGGCTACGAACTGCTCAAGGCCTTCGCCGGCAACGCAACCCACGAGACCGCGATCGACGTGCCGGTGCTGCCCAACAGCCAGCATATGCCCACGCTGGCCGCGCAGGTCGAATGCCTGCTCGATGCCGGCCCGATGTGGGGCTACCTGATCGACGGCCATGGCCTGTATGCCTGGGGCCGCGACATGGCCGAGGCGCGCCGGCACCTGGAAGCCTTCGATTTCCTGCTGCACTGCGAACTGGCGCTGCATCGACTGCGCGCTCGTTGACCTCCCGTTCCGCGCGTGCGTGGAACGCCCGCGTTCCGCGCCGGTCAACGCTGCCTTCCGGAGCAGCTGCTAGTCTGGCGCGCCCCTCTTTGCCCGAGCCAGACCGCCATGAGCCGCCTCCGCATCTTCGCCGACAACGCCCCTGATACGCCGCTGTTCGACAGCCGCGACGGCGAGGAGATCGCCCGCGAGCTCGGCGCACTGGGCGCGACCTTCGAACGCTGGGAAGCCTCGCAGCCGGTCGCCGCCGGCGCCTCGCCCGAGCAGGTGCTGGCCGCCTACAAGGCCGACATCGACCGCATCAGCGCCGAGCGCGGCTTCACCACGGTGGATGTGATCAGCATCGCGCCGGACAATCCCAACCGCGACGAACTGCGCAAGAAATTCCTCGACGAACACCTGCACAAGGAAGACGAGGTCCGCTTCTTCGTCGACGGCTCGGGGCTGTTCACGCTGCATGTCGAAGACAAGGTCTACGAGATCGAATGCGTCAAGGGCGACCTGATCGGCGTGCCGCACGGCGTGACCCACTGGTTCGACATGGGGCCGGAACCGCGCTTCGTGGCGATCCGCTTTTTCCAGCAGCCCGACGGCTGGATCGGCCACTTCACCGGCTCCGACATCGCCCAGCAGTTCCCGCGCTACGAGCCGGGCGCGCGCGACTGAACAACCCCGAGGCTGGCATCGCCCCGGCGCACGGCCGCCGGTGGCATCATGCCGCGTCCGTTTTGTCCGCAGTTCCGACGCGATGATCCTGACCGACATCGAAGGCACCACCAGCAGCATTTCGTTCGTCGAGGATGAGCGCGCAGGCCCTGCGTCCGCCGTCCAGGCGGACGCAATGCGCGCGAACGACCGGCCAGGGATGACCGGGCCGGTGCCAGGTGTGGGCGAGGATGCAACGCCAGGGACGGCCTCCTTTTCACGCGCGCGACGAGAGCAACAGATCGCATGATCCTCACCGACATCGAAGGCACCACCAGCAGCATTTCGTTCGTCAAAGACGTCCTCTTTCCCTATGCCCGCCGCGCCCTGCCCGGCTTCGTCGCCGCGCATGGCGCCGATCCCGAGGTCCGGCGCTGGCTGGACGTGGTGGCGACCGAGCACGGCGCGATGTGCGACGACGCGATGATCGTCGAGACGCTGCAGGGCTGGATCGACGAGGACCGCAAGCACACCGCGCTCAAGGCCCTGCAGGGCAGGATCTGGGAAGCGGGCTACCGCGAGGCCGACTTCACCGCGCATCTCTATCCCGACGCGGCGCAGGCGCTGCGCCGCTGGCATGCGGCCGGCGAACGCCTGGCGGTGTACTCGTCCGGCTCGGTGCCGGCGCAGAAACTGTTCTTCGGGCACAGCGACGCCGGCGACCTGACCGGTCTGATCTCGGCCTGGTTCGACACCGAAGTCGGCGGCAAGCGCGAGGCGGCGAGCTATGCGCGCATCGCCGAGGCGTTGCAGCAGCCCCCGGACGCCATCGTGTTCCTGTCCGACGTGGTGGCCGAACTCGATGCCGCGCGCGACGCCGGGCTGCGCACGGTGCTGGTGGACCGCCTCGACGACTATCCCGAACCGCGCGATGCCGCCGCCGCGAACGGCCACCGCCGCGTGACCTCGTTCGACACGATCGATCCGGCAACCTGACCGCCCTCGTCTTGCGCCCGCGCTGAGCACCGCACGCGCGTCAAAACCGGCCTGCGGAGACGGAGGTCGAACGGCGAGCGCACCTGGGGGCAATCGCCGGGTGCGCATCGCCAACAGATGCGGCGTCGCGCGCGCCGCGCCGCCTTGTAACGAGAGCAATTCTCATTCCGTCATAGGCCGCGTGCGCTCGCTAGAATCGACGCACGCCGCAAGCCCGCCATCGCCAGCCAGCCGCGTACGACCCGCCCGCCAGCCCTCGCTCGCCAGCCGGTCATCTTTCGGAAAACCCGCGCCTGCGCGGGTTTTTGCGTTTCAGCGCTCGTCTGGTGCGCGATGGTCTTATCGTGCCGCGCTCGCCGCATCGTCCGACGCCGGACGGACAATCACCGCTCCCCATCGTCGCAGCGAACGCAGGTCAGGACGGGCTTGCATGCACGCGTCGCCGAAACATCGCCGCGAGCGTCCACCCCCCACCCCAGCCCTCCCCCGCACGCAGGGGAGGGAGCACCGCAGCGCTGCGTTCGACCGGGATACGGCCCAGGCCCGCACCGCGTACAGCGGCTGTGCGTCCCCTCCCCCGCGTGCGGGGAGGGAGCACCGCAGCGCTGCGTTCGACGGGATACGGCCCAGGCCCGCACCGCGTACAGCGGCTGTGCATCCCTCCCCCGCACGCAGGGGAGGGAGCACCGCAGCGCCGCGTTCGACGGGATACGACACAGGCCCGCACCGCGTACAGCGGCCATGTGTCCCCTCCCCGCGTGCGGGGAGGGAGCACGGCAGCGCTGCGTTCGACGGGATACGGCCCAGGCCCGCACCGCGCATAGCGGCTGTGCGCCCCCTCCCCCGCATGCGGGGAGGGAGCACGGCAGCGCTGCGTTCGACGGGATACGGCCCAGGCCCGCACCGCGTACAGCGGCTGTGCATTCCCTCCCCCGCATGCGGGGAGGGAGCACGGCAGCGCTGCGTTCGACGGGATACGACACAGGCCCGCACCGCGTACAGCGGCTGCGCATTCCCTCCCCCGCATGCGGGGGAGGTCGACGCGCAACGCGCGGCGGGTGGGGGCAAGTTCGAGCCCCGTTGGCCCCGCATCGCGCGGCCCAGGCCACACCGACGCGATCAACGTCTGCGCGACGCGATCGCGCGCGTCGTCAATGGCCGCCATGGCCCTCGGCCGGGGCATCGCCGGCCAGCGGGCGGACGTCGAACTGGACCTGCTGCGCAGGCGCATGTTCGAAGTGCAGCGTCGCCTCGACCGTGGCGCCGGCGCGCAACGGCTCGACCGGGTCGATGAACATCAGGTGGTAGCCACCTGGGCGCAGTTCGACCTCCGTGCCGGCGGCGAGCGGGACGCCGTCGGGCAGTTCGCGCATGCGCATCATGCCGCCGTCGTGGCGCATCTCGTGGATCTCCACCGCAGCGGAGGCGGTGCTCTCCACCGACACCAGCCGATCGTCGCCGGCACTGCGCAATGTCAAGTAACCACCGGCCACCGCCGCGTTGGGCGGGGTCTCGCGGATCCAGGCGTTCGACACCGCGACCTGGGCGGCATCGGTCCCGGTCGCCGGCGCGGGGCCTTCCGGCGACGACGGTTGGCAGGCGGCCAGGGCCACGGCGGTCAGGCCGGCGGCAAGAAGACCGAAACGGGGAAGGCGCATCCGAGTACTCCACTGCGACGCCTGCGGCGCCTGGCCGGCCATTATCGCCGGCTGCGGACGTGGTGCCTGCGACCGGGTGTCGCAGCCCCGCCCGCCGCGTGCCGGTATCCTTGTGCGCATGCACGATTCCGCACGCGACGTCCTGACCCCGAGCCAGCTCAACACCCTCGCCCGCGGGCTGCTGGAGGACAGCTTCCCCCAGGTCGCAGTCGAGGGCGAGTTGTGCAACGTCTCACGCCCGGCGTCGGGCCATATGTACTTCACGCTCAAGGACGCGCGCGCCCAGGTGCGCTGCGCGCTGTTCCGGCAGAAGAGCCAGTGGCTGCGCTTCGTGCCCCGCGACGGCATGCTGGTGCGTGCGCGCGGCCGGGTGACGCTGTACGAGGCGCGCGGCGACTACCAGTTGATCCTCGACACGCTCGAAGAAGCCGGCGAAGGCGCGTTGCGGCGGGCCTTCGATGCGCTCAAGGCCCGGCTGCAGGCCGAGGGCCTGTTCGAGGCCGAGCGCAAACGCCCGCTGCCGGCGTTTCCGCGGCGCCTGGGCGTGATCACCTCGCCATCGGGCGCAGCGGTGCGCGACGTGCTCAGCGTGCTGGCGCGGCGCTTCCCGCTGCTCGAGGTCGAGGTGCTGCCGACCCTGGTCCAGGGCGTGGACGCGCCTGGGCAACTGCTGCGCACGCTGCAGCGCGCGGGCGAGAGCGGGCGCTACGACGTACTGCTGCTGACCCGCGGCGGTGGCTCGCTCGAGGACCTGTGGGCCTTCAACGACGAGGCGCTGGCGCGCGCGGTGGCCGCCTCGCCGGTGCCCGTGGTCTCGGCTGTCGGGCACGAGACCGACTTCAGCCTGACGGACTTTGCCGCCGACCTGCGCGCACCCACGCCGTCGGCCGCTGCCGAACTACTGACGCCCGACCGCAACGACCTGCTCGGGCGCGTGCGCCAGTTGCAACGCCAGGTCGACGCCGTGCAGTTGCGCACGCTGCAGGCCTGCGCGCAGCGGCTCGACCGTGCGGCGCTGCGCCTGCAGGCCACCCGCCCGCAGGCGCGGCTCGACGCCCTGCGCCAGCGGCAGGACGCAGCGCTGCGCCGGCTGCAGGCTGCCCAGCGGCAACAGCTGCAGCAGCGTCAGGCGCGGCTCCAGCATGCCGGCGCGGTGCTGCGCGCGGCCTCGCCGCAACGCCGGCTCGCCCAGCTGCACCAGCGCCTCGATGCGCTACAGGCGCGCCCGCAGGCCGCGGTCGCCCGTCGGCTGCAACGCGACGCGCTGCACCTGCGCGGGCTGGTGCGCTCGCTCGAGGCGGTGAGCCCGCTGGCGACGATCGCGCGCGGCTACAGCATCCTGCAGCGCGACGACGGCCGCATCGTGCGCAGCACCGCCGACGCCGCGCCCGGCGATCGGCTCGATGCACGCGTCGGCGATGGCACGCTTCGGGTCGAGGTGCAGTAGCGCGGCGCGGTCCGCCCTCGCCCGGTGATCACGCCGGGGCTGGCACGATGACCGGCGATCTGTCGCTGGAGTACACGGACCGATGACCAAGGCCTCCGACCTGTTCGTCTCGGCGCTGGAAGCCGAAGGCGTGACCCATGTCTTCGGCATCCCGGGCGAGGAGAACCTCGACCTGCTCGAATCGCTGCGCGCGTCCACGATCGAGCTGGTGCTCACCCGCCACGAGCAGGCCGCAGGCTTCATGGCCGCGACCTGGGGACGGCTGACCGGGCAGGCCGGCGTCTGCCTGTCGACACTGGGCCCCGGCGCGACCAACCTCGTCACGCCGGCCGCCTACGCCCAGTTGGGCGCGATGCCGATGTTGATGATCACCGGCCAGAAGCCGATCCGGACCAGCAAGCAGGGGCATTTCCAGATCGTCGACGTGGTCGACATGATGCGGCCACTGACCAAGTCGACCCATCAACTGGTGTCCGCCGACGCCATCCCCGCGCGCGTGCGCGACGCGTTCCAGCGGGCGATGGAGGAACGTCCCGGCGCGACCCATCTCGAACTGCCCCAGGACATCGCCGGCGACGACACCGATGCGCGCCTGTTGCCTGCCCCCTACACGCGCCGTCCATTGGCCGAGCACAAGGCGATCGCGCATGCCGCGCAGGCGATTCGCAATGCCCGGCATCCGCTGCTGATGATCGGCGCCGGCGCCAACCGCAAGACCACGGCCAAGATGCTGCGGGCCTTCGTCGACCGGCTCGGCATCCCGTTCTTCAGCACCCAGATGGGCAAGGGCGTGCTGGACGAGACGCATCCGCTGTGGCTCGGCACCGCCGCGCTGTCGGATCACGATTTCGTGCACCGCGCGATCGATGCTGCCGACTGCATCGTCAACATCGGCCACGATGTCATCGAGAAACCGCCGTTCTTCATGCACCGCGGCCGGCGCACGGTGATCCACGTCAACTACGAAAGCGCCGTCGTCGATCAGGTGTACTTTCCGCAGATCGAGGTCATCGGCGACATCGCCAATACGGTCTGGCAACTGGCCGAGGCGCTGGATGCCCCGCAGCCGCACTGGGATTTCACGTTCTTCGATCGCGTGCGGACCGCGCTGTGCCGGAACATCGCCGAACTCGCCGCCGACGACCGTTTCCCCGTGCACGTGCCGCATTTGGTCAAGACGCTGCGCGATGCGATCGACCCGCGCGACATCGTCTGTCTCGACAACGGCCTGTACAAGTTGTGGTTCGCGCGCAACGACCGGTGCCGCGAGCCCAACACCCTGCTGCTGGACAACGCACTGGCGACCATGGGCGCCGGCCTGCCCTCGGCGATCGCAGCCAGGTTGGTGCACGGCGACCGCAAGATCGTCGCAGTCTGCGGCGACGGCGGCTTCATGATGAATTCGCAGGAGTTGGAAACCGCTGTGCGCCTGGCGCTCGACCTGGTGGTCATCGTGCTGCGCGACGATGCCTACGGCATGATCAAGTGGAAGCAGCAGCACGAGGATTATCCGGTGTACGGCATGGACTACGGCAATCCGGACTTCGTGCATTACGCACAGAGCTACGGCGCGCGCGGCCATCGCCCCACCAGCGCCGCCGCCTTCGCACACACGCTGCGCACCGCGCTGGACACGCCGGGCGTGGATCTGATCGATCTGGCCATCGATTATCGCGACGACGACGCCCTGCTCAACACCGAGATTCCCGCGCGCAGCGCCGCGATCGACTGATCGCCGCCGCGTCCTTCCGCCTTTCGACTCCGGAGCGCCCAATGGCCAAGCACAAGACCGCCCCCAAGACCGCCGGGCTCGCCCGCCGCTACCCCTACTACCTCGCCAACGTCGCGGTCGCGGCGAACGCCGATCTCGAAGTCCGCGACAAGTACAGCGGACAGGTCGCCACGCGCGTGGCGATGGGCGATGCGACGGCGATCCGCAAGGCGATCGTCGCCGCGCACAAGGCCCGCGAGGCGATGGCCGCGTTCGCGCCCGACCAGCGCCGCGATGTGCTCGAGCACTGCGTGCGCCGGTTCGAAGACCGCGCCGAGGAGCTCGCGCTGGCGCTGTGCATCGAGGCCGGCAAGCCGATCAAGGACGCACGCGGCGAAGTGACGCGCCTGATCGACACCTTCCGCATCGCCGCCGGCGAGGCGACCCGGCTCGACGGCGAGGTCGTCGAACTGCAGATCTCGTCGCGCACCCGCGGCTATCGCGGCATGGTCAAGCGCGTGCCGGTGGGCGTGTGCAGCTTCATCACCCCGTTCAACTTCCCGTTGAACCTGGTCGCGCACAAGGTGGCACCGGCGATCGCGGCCGGCTGTCCGTTCGTGCTCAAGCCCGCAGCCAAGACCCCGGTCGGCGCGCTGATCATCGGCGAGATCCTGGCCGAGACCGACCTGCCCAAGGGCGCGTTCTCGGTGATCCCCTGCAGCAACGAGGACGCCGCCGCGCTGACCGAGGATGCGCGCATCGCGTTGCTGAGCTTCACCGGCGGCCTGGTGGGCTGGGACCTCAAGGCGCGCGCCGGCAAGAAGAAGGTCGTGCTGGAGCTGGGCGGCAACGCCGCCTGCATCGTCGACGAGGATCCGG
This sequence comes from Luteimonas sp. TWI662, assembly GCF_039673825.1. Lineage (NCBI taxonomy): Bacteria > Pseudomonadati > Pseudomonadota > Gammaproteobacteria > Lysobacterales > Lysobacteraceae > Luteimonas > Luteimonas sp. TWI662. Next base: position 122,089 of record NZ_JBDJMI010000005.1, on the reverse strand, counting down.
GCGCGAGCCTGGACCACGTGGTCGAGCGGCTGGTGTTCGGCGCCTATTATCAGTCCGGGCAGAGCTGCATCGGCGTCCAGCGCATCTATGCGCATCGCGCGATCCACGACGCGCTGCGGCGCAAGCTCAAGAAGGCCGTCGGCGCACTGCGCATGGGCGATCCGCGCGACGAGACGACATTCATCGGCCCGGTGATCGACGCCGATGCGGCCGACCGCATCCAGTCGTGGATCGATGCCGCGCGCAAGGGCGGCGCCAAGGTGATCGCCGGCGGCAAGCGCGAAGGCACGATGATTCCGGCCACGCTGCTGGAAAAGGTGCCGCGCGACGCCGACCTCCAGCGCAAGGAGGTGTTCGGTCCGGTCGCGCTACTCGAGCCGGTGGACAGCTTCGACGAGGCGATCGCGCGGGTCAACGACAGCGATTTCGGCCTGCAGGCCGGCGTGTTCACCGGCAACCTCGCCCACGCGATGCGCGCCTGGGACCGGATCGAAGCCGGCGGCGTGATCGTCGGCGACGTGCCGAGCTTCCGCGTCGACAACATGCCCTACGGCGGCATCAAGGACTCGGGCATCGGCCGCGAAGGCGTGCGCTATGCGATCCGCGACATGTGCGAGGATCGGCTGCTGGTGATCCGCGACCCGGTCTGAGCCCGTGGGGCGCCGCCTGTGATCAGGCGATGGCGCGGCGGGTCGGATCGCCCGCATGTGCCGGCGCAGCCGCGACCTCATGCACCCTGCCACGCAGCGCCTGTGACGCCTCCGGGTCGTCGCCCTGCGCGTGGGGGTCGAACACCCGGACCTGCCGCCGACCATTGCGCTTGGCCGCATACATCGCCTGGTCGGCCTGGCGCATGAGCGCGGCCAGGCTGTAGCCGCCCGTGATCGCGCTGGCCACGCCGAAACTGGCCGCGATCCGGAACCCATACCCCTGGGCCTGGGTGTCGACGCCGGCCAGCCGCGCCTGCGCATCGCCGGCCAAGCGGCGTCCGGCAGACTCGTCCAGCCCCGGCAACAACAGTGCGAACTCCTCGCCGCCCAGCCGACCGAAGCTGTCGATCTCCCGGCACAGCGGCTGCACACGGACTGCCACCTGCTGCAGGGCCCAGTCGCCGGCTGCATGCCCGTGGCGGTCGTTGACCAGCTTGAAGTGGTCGAGATCGAACATCACCAGCACCGCCGGCATGCGCTCGCGCGCGCACTGCGCGAGTGCGGCTTCGGCCCGCTCGCTGAAGTGCTGCCGATTGCTGATACCGGTCAGCGCATCGACCTCGGTCATCCGCTTCAGGCGCATCTGCAGGCGCTTGGTCTTGTAGGCCCAGTAGCCGACCGACGCGACCAATCCCACCAGCACCAGCGTCAACAGCAGCCAGCTGCGCGCGCGCTGCTCGGTGACACTGCGCTCGAGTTCGAGCAACTGATTCTTCTGGCGCAGCAGCTCGATCTGCTGGGCCTGCTGCAGCGACTGGTGGCGCACGACCTGATACGCCATTTCGCGTGTTTTCACATCGTTGAAATGGGCGCGCTCGGCATCGACATACTGCCGATAGGCTGCCAGCGCGGCCACCGCATCGCCCTTGGCCAATGCCAGTTCGTACTGGACCCGATGGGCGGTGACGCGCGCCTCGGTGGACGTCGCATCCTGGCTGTTGGCGAGTGCGGCCTCGGCGTGCGCGCGTGCCGCGGCAGGCTGCCCGGCGCGTTGGCTCAATGCCGCAAGCGCCGCGCGGGTCTGCGCGATCAGGAACGGGTAGCCGGTGCGCTCGACCGCAGCCAGTCCGCCGCCGAGCAGCGCCAAGGCCTCCTCCCATCTGCCGCGCGTGTCCCATTGGCGGGCGATATGCAGGCGGACGAACCCCGCGAAGATCGGCTCGCCCTGCGCAGTGCACCGATCCAGCGCGCTCTGCCCGGCCGCATCGGTAAAGGACTGCCCGAGCCCATTGATCGCCTCGAGCAGCACACCGCCGGCCGCGCAGGCATTGCGCCCGTCTGGATCTTCGCGCAGCACGCGCTCGGCATACTGCTGTGCCTGGCCGAACTCCCCCACCTGGTTGTAGACGATCGCCGCGACCATCAGGCCGCGATGGCGCAGCTGCGCGTCCTCGACCTGGTCGGCCAGCGGCAGCATCGTCTCGAGCATCCGCAGTGCGTCCTCGAAGCGCCGCTGGACCGCGTAGATGTTCGCGAGCATCGACGCGGTCTCGAAACGGGCCACCGGATCGGCCGTCGACGCCAGCAATGCCGTCAGCTGGTCGGTGGCGATGGCCGACTGCCCGCTGGTCATCATCCGGTGCACCCGCAGCAGTTGCACCCGTGCGCGCTGGGCCTCGGTCGCGGTCTCGAGATGGCCGGCCATGTCGCGCAGCAACGCGTCCACGCGCTGGGGATCGGACGTCCTGAGCGCACTCGCCTCTTCGATCAGCGCATCGAGCGCGTCGCCGGCCAGTGCCACCTGCGACAGGACGATCCCGACCAGAAGCAGACCCAACCGCCAGCGCGCGCGCGATCGCACGTCCCGCGCATCGCCGGCCACGGCCTCACGCGGAGCGTTCGCCCGGATCATCGTCATCGCGCCGGTCGCCGTCATCGTCCTGATCCGGTTCATCCTGCGGGGGTTCGCTCTGTCCGTCGTCGGGAGTCATGATCATGCAGGCCACGATCGCCGGCACGCTCGTCCCGTCGGCCAGGAAGGCCAGTACCGCATCGGCGACTTCCGGACCGACCGGATCGAACGCGGTTCCGGCCCCCGCCGATTCCAGCAACGCGACAACGTCGAGCATGTCCCCCCCAGTCGTTCTCGATTGTGCTCAGTCGGCCGCGCCCGCGGCGCCTGCCGACCATGCCATGCCCACGTCCCGCTCCAGCGCCTTTCCCGGCGGCACCACCAGCGTCGTGTGCTGGTGCAATCTCGCCTGCGCCAGCGCCTCGAACGGCAGCCGCTCGAGGCGGGGCCGCACGGTGGGCAGCGTAGCAGCTTCGTAGAGCGTCACAACATGTCCGGGCGGGTAATCCCGGGCCAGGCGGGCGACCAGCGCGGCGCGCTCCGCGCCGGTGCTGTGGAACCGCCCGGTGTCGCGGACCCCGGCCACCCCGACCTGCCACAGCACCAGCCAGGCAGCAGGGTCGACGATCCGTCGGTAGAACAGGAACTGGCTGGCCTCGTAGTGCTGGCAACCGACGTCGCCCGGATCGATCCCCAGATCCGCGTACAGACAGTCCTCGGCCGAGATCCCCGGCTCCATGACGGCCTGAAAGCCCTCGGCACGGGCCGCCGCGATCGCCTGGTGGGGCACCTGCGCGAACACCCCCGGGTGGCCGTAGAACGCACCGCACACATCGCGCCCGGCGCGCACCTCGGCCAGCATCGCAGCGATCATGCCGGCATAACTGCGGTGCCGGGAGCGGCCCTCGCGATAGAACGGCTGCAGGCTGCGGACATCCGCATTCATGCTCCGCACCCACAGCTCGACCAGCGGATCGGAGACGGCGACGAAGACGACCTCCGCCGTCTCGATATGGCGTCTGGCGCGTGGCCCCAGATGCGCGCCGAGCATCATGCCGACACCGACGCAGGCCAGCCGCCCCCTGCCTTCCATCGTCAACTCCCCTGCACGAGCGCGGAATCTAATCGGCAGATGCACCGCCGGCAAGCGCGCGCCAGGCCGTGCGACCGAGACGCCAGCGCTGCCAGCCCTCCACCGGCGCAGCGCGCACGAACCCCAGGCGCCGCATCAGGCCGACGGCGGCTGCATGGCCGGCCCGGTGCCGGGTCCACAGCGCCTCGAATGCGCCGGTGCCGAGCGCGACCTCGCACAGATGCCCCAGCGCCGCGGTCGCTACCCCCTGCCGTTGCGCCGCAGGCGCCAGCAACAGCCCGGTCTCGGCGTCCCGACCGGCCGCATCGGGCACCAATGACAGCAATCCCTGCGCGCCGGCGGCAGTCTCCAGCCGCCAGAACCGGGCGGCAGGCGGGTCGCCCCGCATTTGCCGACGCGCCGCAGCGAATGCACGGGTCGCGGCGGAACGATCGAGCGCCGGGCCGACCTGCCGCATCGTCGCCGGATCGCCGTACAGGGCGACAAACAGGGCGGCGTCATCGTCGGCGAGCAACGTCGCGCGCCCCCCGACGGCCTCGAAGTTCCCGGGCCACACGCAAGGCCGCCTCACCGGCCCCGCGCGGCCAGCACGCGCTCGACATCGGCCAGCGACAGCCCGCGCGCGCGCAGCAGCACCAGCAGGTGGTACAGCAGGTCGGCGCTCTCGCCGAGCAGGTCGTCGTCGCCCTGCGCGACGGCTGCCAATGCAGTCTCCACGCCCTCCTCGCCGACCTTCTGGGCGATCCGGCGGATGCCGCCGTCGAACAGCCGCGTCGTGTAGCTGCCGTCCGGCCGCTCGCGTGCGCGCTGCGCGACGCGCGCATCCAGTTCGGCCAACACACCGCCCGGGGCGGATGGGAAACAGCTGGGCCGCTGCAGATGGCAGGTCGGCCCCTGCGGCCGGGCCAGCACCAGCAGCGTGTCGGCATCGCAATCGGCCTCGACCGAGACCAGTTCGAGCACGTGGCCCGACTGTTCGCCCTTGGTCCACAGCCGACCCTTGCTGCGGCTGAAGAACGTCACCTGCCCCAGCCGGCGCGTGGCATCGAGCGCGTCGCGATCCATGTAGCCGAGCATCAGCACGCGCAACGTGTCGGCGTCCTGGACGATCGCCGGCAGCAGGCCGTCGCCCTTGTTCCAGTCCAGGCGCGCCGGGTCGAAGGACATGTCGGTCATGGCATCGTCCTGGGGCGCATTGGGGGGCGCGGCCGTCGGGCCCTGGTCGCGAAGGTCAGACATCGCGCACCGCCACGCCGGCCGCGCGCAGCTCGCGCTTGAGGTCGGGAATCGCGATGCGGCCACTGTGGAACACGCTGGCCGCCAGCGCACCATCGACGTCGGCCTGGAGAAACGCATCGATGAAGTGGGTGGTCTCGCCTGCCCCACCCGAGGCGACCAACGGCACCTCGCACAGTGCGCGCGCCTGGCGCAGCTGCGCGATGTCGTAGCCGCGGCGCACACCGTCGTTGTCCATGCAGTTGAGCACGATCTCGCCGGCGCCCAGCCGTTGCGCTTCGACGATCCAGTCCAGCGTGCGCACCGCCAGCGCACGGGTGCGGTCCGGATCGCCGGTGTGGCTGCGCACCCGCCACTCGCCGTCAGCTTCGCGGATCGAATCGATGCCCACGACCACGCACTGCACACCGAAGGCGTCCGCCAGTTCGGCGATCAGTGCCGGGCGCTCGAGCGCCGGGGTGTTGATCGAGATCTTGTCGGCGCCGGCATGCAGCACCGCACGCGCGGTGGCGACATCGCGGATGCCGCCGGCGACGCAGAACGGAATGTCGATCAGCCGCGACACCCGTTCGACCCAACCGCGGTCGACCGAACGGCCCTGGGGACTGGCGGAGATGTCGTAGAACACCAGTTCGTCGGCGCCCGCGTCGCGGTAGCGCAGCGCGAGCTCCGCAATATCGCCCATGTCGACGTGATCGCGGAAGCGCACGCCCTTGACCACACGGCCGTCGCGCACGTCCAGGCATGGAATGATCCGCCGGCTCAGCATGTCAGCGCATCCCGCAGTGCGAAGCGGCCTTCGAGCAATGCGCGGCCAAGCACGATGCCGGCGCAGCCCTGGCTCCGCGCCGCGACGATATCGTCGAGCGCGCGCACGCCGCCCGACGCCTGGACCTGCAGCGCTGGCGCCAGCGCGCGCACATGCGCGTACAGCGCGCTGTTGGGTCCCGACAACATGCCGTCGCGGGCGATGTCGGTACTCAGCAGGTGACGCAGCCCGGCCTGCGCATAGCGCACGGCCAAGGTGTCGAGAGTGGCCTCGGCGGTCTGCGTCCAGCCGTGCACCGGCAGGCGCCAGACCCCGTCGGCACCCTGCCGCGTGTCGAGCGCGACGGTGATGCGCTCGGCACCGAAACGCTCGATCCAACCAGCCACCGCATCGGCATCGCGCACCGCGAGCGACCCGACGACCACGCGGGCGGCGCCTGCATCGAGGATCCGCGCCACATCGTCGACGCTGCGCACCCCCCCGCCGGTCTGCACCTGCAGGCCGGTGACCTGACGGATGCGCGCCAGAAGCGGCGCGAGCGTGAAGCCGCCCGCACGTGCGGCATTGAGATCGACCAGATGCAGCCACGTCGCGCCCGCGTCGGCGTAGGCCTGGATCTGGGCCAGCGGATCGTCGCTGTAGCGCGTCTCGCGCGCATAGTCGCCCTGCGCCAGCCGGACCACGCGACCATCGCGGATGTCGATGGCGGGATAGACGGTGAAACCGCTCATGCACGGACTCCAGCATCGAACGATGGAGACAGGAAGTTGCGCAGCAGCTGCGCGCCGACCGCAGCCGAACGCTCGGGATGGAACTGCGCACCGGCGACCAGGCCCCGCTGCACGGCCGCGGCGAATGGCTGGCCGTGGGCGCAGGCAAGGATGCAGTCGGCGGTCACCGGGGCTGCATAGCTGTGCACGAAGAAGGCGTGTGCACCGTCGTCGATGCCGGTGCGCAACGCGCTGTCGGCCCGCGGCTGTAGTCGATTCCAGCCCATGTGCGGCACCCGGATACCGGGGCCGCCGTGGAGCCGGGCGACCGTGCCGCGCAGCAGGCCCAGCCCCTCGACATCGCCTTCCTGCGAGCGTTCGAACAGCAGTTGCATGCCCACGCAGATGCCCAGCAGCGGCCGGTCCAGTGTCCGCAGGACCTCGACCAGATCGAGCGCCCGCAGCCGCGTCATGACCTGCGCCGCGGTGCCGACCCCGGGCAGGATCACGCGGTCTGCGCCGCGGATCGCCTCGGCATCGGTGACCAGCGCCGCCCGCACCCCCAGGCGCTCGAACGCGTAGCGCACCGAGCCGGTGTTGGCGCCGCCCGCGTCCACGATCACCACGCGCATCACAGCACGCCCTTGGTGCTCGGCAGCGCGGCCCCGTCGCGGCGCACCGCCTGGCCCAGCGCGCGGGCGAAGGCCTTGAAGCACGCTTCCACCTTGTGGTGGTCGTTGTCGCCCTCGACCTTGAGGTGCAGGTTCAACGCCGCCGAGTCGCAGACCGAGCGGAAGAAATGCGCGACCAGTTCGGTCGGCAGGTCGCCGACACGCTCGCGCCGGAATGTGCCGTCGAACACCAGGTACGGACGCCCGCCGAAGTCGAGCGCGGCGCTGGCAAGGGTCTCGTCCATCGGCAGCATGAAGCCGTAGCGGGCGATGCCACGCTTGTCGCCGAGCGCCGCGCGCAACGCCTGACCAAGCGCGATGCCGACATCCTCGACGGTGTGGTGTTCGTCGATCTCCAGGTCGCCCTCGGCCTGCACGGTCAGCGCGATGCCGCCGTGCTTGCCGATCTGATCGAGCATGTGGTCGAAGAACGGAAGCCCCGTGGACACCTGCGCATCACGCGCGGCATCGAGGTCGAGCTCGACCCGGATGCGGGTCTCGCGCGTGTTGCGCACGATGCGCGCGCAGCGCGGCGCATCACACAGCGCGTGCGCGATGCCGGGCCAGTCCCAGTCGCCGCCGAACTGCGGGGTCCGCAGCTTGAAGCCGCGGATGCCCAGGTTGTCGGCGAACTGCAGGTCGGTGTCGCGATCGCCGACCATCGCCGAGGCGTCGAGATCGATGCCGCGGTCGCGCAGGTAGTGCATCACCAGCCCCAGGCCCGGCTTGCGCGTGGGCGCGTTGTCGGCCGGCCAGCTGCAATCGACCAGCACCTCGCGGAACGTGATGCCCTGGCTTTCGAAGATCTGCAGCATCAGGTCGTTCGGGCCGTCGAAACTGGCGCGCGGGTAGCCCTCGGTGCCCAGGCCGTCCTGGTTGGTGACGATGACGAACTCGAACCCGGCATCACGCAGCCGCAGCAGTGCCGGGATCACGCCCGGCACGAAGCGCAGCTTCTCGTAGGCGTCGATCTGATAGTCGGCCGGCTCCTCGATCAGGGTGCCGTCGCGGTCGACGAACAGGATCTTGGTTCCGCTCATGCCACGACCTCCAATGTCTGCAACGCCTGGACGACACCTGCGTTCTGCGTCGGCGTACCGACCGTGATGCGCAGCGCATCGCCCAGCCCGGGCGCGGCGCGCTGGTCGCGCACGACGATGCCGGCGGCCAGCAGTGCCGCGAACGCGCGCGAGGCGTCGGCGAAGCGCACCAGCAGGAAGTTGCCGGCCGACGGATACACCTGGCGCACGCCCGGCGTCGCCGCCAGCGTGGCCGCCAACCCATCGCGCTCAGCGATCGTCTGTGCCACGCGCGCGCGGGTCTGCGCGAGCGCCGCGTCGGCGAGCCCGGCCAGCGCCAGCTCGGCGCAGGGCGTGGGCACCGGATACGGCGCCTGGCAGCGCCGCAGCACCGCGATCAACGCCGGGTCGCCGATTGCCACGCCGATCCGCGCCGCCGCCAGGCCATGCGCCTTCGACAGTGTCCGCAGCACCACCAGGTTGGCGTGGGCGTCGAGCCGCGTGGTCGCCGACGGCGCGTCGGCGAACTCCACGTAGGCCTCGTCCACGACGACGACAGCGCGCCCGTCGAGCGCAGTGGCCAACGCCGCGACATCGGCCAGCGGCACCAGGCCACCGGTCGGGTTGGACGGCGAGCACAGGAACACCAACCGCGCGCCCCGCGCGAGCGCGGTTTCGCGCACGGCATCGACATCGAGCGCAAAGCCGTCGGCGCCATCGCGCAACGGCACCTCGGCGAACGGCGCGCCCTGCAGCCGGGCGCTGACCGCGTACATGCCGAACACCGGGGGCGTCGCGAGCACGGCGTCGCGCCCGGGCACGCACAACGCACGCACCAGCAGGTCGATCGCCTCGTCGCTGCCGCGGCCGATCAGCAAGCGCGAGGCCTCCACGCCGTACAGCGCGGCCAGTCGCGCCTGCAGCGCGGGCGGCTGTGGCGCCGGATACCGGCGGCACTGGCCGTCGGCATCGCCGGGATTCGCCCACGGTGCCTCGTTGGCATTGAGCCAGATCTCGCCCTGGAGCGCCTGGGTCCGCGCCGAGGCATAGCCGGAGAATGCGCGCAGGTCGTCGCGCACCAGATCGAGCACCGTGCTCATGCGCCCGCCCTCGCCAGCCGCAGCGCGACCGCGTTGGCGTGCGCGTCCAGGCCTTCGGCGCGCGCCAGCGTCACCGCATCGGGTCCGATCGCGCGGATGCCCGCGGCGTCGGCGCTCTGCACGCTGACCAGGGTCTGGAAGCTGGACACGCCAACGCCGCTCCAGGCGCGCGCGGCGCCGCCAGTCGGCAGTACGTGGTTGGTGCCACTGCAGTAGTCGCCCAGCGCCTCGGGGGTCCAGTCGCCCAGGAACACCGAACCGGCGACCTCGACCCGGTCGAGCCAGTCACGCGGCGCGCGCAGGGCCAGGATCAGATGCTCGGGCGCATAACGGTTGCTGATGTCGAACGCGACCTCCAGCGTCGGCACCCGCAGCAACCGCGAGCGCGCCAGCGCCCGGCGCGCGATGTCGGCGCGCGGCAGCGCACCAAGCTGGGTCGCCAGCTCGACGCGCACGCGGCGCAGCAGCGCCTCGTCGTCGCTCAGCAGCAGCACTTGCGAGTCGGCCCCGTGCTCGGCCTGCGACAGCAGATCGGCCGCGACGAACGCCGCGTCGGCGCCGGCATCGGCGATCACCAGCACCTCCGACGGGCCGGCCGGCATGTCGATCGCGACCGTGCCCGACTGCGCCGCCTGCTGTTTGGCTTCGGTGACAAACGCATTGCCCGGCCCGAACAGCTTGTCGCAGGCCGGTACCGACGCGGTGCCGAACGCCATCGCCGCAATCGCCTGCGCGCCGCCGAGCTTGAATACCCGGTGCACGCCGGTCAGCCGCGCGGCGACCAGCACCGCCGGATCGGCGCTGCCGTCCGGGCGCGGCGGCGTGCACAGCACGACCTCGCGGCAACCGGCCAGCCGGGCCGGCACACCGAGCATCAATGCGGTCGAAGGCAGCGGCGCGGTCCCGGCCGGCACGTACAGCCCGACCCGCGGAATCGGCCGCACGATCCGTGCGCACTCCACGCCATCGGCGGTCTGCACGGCGTAGCCGTCGACCCTGCCCGCGACATGGAAGCGCTCGATCCGCGCGGCGGCGTTGGCCATTGCCTCGCGCAAGCGCGGCGAGACCTCGGCCTCGGCCGCGGCGAATTCGTCGGCGCCGACTTCGAAATCGTCGAGCGCGACGCGGTCGAAGCGTTCGGTCAACGCGCGCAGTGCGGCGTCGCCGCGTGTCCGCACCTCGTCGAGCACGTCGGCGACGGCCGCGCGCGTCTGCGCGGCCACGGTTTGCGTCGGGCGGCGCAGCAGTTCGGCCTGCGCTGCCGCATCGGCGGCCGACCAGTCGACGATCGCCGGAATCGCGCCGTCCAGTGAAAAGGGGGCGTTGAGGTTCATGCCAGCATCCGCTCCACCGGCAGCACCATCAGCCCGGCCGCGCCGGCCTGCTTGAGCGCCTCGAGCCGCGGCCAGGTCAGCTCGCCGTGGCACAGCACCTGCAACGCGACCGCATCGCTGCCGTCGACCTGCAGCAGCGTCGGCGGCTCGGCGTCGGGCAACAGTTTGAGCAGCGCATCGACGCCGTCGCGACGCGATTGGAACATCAGCAGGCGGCTGTCGCGCAGCCGCATCACGCCATCGAGGCGGCGCAGCAGCAGGGCGGCCAGGTCGCCCCGCACATCGGAGAACGGCTGCACCGGGCCGGCCAACACCGCCTCGCTGGTCATCAGCGTGACCGCGGGCTTGAGCTGATTGGCGGTCAACGTCGCGCCGCTGGACACCAGGTCGCAGATCACGTCGGCCTGGCCCAGCCGCGGCGCGATCTCGACCGAACCCGACAGCGTGACGATGCTCGCCTGCACCCCCTGCGCGTCGAGCCATCGCTGCAGCAGGCCTGGGTAGCTGGTCGCGATGCGGCTGCCCTGCAACTGCGCCGGGCCCGACCAGTCCTGCGACTCTGGAATCGCGATGTCGAGCCGGCAGCCGCCGAAGCCGAGCGCACGGACCGCCTTGGACACCTGCGGCAGGCCGCGCAAGGCCCGGTCGGCCGCGACCTCGTCGAGCACGTTGCGGCCGACGATGCCGTAATCGCAGACGCCATCGGCGAGTAACCCGGGGATGTCGTCGTCGCGGACCAGCAACAGGTCGACCGGCAGCGTCTCGCCGTAACAGAACAGCTTGTCGCGGCTCTCGCGCCACGACAGGCCGCATGACGCCAGCAACGCCCGCGCCGGCTCGCTGAGCCGGCCGGATTTCTGGATCGCGATACGCAGGCGGTCGCGCGCGGCGCCGCCAGTGACAGGACTCATCGGGAAGCCTCAGTGGGAATCGGGGGACGCAAAACGCCCGACACGACGCGCTGCGATCGCATAGCCGCCGGCGCCGCGGTCGAGCGTGCGTGCGACGCGGCCGACGGTGGTCACGCTGACGCCGGTGCGCTCGTGGATCTCGCGATACGGCACGCCCTGCTGCAGCAGCGGCACGACCCGCCACCGGTCGACCAGCGCCTCGAGCTCGGCCGGCGTGCACAGGTCGTCGAGGAACCGGGCGACCTCATCGGCGGTCTTCAGCGCCGCAAACGCGCGTGCCAGCGCTTGCAGCGAAGCGCTGGCTTCGTGGTCGGGCAAGGGTTCGGGGCGTTGCTTCACGGGGATCGCCGGACGTATCAATGTAATAGCGTGCTAGTACATTACGCCTTTCCGATTCGAAGTCAACCGGGCTGGCGGCGCCGTACAGCGGCGATGCACGCACTCCCCGAGCATCGCGTCATCGCCGCAGGCCGTTCGCAGGGCGCCGACTGGACCGCAGCGTTCCACCGCCCTCACCTGCCGATCCCGGAAGATCCTGCCTCGACTCTCAGATTCGGGGGCGCCATGCGCGACCGATTGCAGGCCCTGCTCGATGCCGGGCGCGACGACGCCCTGCTGCGCTTCGGGCTGGGCAATGCCTGCCTGCAGGCAGGCGACCCGGCCTCGGCCGCGACCCATCTGGCCGCCGCCACCCGGCACGATCCGGACTACTCGGCCGCGTGGAAACTGCTCGGCAAGGCGTTGCTGACGCAAGGGCGCGACGCGGATGCCGAAGCGGCCTGGCGCGCCGGGCTCGACGCCGCGGCGCGGCGTGGCGACGTGCAGTCGTCCAAGGAGATGACGGTGTTCCTGCGGCGGATCGAGCGCGCACGCCAGGCGAAGGCCTGATCCACCAGCCAAAACAGAACCGGCAGAACCGGGGTCAGAGTGGATTTCTTTCCAGAAATCCACTCTGACCCAGGTTCTTGGACCCCGGTTCTTGAGAGGTGTGTCAGTCGGCGCGCGTGCGGGCCTGCATCCCCAGCCAAGCCAGTGCGACCCCCGAGAACGCGGCGATCGAGGACAGGAACACCCGGGTGGCGAGGAAATTGGGATCGTGGATCTTCTGCAGCGCGATGCGCGCATAGACCGGCGATTCGAGCTTGACCGCGCCCATGTAGAACAGGTGCCAGGCATCGATGCCGACCGCGATCGCGAGCGCGCCCAGGCTGCTCCACGCGATCGAATGCCCGTGCGCCCAGCGGTAGCGCGCGCTCAGCCAGTGGAACAGCAGATAGCATAGCGCACCGACCGCCATCGCGATCAGCGCAGCCTCCAGCACCCCGAGCCAGCCGAAATGCAGCGGCAGGTTCACGCCGCAGGCCCGGTGGCCGGCACCCGCCAGCGCGGCAGCACGCCCAGCAGGGTGCCGTCGGCGACCAGGCGCACGGCGGCGGCGACTTCACCGTCGAGCGCGCGGTCGCGGTCGAGGAACGGGATCGCCTCGCGGATGCGCGCATGCGCCTCGGCGACGATCGCGCCGGGGTGGAACGGTGCGCACGCGGCGAGCTCGACGCGCAGCGCCTCGACCTCGTCGAGGAAGCCGGCGTGCGTCGCGCGATCCTGCGCCGGGCCGCCCTGCACCTTCGTCGCCAGCACCTGGGCATCGCCCCGGCCCGCGAGGTCGCGCGCGGCGTTGATCATGTCCATCCGCAGGTCCAGCGCCTGGGCTGCGGTGTAGAGCTCCAGCGCGAGCACCTTGCCCAGGTCGTCGGCCATCGCCAGCACATGACGCGCCTCGTTGGTGCCCATCGAGACGTGGTCTTCGGCGTTGGCGCTGGTCGGCACCGAGTACACACTGGCCGGGTGCGCGCGCGTGGCCAGGTCGTTGACCAGCGCCGCCGCGGTGTACTGCACGATCATGAAACCCGACTCGGTGGCGTCCTCGTTGCCGATCAAAAACGCCGGCAGCCCGTCGTTGGTCGCCGGGTCGACGAGCTTGGCCAGCCGGCGCTCGGAGATCGACGCCAGCACCGGGATCGCCGCCTTGACGTAGCTCATCGCCAGCGCCAGCGGCATGCCGTGGAAATGGCCGGCCGAGATCACCTGCTGCTCGACGTGCTCGGCCTCGCGGCCCGGGAACACCAACGGGTTGTCGGTGACCGCGTTGAGCTCGACGTCGAACACGCGCTTGGCCTGCTCAACCGCGTCGCGCACCGCGCCGTGCACCTGCGGGATGCAGCGCAGCGAGTAGGCGTCCTGCGGCTGGTGCTTCTTGCCGCCACGGAACGGCCGGAACCGGGCATAGAACTTCTCGCGACCATGGCGCTGATCGCTCGGCACCCAGTCCCAGCCGATGTCGAAGCGCAGCGCCTGGGCCTGCGCGGTGTCCCAGCTCGACGGCAGCCACGGCCGGAACTTCGGCACCAGGTGGTAGGCGATGTCGGCCAGCGTCGAGCCGTCGAGCAGCTCGCGCAGGTGCGCGGCGACCTCGACCTGGCCCGGATGCGGGCGCAGCGCGTGGACATCGGCGTCGAATGCGCCGAGCCGGCCGGCGAAGGCATCGATGGTCATCGCCGCGGCCAGATCGGCGGTGTCGAGCAATGCGTCGAGCCGATGCAGCGCCAGCACGCCAGTGGCGAGCATCTGCGCAGTGCCGTTGTTGAGCGCCAGGCCCTCCTTGTACGACAGCGTGACCGGTGCCAGGCCGGCGCGCCGCAGTGCGTCCGCGCCGGACATGCGCTCGCCCGCGAAGAACGCCTCGCCGCCCCCCAGCAGCACGATCGCCAGGTGCGACAGCGGCGCCAGGTCGCCCGAGGCACCGACCGAGCCCAGCCCCGGCACCACGGGCACGATGCCGGCGTTGAGCAGGTCGGCCAGCGCCTGCAGCGTCGCCACACGGATGCCCGAATGGCCCTTGAGCAACGTGTTGATGCGGATGCACAGCATCGCGCGCACCACCTCCGGCGCCAGCGGCTCGCCGACGCAGACCGCGTGAGTGACGATGAGGTTGTGCTGCAGTTCCTCGTGCAATGCGCGCCCCGAAGGCGTGGCGCCCGGCAGGTCGTCGCGCAGCGGGCGCGCGCCGAGCAGGCGGTCGGCATTGCTGCCAAAGCCGGTGGACACGCCATAGATCGGTTCTTCGCGGCGCACCTGCTCGGCAAGGAAGTCGGCTGCGTTCGCCACTGCGTGCAGCGCCTGGTCGTCGAGCTCGACCGGCGCGCCGTGGGCGACGATCACCAGTTGCGCGCGGGTCAGCGAGCGGCCGTCGAGACGGATGGCTTTCATCAATGTGCTCCTTTGCAGACGACGGCGACGCGCAGGCCGATCACGGCATCGATCTCGCCTGCTCCCGCTCGACCAGCAATGTGCGCGGCAGGTCGTCGTCGGCCACCTCGAACTGCTCGCCGCGGCGCAGATCCTTGACCGCAACCACGCCGCGCGCCGCTTCCTCGTCGCCGCGGATCACCACGAAGCGGATGCCGGCGCGATCGGCGTACTGCATTTGCTTGGCGAGCTTGCGCGGTTCGAGCTGGGTCTCGACGTTGAGCCCGGCACTGCGCAGGCGCTGCGACAGCGCCAGTGCCGACGGCAGGCCGGCATCGTCGAACAGCGTCACCAGCACGTCGACCGAGCTGTCGGCGGTGTGCACCAGGCCCGCCTCGCGCAGCTGCCAGAACAGCCGGGTCAGGCCGATCGAGATGCCCACGCCCGGCAGCTTGGACTTGGTGTAGTGGCTGGCGAGGTTGTCGTAGCGTCCGCCCGAACAGATCGAACCGATCTGCGGGTGCGCATCGAGCACGGTCTCGTAGACCATGCCGGTGTAGTAATCCAGGCCACGCGCGATCGACAGGTTCAGCGCGTAGCGCGACTCGGGCACGCCGAGCGCACGCAGCTGGTTGAGCAGATCGCGCAGTTCGTCGCGCCCTTCCTCGAACAGCGCCGTGCCGGCGCCGAGCGCGTCGAGCTTGGCCAGGGCGTCGTCATGGCCGATCGAGCGCACGCGCGAGAACGCCAGCAGGCGGTCGGCGACCGCATCCGACAAACCGAACTCGGCGCCGGTCAGCGTCGCACGCACCGCATCCTCGCCGCGCTTGTCGAGCTTGTCGATCTCGCGCAGCACGGTCACCTGCTGCGCGTCGTCGATGCCCTGCCCTTCGAAGTAGCCGCGCAGCAGCTTGCGGTGGTTGAGCTGGATCGTGAATTCGCCAATGTCGAGCGCAGCGAACACCGCGCTGATCACCGCCGGCACCTCGGCGTCATAGCGCGGCGACAGCGTGTCCTTGCCGATCACGTCGATGTCGCACTGGTAGAACTCGCGGAAGCGTCCGCGCTGGGCGCGCTCGCCGCGGTAGACGCGCTGCATCTGGTAGCGGCGGAACGGGAATGCCAGGTCGTGCTCGTGCTCGGCGACGTAACGCGCCAACGGCACGGTCAGGTCGAAGCGCAGCGCCAGTTCCGGCAGGCCGTCGGCCTGGCCGCTGTCGGCCGATTTGGCGAGCGCACCGGTCGACTGCACGAAGTAGACCTGCCGCTCGGTCTCACCGCCCGACTTGGTCAGCAGGGTCTCCGACAGTTCGAACACCGGCGTCTCGATCGGCAGGAACCCGAAACCTTCGAACGTGCGGCGGATCGTGTCCAGCATGCGCTGGAACGCGATCTGGTCGCGCGGCAACAGTTCCATGACGCCGGGCGGGGTCCGGGGCTTGATCATGCGGGCAGCTCGTCGGTGATGCGGAGGAAGACCGCCATTCTAGGGCGTGTCGGCATGCAGGTGCCCGTCGCGCAGCCACAGGTGGCGGTCCGCCAGCCCCGGCGGCACCGCGCCGTGGGTGATCAGCAGCAGGCTGCGGCCATCGAGCAGATCGGGCAGTTCGCGCAGCAGCGCATCGGCCGTGTCGTGGTCCAGGCCCTCGGTCGGTTCGTCGAGCACCACCAGCGCGGCCTCGCGCAGCAGCGCACGGGCCAGCGCCAGCCGCCGCGCCTGCCCCCCGGACATCGTGATGCCGGCCTCGCCGACCCAGGCATCGAGCCCGCCCAGCGCGCGCGCCCAGTCGGCCAGCCGCACCCGCGCCAGCATCGCCCACAGCTGCGCGTCGTCGGCCTGCGGCGCACCGAACACCAGGTTGTCGCGCACACTGCCGGCGAACACCGGAGCGTTCTGCGGCAACCAGGCGATCCGCGCGAACCAGTCGCGCTGGCGCACGTGACGCAGGTCGACGCCGCCGAACGTCAGCGTGCCCGCGTCGGGCTCGGCACTGCGCAGCAGCAACGCCGCCAGCGTGGACTTGCCGCCGCCGCTGTCGCCACCGATCGTCACGCGCTCGCCCGGCGCGACCGAAAGCGTCAGCCCGCGCAGCACCGGCCGGTCCTGGCCCGGCCAGGCGAAGGTCACCTCGTCGAAATGCAGCGCCCCGGCGGCCGGCAAGGCCACCGGCGCCGCGGGATCGACGACCGTCGGCTCGGTGCCGGCCACCGCGTCCAGACGCGCGATCGATGCACGTGCAGCCAGCAGCGCCTGCCAGGCCAGGCCGGCCCCGGCCCAGGCCTCGAACAGCCCGATCGCGAGGAAGAACAGCGCCGCCGCATGCGCGGCCGGCAGCGCCCCGCCCAGCGCGCAGGCGCCGACGATCCACAAGGTGCCGACCAGGCCAACACCGGTCGCCACCCCATGCCACAGGCCGCCGTCCGCCAGCTGCCGCCGGCGCACGCGCTCGGCATCGCCCACCGCTTGTGCGTCGGCATCGACGCGGGCCAACCAGCCATCGGCCACGCCCAGTGCTGCCAGATCGGCCTGCCCGTCGTAGAGCTCATGCAGGCGGGCGCGCAGCTCGGCCCGGCGCCGCGCCCGCTCGGCCTCGGCCGCCGACCGCCCGCGGGCGACCAGCCAGGGCACGCCGAGCCCGGTGGCCAGCGCGACCAGCGCCAGCCAGGCCGCGGTCGGCGGGTGCAGCCAGGCGGCAACGCCCAGGCCCGCCACGCCGAGCGCGAGCAGTGCCAGCAATGGGCCGGTCGCGCGCAACAGCAGACCGTCCACCGCGTCGATGTCGCCCAGCAGCCGCGCCAGCAGATCGCCGGTGCGCAGGCGCCCCAACTGGCCGGGCGTGAGCCGCAGCGCGCGTGCGAAGAACCAGCTGCGCAGGTCGCGGGCGATGCGCAGCATCGCGTCGTGGCCGGCGAGCTTTTCGACATAGCGCGACGCGATGCGCGCGAAGGTCAGCGCCCGGATGCCGGCCGACGGGGTGAAGAAGTTGAAGCTGCCCAGGGTGCCGAAGGTCAGCGCGCTCGCCGCGATGAAGCCACCCGACAGCCCCAGCAGCGCGACGCCGGACACCAGCGTCAGCGCCAGCAGGCCGATCGCCGCAGCCACGCGCCCGCGATGGCGACGCAGCAGCATGCGGGTGCTGGCGATGGCGCGATCGGAGGCCGCGCTCATCGCACCGACTCCACGGGCGACTCAAGCGGCGCCACCAGCGGACCCGGCAAGCGCCAGACCGCGTCGGCCCAGTCCATGACGGCCTGGCTGTGCGTGGCGACGATCACGGTGCAGTCGCGCAGCGAAGCGTTGAGTGCGGCCAGAAGGTCGGCTTCGGTCGCAGGATCCAGAAACGCCGTCGGCTCATCGAGCAGCAGCAACTGCGGCCGCAGCAGCAACGCGCGCGCCAGCGCCACACGACGCGCCTGCCCACCCGACAGCCCGAAGCCATGCTCGCCGATGGGCGTGTCCAAGCCCTCGGGCAGGCGCGCGGCAAACCGCATGACCTGCGCGATCTGCGCCGCCTCGTGCACCGCAGCCTCATCGGCCTGCGGCGCGCCGATGCGCAGGTTGTCGCGCAGGCTGCCCTGGAACAGCCACGGCCGCTGCCCGGCCAAGGCGATCCGGGTGCCGGCCGTCACGTGGATGCGACCGCACTCGGGCGGCAGCCAGCCGGCGAGCGCGTCGAGCAGCGTGCTCTTGCCGCCGCCGCTGGGCGCGACGATCGCCAGGCGCTGCCCGGCCGGGATATCGCGCGAGGCGCCGGCCAGCGCCGGCATTGCAGCGCCGGGATGGCGCAGCGTGATCGCCTCGATCCGCACCGCCGGCGCACCGGTCGCCACCGGTGCGGGATCGATCGCCGGCGCGGCATCGAGCGCAGGCCGGGTGCCGTCGAACGCGGCCTCGACCTCGGCGACCGCGGCCAGTGCGTTCGCACGATCGTGGTAATGCCCGGCCAGACGACGCATCGGCCCGTGGAACTCCGGCGCCAGCAGCAGGCAGAACAGGCCGGTCGCCAGGCTCGGGGCCGGGTCGCGCAACGCGATCAGCCCCAGATAGCTGAAGCCGAAATACAGCGCCACCAGCGCGACGCTGACCGAGGCGAAGAACTCGAGCACCGTCGAGGACAGAAACGCGATGCGCAGCACGCGCATGCTGCGCACGCGGATGGTTTCGGTGGCCTCGCCGACCTGCGCCAGCTCCGCTTCACCGCGGCCGTAGACCCGGATCAGGTCGAGCCCACGCAAGCGATCGGTGAAATGCGCGCCGGCCCTGGCGAGCGCCGACAGCTGCGCGCGGCCGGCGGCCTCGGCGCGCATGCCGATCAGCGCCATGAAGAACGGCGCCAGCGGCGCGGCCGCCAACAGCAGCAGACCGACGATCCAATCGGCGGCGAACACCGCCACCAGCAGCACCGGCGGCACCAGCATCACCTCGGCGCGCGCGAGCAGGTAGCCGCCGAAGTACGGCGCGGCGGCATCGACATGGCCGGTGGACAGCGCGACCAGTTCGCCGCTGCGGCGCCCCCGCAGCCACACCGGACCGCGCGCGATCGCTGCACGTGCCAGCCCCACGCGCATGCGCGTCAGCGTGTCCTCGACCGCATCGGCGGCCGCGCGCTGCCCGATCCATCCCAGCAGCGTGCGCGCCAGCAAGGCGACCGCCAGCAGCGCGAGCGGCGCACGCAGCGCATCGAGTCCGCGTCCGTCGATCAGCGCCGCATCCAGCCCCCAGGCGATCGCCGCGGCCTGGGGCACCAGCAGCCAGCCGGCGAGCACTTGGCTGGCCTGGGCCACGCGATGGCGCGACCGGCTCGGCAGCAGTTGCGCATCGAGCCATTGCAGGCGAAGACGACGAGGACCGGTCGGGTCCTTTCCTTGCGGCGGCGAGGTCATGAATCGGAAACATCCAGCAGCGGATGACGGCGACCCCATTGTCGGTATCGCGTCGTGCCCGCTATTATCGCAGCCCGCCGCGCCGACGACGCCACCGCCCTCCTCCAGAGGCCGATCGCCCCCCGTCGAACACGCCCCCCTTGCCCTGGTGACGGGTGCATCGGTAGAATGCGCGGCTCACCTGTCGGGGTGTAGCTCAGTCTGGTAGAGCGCTACGTTCGGGACGTAGAGGTCGCAGGTTCGAATCCTGTCTCCCCGACCAATCTGGTGATCCGAAACCGGCCGTCGTGCCGGTTTTCGTTTATCTAAGGCCGTGCCCGGTTCGCGGCATGCGATGCCGCCCGCCATGACCCCCACGCCCCACACCGTCCGTCCACCGATCGCCTTGCGCACGGTGCGCCTGGTGGTGCTGCTGGGCATCGCGCTGTCAGCCTTCAACCTGCGCACCGCGGTGACCTCGCTGACCCCGCTGCTCGACCTGCTCGGCGCCCAATTCGGCTTCGGCTCGGCCACTGCAGGCGTGCTGGGCATGCTGCCCACCGCGGCCTTCGCCGTCTTCGGCGTGACCACGCCGATGCTCGCGCGCCGCGTCGGCATCGAGCGCACGGCATTGCTGGCGATGCTGCTCGCCACTGCCGGTCTGGTGCTGCGCTCGTGCGCCGGTGGCGTGGGCCTGCTGATGGCCGGGTCGATCGTCGCGCTGGCCGGTATGGGCATCGGCAACGTGGTGCTGCCGCCACTGGTCAAACGCTACTTCCCCGATCGGGTCGGCGCGGTCTCCACGCTCTACATCACCGTGTTGCAGTTGGGCACGATGCTGCCCGCACTGCTGGCCGTGCCGCTGGCCGAGGCCGCCGGCTGGCGGGTGGCGCTCGGCGCCTGGACCTTGACCGCGCTGGCCGCGGCGTTGCCGTGGGTCGGCCTGCTGGCGATGGCGCGGCGACGCGGCAGCGGCGTCCGCGTCGATGGCCCGTCGACCGCCGTGGCCAGCGTCCCGTCCGGCGGCGCGCGCGGCCGGGCATGGCGTTCGCCGGTCGCCTGGGGCATGGCGATGATGTTCGGCACCACCTCGCTGATCACCTACGCGATGTTCACCTGGCTGCCGACTCTGCTCAGCGAAGCCGGCGCCTCGCCCGCATTCGGCGGCACGATGGTGGCGTTGTTCTCCGCGCTCGGCCTGGTCAGCGCACTGGGCATGCCGGCGCTCGCGGTGCGCGTGCGCAATCCGTTCGCGATCGTGCTGCTGTGCGCCTGCTGCCACATCGCCGCGTTCTCCGGCCTGCTGCTGGCGCCGATGGCCGCGCCGGTGCTGTGGGTCGTGCTGCTGGGTCTGGGCCCGTCGACGTTTCCGCTGGCGCTGACGCTGATCAACCTGCGCACGCGCACACCCGCCGGCTCGGCCGCGCTGTCGGGCTTCATGCAGGGCGTGGGCTACACGCTCAGCTGCGCCGGACCCTTGCTGTTCGGCGTGCTGCACGGTGCGACCGGCGGTTGGCACTGGCCATTCGCGATGCTCTACGGCTTCGTCGGCGTGTTGTTGGTCGGCGGCTGGCTGGCCTGCAAGCCGCGTGCACTCGAGGACAGCTGGTAAGCGACGCGTTCCGGCGGTCAGCGGTTCGCGCGCCCGTCGCCGCGCGCGGCCCAGCGCAGAAATCGCCGGTACAGCCAATAGAACACGCCGAGCAACGGCAGCGGCAACAGCACCAAGGTCACCACGCGCGCCGGCTGCGACAGATCCGGCGCCAGCACATCGACGCCAGCCGCATCGAGCAGCAGAACGGTCGCCAGCAGCGACCACAGATTGCACATCAGCAGCGCCATGCCGCGATAGAACAGTCGGTGCGGACGCGAGGGATGGTCGATGCCCGCCTCGGCCGGACGCAGCACGAACATGCCTTGCATCAACGCCACCTGGCCGACGATGCCGCCGAACAGTTGGAAGAGAAAGACGAAGGGGATCAACAGACAGCGGTCCATATCCGGCGAGGCCAATCGCAGGTATCGGTGGTCGCGTTCGGTCACAGACGCCTGAATCTGCGCAGCGCGGCGGCTGCACCGCAGTCGCTGCGCCGTGAACTTCCCGGGCGGGCCTCGTATCCTGCGCACTCACGATAGCGCAGCCGATTCCCATGGACCAAACGCCCAGCCACGTCACCGGCCCCAGCGAGACGCCCCTGCTCGAGGAGACCGTCGGCGCGATGCTCGCGCGCGTGGCGGCCCAGCACTCCGATCGCGAGGCGCTGGTCGTCCCGTCGCAATCGGTGCGGCTCAGTTACCGCGCATTCGATGCCGCGGTAACACGGCTGGCCGCGGGCCTGCTCGCGCTGGGACTCGAACCGGGCGATCGCATCGGCATCTGGTCGCTCAACCGCGCCGAATGGGTGCTGATGCAGTTCGCGTCCGCGCGCGCCGGGCTGGTCCTGGTCAACATCAACCCGGCCTACCGTACGCACGAGCTCGAGTACGCGCTGACGCGTGTCGGTTGCGCAGCGCTGGTGCTGGCGCGTGCGTTCAAGACCTCCGACTACCTTGGCTTGCTGCGCGAACTGGCCCCCGAACTCGACAGCGCGACACCCGGCGCACTGCAGGCCGCCCGCCTGCCCGACTTGCGCCAGGTCCTGGTGCTCGGCGACGGTGACGATGTGCCCGGCACGCTGCGCTTCGACACCGTGGCCGCCTGCGACGCACCCGACGCACGCGCCCGGCTGGCGGCCTTGCAGGACCGCCTGTCCCCGGACGATGCGATCAACATCCAGTTCACCTCCGGCACCACGGGCGCGCCGAAGGGCGCGACGCTGAGCCACCGCAACATCGTCAACAACGGCTGGTTCGTCGGCGAGGCCATGCGCCTGACCGAGGCCGACCGGCTGTGCATCCCGGTGCCGTTCTATCACTGCTTCGGCATGGTGCTGGGCAACCTGGCCTGCGTCACCCACGGGGCGTGCATGGTGATTCCCGGCGAAGGCTTCGACCCGCTGACGACCCTGCAGACGGTCGAGCGCGAGCGCTGCACCGGCCTGCATGGCGTGCCGACGATGTTCATCGCCGAGCTCGACCACCCGCGCTTTGGCGACTTCGACCTGTCGTCGCTGCGCACCGGGATCATGGCCGGCTCGCCCTGCCCGATCGAGGTCATGAAGAAGGTCGTCGAGCGCATGCACATGCGCGAGGTCACCATCGCCTACGGCATGACCGAGACCAGTCCGGTGAGCTTCCAGACCACACCCGACGACCCGCTCGACCGGCGCGTCGACTCGGTCGGCCGGGTGCATCCGCACGTCGAGGTGCGCATCGTCGACAAGGACGGCGTGGTCGTGGCGCGCGGCGAGACCGGCGAACTGCAGACCCGCGGCTACTCGGTCATGCGCGGCTACTGGGGCGAACCCGCACGCACCGCCGAAGTGCTCGACGCCGACGGCTGGACGCACACCGGCGACCTGGCCACGCTCGACGCCGATGGCTACTGCCGGATCGTCGGCCGGCTCAAGGACATGCTCATCCGCGGCGGCGAGAACATCTATCCGCGCGAGATCGAGGAATTCCTGCACACCCACCCCGCCGTCGCCGACGTGCAGGTGTTCGGCGTGCCGGACGCGCGCTTCGGCGAGGAAGTCTGCGCCTGGATCCGCCTGGCCGAGGGTGCGACGTGCACCGCCGATGAGATCCGCGCGTTCTGCCGCGGCCGCATCGCCCACTACAAGATTCCGCGCGACATCGAATTCGTCGATGGCTTCCCGATGACGATCACCGGCAAGGTGCAGAAGTATCTGATGCGCGAGATCGCTTCAGGCCGCAGGTCCGCGCCGAACTGACGGCCGGCGCGTCAGGTGCAGAGCGGGCAGCCCGCTACGGGTGCCGCACCTGCCCGGCCCCCTGCACGACGAAGCGCTCGACGGTCAGCGCCTCCAGACCCATCGGCCCGTAGGCATGCAGGCGTGTGGTCGAGATGCCGATCTCCGCGCCCAGGCCCAGCTCGCCGCCGTCACTGAAGCGCGACGAGGCGTTGACCATCACCACCGCTGCGCGAAGCGCCGCGACGAAGCGGGTGGCGTTGTCGTCGTCGCGCGTGGCGATGACCTCGGTGTGGTCGGAGCCGAAGCGCTGGATGTGCGCAATCGCGTCGTCGAGCGAGTCGACCACGCGCGCGGCGATGATGAGGTCGAGGAACTCGGCGGCGTAGTCGTCCTCGCTCGCCTCGGCGACGTCGCCGGCCAGGGCGCGGACGCGCGCATCGCCGCGGACTTCGACGCCGGCCGCCTGCAAGGCCTGCACCGCACGCGGCACGAACGTCGCGGCGATGTCGGCATGCACCAGCAGTGTCTCGAGCGCGTTGCAGGCGCTGGGGCGGCTGGTCTTGCCGTCGATCAGCAGCCGCAATGCAACCTCGGGATCGGCGCTGGCATCGACGAACAGATGGCACACCCCCTTGTAGTGCTTGATCACCGGCACCCGGGCGTGCTCGGCGACGAAGCGGATCAGGCCTTCGCCGCCGCGCGGGATCGCCAGGTCGACAATCTCGTTGAGCTGCAACAGGGCGAGCATCGTCTCGCGGCGCAGGTCGGTCACCAGGGTCAACGCGTCGGGGCCGACGCCGTGCGCGGCGATCGCCTCGCGCAGCGCGGCGGCGATCGCGGTGTTGGAGTGGATCGCCTCGCTGCCGCCACGCAGGATCACCCCATTGCCGGCCTTGATGCACAGCGCCGCGGCATCGGCGGTCACGTTCGGGCGCGCCTCGTAGATCATCGCGATCACGCCCAGCGGCACGCGCATCTTGCGCACGTGCAGGCCGTTGGGGCGCACATCGTCGCGGGTCACCTGCCCGACCGGATCGGGCAACCCCGCCACCTCGCGCACCGCCGCCGACACGCCCGCCAGCCGCACCGCGTCCAGGCGCAGGCGATCGAGCAACGCGCCGCCGGTGCCGCGCGCCTGCGCCGCCTCGAGGTCGCGCGCGTTGGCGGCCAGAATCGTCTCGGCATGCGCGTCCAGTGCATCGGCCATCGCGCGCAGCAGCGCGTCGCGTGCCGCGGTCCCCAGGCCGGCCAGCG
Source organism: Luteimonas sp. TWI662 (assembly GCF_039673825.1). Lineage (NCBI taxonomy): Bacteria > Pseudomonadati > Pseudomonadota > Gammaproteobacteria > Lysobacterales > Lysobacteraceae > Luteimonas > Luteimonas sp. TWI662. The sequence continues at coordinate 97,566 of NZ_JBDJMI010000005.1, read as the reverse complement.
TACGGGCGGCGTCACGGCACGCCAGGGCCTGATCGCGGATGGTCTGCATGTCGGCTCCTGTGCCCAATGAACAGGGCGCCACCCTAGCATCGCCGAGCCGGCGTCGGCGCGCCGGGGCGGCTAATCCAGCGTCGGCAACGCCACACGCGTGGGGCGTGCAGGCAGGTACAGCACCTCGAGCGTGCGCGCCGCCTCCACGCGCGCCAACCGCAACGGCGCGATCGCGCGCTTGGCGACGACCGTATGGGTGACGCCGGCACGATCGACGAAGCGCAGGCGCAGGGCGATGACGGGTGCTTCGTTGATCACCGTACCGGTGTGCTCGGCCGACAGCACCTCGGCCACCGCCGGCGCGCCGGCGTAGCGCAGCTCGACGGAGACGGGTACGACGTGGCGCCGCAGCAACCGCACGACGAACGCCAGCGCCGCCGCCAGCAGCAGCACCGCGATCGCCAGTCCGAACTCGGCCTGCCCATGACCGAACATCTCCGACCACTCGCCGCCGGCCTGGTAATGGCGCAGCCGCAGGCGCCAGGCGCACAGCGCGGCGATGCCCAGCGGCAGCAGCGGCAAGGCCCCGGCCCAGATGCCCGGGCGCGAACGCGCGCCCTCGATCACCAGTCGCGGCGCGCGACGCGGGTCCGGCGCCAGCCGCACCATCAGGCGCCCACCGGGCACGAATCGGCGCAGTTGCGGCCGGGTGTCGACCAGCGTCACCGCGTCCTGGATCCGATGCCCGCTCAGGTTGTCGAACGCCAAGGTCACCGTGGTCGCCGGGCCCGGCCCTGCGCTCGCCGCGAGCACCTCGGCCTCGCGGCGAACGCCAGCGGCGGCGATCCTGCGCAAGCGCCACCAGTGCCGCAGCGGCCACGCCGCAGCCCACAGCGCCACCAGCACCAGCAGTGCCATCGCCGCAAGCACCACCATCAGTTCGATCATCGGGTCGCCTCCGACGCCGGCGCGCCCGGCGCCAACGGCTGCGTGTCGCGTGTGCGCGCCAGGTAGCGCCAGCCGGTGCCGCTGCCCGGCTCCACCCGCAACAGCACATCCGAGCGCGCATCGTCGCTACGTCCAACGGCCAGCAGCGCGCCGTCGCGTGCGCGCCAGATCGCATCGAGCCGCTCCACCTCCAGCGCCAGCGTCCAGCGCACTTGCCCGTCCTCGCCGACCGCACTGAGCAGTTGCGGCGCACCGCGCGCCGCATGGGTGGCGTGCAGCACCAGGCGATCGCGCGCCGCGCCGACCGTCCACAGGGCGTTGTCGGCCGCGAGCGGCGCATGCCGCAGCAGGCCGCGCATCGCGTTCACGTACGCATTGCGCGCAGCGCGCGTCTGCCGTGCTTGCGCATTGGCCTGCTGCCGTTGCGCACGGTAGGCGGCCATCGCGCGCGTGTACTCCGACTGCTCGGCGCTGAACTGGCGCAGCGCGGCCGGCAGCTGCGCACGGTAGCGCGCCCGTGCCTGTCGATAGGCGGCCTCGTTGGGAAAGTCGGACGGCTCGCGCCCGAAATGCGGCATGCGCGGCGACTCGGGCTTCGGCACGTCATGTTCCGGTCCGACCTGCGACAGCGCCGTGTCGACGGCCAGCGGTGCGCGCACCGGATCACGCAGGAACACGCCGCGGATGAACACCGCCTCGCCCACCGGCGCGAAGCGATTGGTCTGGGGCGATCGCCAATCCAGTCGTCCACGCAGCATTTGACGGCGCACATCGAGCATGTCGTCGCCGGCGCGCTCGCGCCCGGCGGCCACCGCCTGCGCCTGCGCCGGTGTCGCCAGCAGCGTCCAGCTACCGTCGGCGTCGACCGCCGCCGAGGCCGACGCCAGCGCAGGCGCGGCCATCCCGGGGTCGGCTTTCTCGAACAGCGTCGCCGGATCGATCTCGTCTGCAGCCGTCGCCGCCAGCGTGTCGCCGTCGATACGCCAAGTGCGGCCCTGTACGTCGACGACGGCCAACTGCCCGGCCTGCGCGTCGTAGCGCGCCCGTTCCACCGGTGCGGCCAGGGGGCCGTCCGGCTTTTCACGGTGGCCATCGGCACGGCCGAAGGCATAGACCGCATTGCGCCAGGCGAACAGATAGCGCTGCGATGCACCCAGCAGTGCGCCGCGGCCCCAGTCGCGGCCTTGCGCATCCTCGGCGTCCAAGCGCCGGCTCCACAGCAACCGGCCGTCGCGCATGTCCACGACTTGCGCGTACTGACGCGAGCGACTGCGCACGATGCCGTTCTCGACCGCGTGCGCGCGCGTGTCCTCGAGCACGAACGCCATCTGCGGCGCGCTTGCATCGTCGAGCAGCAGCGGCCCGGACTGGATCCGGCTATCGGCATAGCGCGAGAGCTGCCAGCTCACCAGCAACGGAAGGCCGGCCACCAGCGCAAGGCCCAGGCCCACAGCCGCGACGGTCTTGAACATCGAGCCGCGCATCATCGCTCCCCCGTTGCTTCGACGCCCGCGGCGCGCGGCCGCGCCGGTCCGGCGCTCTCACCGGTCGCCAACCGCGGATTCACGTCAGCACCAGATCGTCGCGGTGGACGATATTGCCGCCGTAGCTATAGCCGAGCACCGACTCGATGTCGCGCGTGTGCCGGCGCAACAGGCGGCGGATGTCATCGGCCGAATACTGGCTGACGCCACGCGCGACCGCATCCTGGCCATCGCCATCGCGCCGCACGATCTCGACCAGGTCGCCGCGACGGAACGCCCCCTCGACCGCGACCACGCCGCCGGGCAACAGCGACGCGCCCTTCTCCACCAGCGCGTGCGCGGCGCCGGCATCGACGACCAGCGCGCCAGGCTCGGCGGGGGCGTTGCGCAGCCAGTGCTTGCGCGCCGCCAGCCGAGTGCGCAGCGCGTGGATGCGGGTGCCGGTCAGCCGGTCATGGGCCAGCGCCTCGAGCACATCGGCGCGACGGCCGTTGAACAGCACGGTCGCGATGCCGGCCGAGGCCGCGCGCTGAGCGGCTTCGAGCTTGGTGCGCATGCCGCCGGTGCCGACGCTGCTGCCCGCACCGCCCGCCACCGCGAGCAACGCCCCGCTCATCTGCGCGACCACCGGCATCGGCCGTGCGAACGGCTCGACCCGCGGGTCGGCGTCGTAGAGGCCATCGATGTCGGTGGCGATGAACAACATCTCGGCATCGACCAGCGCGGCGACGATCGCAGCGAGGTTGTCGTTGTCGCCCAGCTTGAGTTCGTCCACCGACACCGTGTCGTTCTCGTTGACGACCGGCAAGGCGCGGTGGCGCAGCAACGCCTGCAACGTGGCGCGCGCATTGAGATACCGGCGACGGTTGCGCAGGTCGTCGTGGGTCAGCAGCACCTGCGCCACGGGCCGCTCGAAGAAGCCCTGCCAGAACCCGGTCAGCCGGGCCTGGCCGAGCGCGGCCAGCGCCTGGCGCTCGGCCATCGGCGCGCCCGGCTCGCCGCCGGCCTGCAGGATCGCGCGGCCGGCGGCCACCGCCCCCGACGAGACCAGCACGACCTCGCGCCCGGCCGCATGCGCGGCGCGCACGAAGCCGGCCAGCGCGGCGGCGTACTGCGGCGACAGCCCGCCGCCATCGGCGGCCAGCAGACTGCTGCCGACCTTGAGCACCGCGCGCCGCCACGGTGGCAGCGGTTGCTCGGGGAACGCTTGCGTGTCGGAGGCGGTCATCGGCCGGATTTCAGCGGGTATGCCACTCGTGGACGATGAGATCGCTGGTCTGCTGCAGCGCCAGCGGATCGGCTGCGGCGATCGCGCGCGCTGCCTCCAGCGAGGCGACATTGCGCAACAGATACGCACCGCCGCTGCCATCACCGAAACCGCCGGTCATCTCCAGCACGCCGCGCGCGCGCAGATCATCGAGGAAGGCCTTGTGCGGTGCGATGACCGCGTCGTCGAAATCCGATCGCCGCATGGCCAGCACCAGATATCGGGTGACCATGCTCATGCCAGCGCCTCACAGCGCGCACGCAAGGCATCCAGCCGCAGGTCGGCGGCCCCGCCCGGCGAGGTCCGCGCGGCCAGGCTGCCTTCGGGCGTGCGGCCCTGGCCGGCGGTGTCGGCGCTGGCCGCAGCCGCCTGGTAGGCCTCCCGGAACGGCACGCCGGCGATCGCCGCCTCGACCGCGACGTCGGTCGCGTACATGCCCGAATCGACCGCCGCGCGCAGCCGGTCCTCGCGCCATTCCAGGTTCGCCAGCAGCGCCGGCAGCAGTTCCAGCGCCGCCAGCCCGCGACCGAAGCCGTGGACGATCGCGCCCTTGGAGCTCTGCAGGTCGCGGTGGTAGCCCGACGGCAGCGACAGCAGCTGCTCGATCTCGGTGCGCGCCGCCGCGACGCTGGCGTGCGTGGCGCGCATCAGCTCGACGACATCGGGATTGCGCTTGTTGGGCATGATCGAGCTGCCGGTGGTGTACTGCGCCGGCAACGCGACAAAGCCGTACTCGGCGCTGGTGAACTGCGACAGGTCCCAGGCCAGGCGACGCAGGTCGAGCGTCGCACTGCCCAGCGCCTCGAGCGCGGCGAGTTCGAACTTGCCGCGCGAAAGCTGCGCGTAGACCGGCGAGACCTGCAACCGCGTGAACCCCAGCGCGGCCGTCGTGTGGTCGCGGTCGAGCGCCAGGTTCACGCCGTAACCGGCCGCCGTGCCCAGCGGATTGCAGTCGATCAGCGCCAGGGTGTCGGCCGCGCGCACCGCATCGTCGATGAAGGCCTCCGCCCAGCCCGACCACCACATGCCGCCCGAGGACAGCACCGCGCGCTGGATGTGGGTGTAGCCGGGAATCGGCAGGTCGCGCTCGGCCTCGGCACGATCCAGCGCGATCTTGGCGATCTCGCGCGACAGCGCGGCCAGACGCGCCAGCTTCTCCTTCAGCCACAGGCGGGTGGCGACCAGCACCTGGTCGTTGCGGCTGCGGCCGGTGTGGATGCGCCGGCCGGCATCGCCCAGGCGCTCGGTCAGGCGCGCCTCGATCGCCGAATGGCCATCCTCGAAACGGTCGTCGAGCACGAACGCGCCGCTGCGGAAGTCCTCGGCCAGCGTCGCCAGCTCGCGCTCCAGGCCGGCGAGTTCGTCAGACGACAGGATGCCCACACGCTGCAGTCCTTGCGCATGCGCGGCGCTCGCGGCGATGTCGTGCAGGAAGAACGCTCGGTCGAGGATCACGTCGTCGCCGGCCAGGAACGCTTGGATCTGGGTGTCGACAGCGACGCCAGGCTTCTGCCAGAGAAGATTGCTCATCGAAATGCGTCTCGGAATGGGCTTGTGTTGGATGCCCGCACAGGGATGTGCGAGCGCTTGCCAGCGACTCGCGTCACTGGATCGAAGTCAGTTCGGCGAACCCCAGCGCGCGGTTGAGATTCTGCATCGCCTGCGTCGCCGCGCCCTTGAGCAGGTTGTCGAGCGTGGCGACCACGACCACACGGCCGTTGCCCTGGGCCATCGTGAAGCCGCCGACCTGGGCGCCGTGATGGCCGGCGATGCGGCTCACCCAAGGTGCCTCGTCGACTACCTCGATCAACGGCTCGTCAGCGTAGCGGGTCTCGAAGCGCGCCTTGACCGCATCGCGCGAAAGCGGTGCGCGCAGCCACAGGTTCACGGTCATCGTGATGCCGCGGAAATGCGGCGCCACGTGCGGCATGAACTCGACCGGCACGCCGAGCCGGGCCGAGACCTCGCGCTCGTGCACATGGCCGGTCAGCGCGTAGGGCATCAGATTGTCGGCCAGCAGCGCGACATTGTTCTTGTCCGACGGCGTGGTGCCCGCGCCCGAGTAACCGGACACGCCGAAGCATTGCGGCGGGCCGGCGAGCTGGTCGAGCAGCGGCGCGATCGCCAGCTGCATCGCGGTGGCGTAGCAGCCCGGATTGCTGATGCGTCGCTGGCCGTTGTAGGTATCGCGGGTCAGTTCCGGCAGGCCGTAGTACCAGGCTGGATCGAACCGGTAGTCGGCCGACAGGTCGACGATCACCGTCTCGGGCCGGGCCGCGTCGAGCGCCGCAACGAACGGCGCCGCCTTGCCATTGGGCAGCGCCAGGATGACCGCGTCCGCGCCCTTGGCCGCGACTGCGTCGGCATCGAGAGTCTCGAAGCGCAGTGCGCCCTGCCAGGCGTCGTTGTGGTCGGCCACGCGCTGGCCGTCGAGCTCGCGCGAGGACACGAACAACAGGTCCAGCCCCGGGTGCGCGGCGACGAGGCGGATCAGTTCGCTGCCGGTGTGGCCGCGCGCGCCGACGATGCCGATGGTCTTCTTGTCCGTCATGTCGGTATCCTCAGCCCGCCAGCGTCGCGGCGCGCGTCGCGCAGTGTGCCACGCAACGCTGGATCTGCTCGAAGCCATCGAGGCCGTACCAGAACACCTTCCACTTCTCCTGCTTGATGCAGCCGTCGGATTCGGCGTAGTAGAAGATGTTGACCGGGTTTTGGTGACGCGAGCGCCAGAACAGCTGCGGCGTCTCCTCGCGCATCACCTGCCAGACTGCCCGGCCCAGGCCTTCGCCCTGGGCGTCGTCGAGCACGGCGAACTTGTCGAGGTAGGTGCTGCCCTCGGCCGCGGTCAGCACGACCGCAGCCCGATAGTTCTCGCTGACGTAGGCGCGCAACAGCGGCGTGCGCTCGAAGTAGTCGTCGGCCAGCGTGCGTCCGAAGCTCGACTCGATCAGCGTGCGCAGCCGCGGCAGGTCGAGGGCGTCCCACGCGGTCGCGCGCAGCACGCGCTCGCCGCGCCGCACCAGCGTGCCCGAGCCCTTGTGCGTGAACAGTTCCTTGGCCAGGTCCGCGGGCCGGGTGATCGAGACCGACGAGGCCAGCGGCAGCCCTTCGAGCAGGTCCTTGATCTGCTCGATCTTGACCTTCATGCCGCCGTGCAGCCACGGCTGCCGGATCAGGTGATCGTATTCGGTCGACAGGTTGATCGAGTCGATGACCTTGCCGCTTTCATCGAGCAGCCCGCCGGTGCCGGTCAGGAAGATGATCTTGTAGGGCTGCAGCGTGCGCACCAGCTCGTTGGCGGCGAAGTCGGCGTTGACGTTGAGGATCTGGCCCGAGGCGGTCTCGCCCAGGCTGGTGATCACCGGGATCGAGCCGGCCTGCAGGCTGGCCTCGATCGGCGCCAGGTTGACGCGCTCCACCTCGCCCACCAGCCCGTAGGTCTCGCGATCGAGGTAATGGGCCTCGAACACGCCACCGGTGATCGAGGTCGCGCGCGCCCCGTTCTTCTGCAACGCCTCGACCAGGCGCAGGTTGGCGGCCTGGAACACGCGGCGCACGATCGCCAGGGCTTCGGGCGTGGTCACGCGCAGGCCGTCGACGGTCTTCTTCTCGATCCCGGCCGCCGACAGTTCGGCGTCGAGCTGCGGACCGGCGCCGTGCAGCACGATCGGCGTCAGGCCGACTTCCTGCAGGAACGACAGCGACGACGTCAGATCGTCGAGCTCGTCGCGCAGGACCGCGCCACCGACCTTGACCACGGCGAAACGCTTGGCATCGAGCTGCGAGAAGCGCTTGAGGTATTGGCTGATCTCTTTCGCGCTGGCCATGCTCGAAAGCAGGCGCACGATGGTCTGGCGGGTCTGTTGGTGTGCGTGCATGGGTCTGGGCTTGTGATGTGTCGCGCATGGAGGCGCGGACGGATGAGGAAGGACGGGAATCGCCGCGCGATCAGGCCGCGGCAGCGCGACGACGGCGCGCGACGGGCAGTGCGCTCATGGACGCGAGCCGCCGGCGATGATCCGATGCACCGCGGCGGCGTAGCGCTGCAGTTGGTCGAGGGTCACGAACTCGTCGGCGGTATGCGCCTGGGCGATGTCGCCCGGTCCGTACACCAGCGCGGTATGGCCGGCGGCCGAGAACAGCGAGGCCTCGGTCCAGAAATCGACCGCGTTGCCGATCGGCAGATCGAACGCATCGGCGATGTCGCGTGCGGCGAGCCGCCGCTCTTCCGCCCGCGCAGCACTTCCATCAAAAGCCGCGCCCGACGGCAGGCTCGGCCCACGGAACGTCTCTTGGAAATGCGCGGCGGCAGGCTCGGCGAAGCCGGCGAAGGTCGCCAGCAGCCCATCGACATCCATCGACGGCAGCGGCCGGAAGCCGAAGCGCAGTTCGGCCTCGGGCGCGATCATGTTGGCCTTGATTCCACCGTCGATCCGGCCGATGTTGAAGCGCAGCCCGGTCAGACCGCCGAAGCGCTCGGCGTCAAGCGAGGCGACGTGATCGAGCGCACGGTCGCCCCAGCGCACCGCCTGATGCAACGCACTCGCGGCCGGGTCCTGGCGCCCGGAGGCATGCCCGGCGCGGCCGGCGAAGCGCATCAGCACCGAGCTGATGCCGCGATGCGCGAGTACCGCCTCGCACTGCGTCGGCTCGGCGACCAGCACCGCATCGAACGACAGCCCACGCGCCAGGAACGCGGCGATGCAACGCGGATCGTTGGCTTCTTCGTCGGACGAGAACAGGAAGGCCGCGTCGCCGTCGCAGGCATTGGCCGCGGCGATCAACGCCGCGGCTGCGCCCTTGATGTCGCATACGCCCAGCCCGACCACGCGGTCGTCCAGGCGCCGCATCGTATGCGGATCGGCCGACCACGCCGGCGAGTCGGGCACGGTGTCCAGGTGCACGTTGAACAGCACCTTCGGCGCGCCGCGCACCGCATACAGGCTGACCGCGCCGGCGCCGTGGTCGATCACCTCGACCGCGAAGCCCGGCAACTGCGCACGGATGTAGTCGAAGATTCCGCCCTCGGCGGCGATCGCCCGCGGCGGATTGCGGGTATCGAAGGCCACCAGGTGTTCGAGATGGTCGAGAGTCTGTCCAAGCATGGATTGGCACGCCTTCAGAACTGCTTCTATCCGGCTGGAGGAGAGCCCCCTTCCAGCTGAAGGGGGCGCGCCAACGACGCGGGGTTTAAGGTGAAATGCCCAGCCAAGCCAACCGCGGTCAGCCGCGGTTGACCTGCGCGTACAGCGTGGAGCTCATGCCAAAGAGCTTGATGAAGCCTTCCGCTTCCTCCACGCCCCAGTCGGCCGACTGCGCATAGGTCGCGCCCTTGGCGTTGAGGATGTGCGGCGAGCGCACCGCCACCGCATCGACGCGTCCGCCGCGGGTCTCGAGCACCACCTCGCCGGTCACGTTGGCCTGCGACGAGGCCAGGAACGCTTCGATGTCGGTCTTGAGCGGGTCGTGGAAGAAGCCCTCGTACACCAGCTCGGTCCACTTGCGCGCGACCTCGGGCTTGAAGCGGTTCTGCTGCTTGGTGAGCACGGTGTCCTCGAGCGCACGGTGCGCGGCGAGCAGCGAGATCAGACCCGGCGCCTCATAGACGATGCGACCCTTGAGCCCGATCACGGTGTCGCCGGTGTAGACGCCGCGGCCCACGCCGTAGGGCGCGAACAGCGCGTTGAGCTTGGCGAGGATCTGCGCGCCCGGCAGCGTTTCGCCATCGAGGGCGACCGCCGTGCCCTGCTCGAACCGCAGCGTGACCTGCAGCGGCGCTTCCGGCCATTGGGCGCGCGGTGCGCACCAACCCCGGGCGCCCTCGCCCGGCGCTTCCCAGCGGTCGATCTCGCCGCCGGACATGGTCACGCCCAGCAGGTTCTCGTTGATCGTGTAGGCCTGCTGCTTGGCGCGCACGCCGAAACCGCGCGCTTCCAGATACGCCTGCTCGTAGGCGCGGGTCTGGGTGTGTTCCTTCTGGATCTCGCGGATCGGCGCCACGATGCGGTAATCGCCCTGCGCCTTCACGGCCAGGTCGAAACGCACCTGATCGTTGCCCATGCCGGTGCAGCCGTGCGCGATCGCATTCGTGCCGAGCTCGGCGGCGCGCGCGAGCGCGGCGTCGACGATCAGGTAACGGTCCGACACCAGCAGCGGGTACTGGCCCTGATAGGCCTCGCCGGCCCAGACGAACGGCTTGACGAAGCCGTCCCAGATCGCCGGCCCTCCATCGATGGTGACATGGCTGGCGACGCCCAGCTCGGCCGCACGCTGCTCGATGAACGCACGCTCCTCGGCATCCACGCCGCCGGTGTCGGCGAACACGGTGTGCACGGTCCAGCCGTGCTCTTGCAGATAAGGCACACAGAAGCTGGTGTCGAGGCCGCCGGAGAAGGCAAGGACGATGTCGCGGGACGTGGTGGCGCTGGTCATGGGCTGTGGTCCGTGGAGATGCGAAAGAGGAAGTCGATATGGATGCAGTGCGCGTCAGCGCATCAGGGTCGCCATGACCGCCTTCTGTACATGCAGGCGGTTCTCGGCTTCGTCGATGGCGATGCACTGCGGCGAATCCATGACAGCGTCGGTCGCCTTGACGTTGCGCCGCAGCGGCAGACAGTGCGAAAACACGCCGTTGTTGGTCAGCGCCATCTTCGCCTCGTCGACGATGAAGTGCTGGTACTGGTCGCGGATCGGCTTCTCCGGGCCCCAGTTGCCGAAGAACGGCAGCGCGCCCCAACTCTTGGCGTAGACCACATCGGCGCCGGCATAGGCACTGTCGATGTCGTGGCTGACCGCCAGCGAGCCGCCGCTCTCGGCGACGTTCTGCCTGGCCCAGTCCATATAGCGTTCGTCGAGCACGTAGTCCGGCGTCGGGCACAGCAGGGTCACGTCCATCCCCAAGCGCGTGGCGATGGTCAGCGCGGAATTGGCGACCGCGGTGTTGAGCGGCTTGGGGTGATAGGTCCAGGTCAGCACATACTTCTTGCCGCGCAGATCGGAGGTGCCGAAGTGCTCCTGCAAGGCCAGCGCGTGCGCCAGCTCCTGGCAGGGATGGGTGATGGTCTCCATGTTGATGACCGGCACCGGCGAGTACTTGGCGAAGGACTTGAGCACGATGTCCTGGCGGTCGTACTGCCAGTCCACGAACTTCGGGAACGCGCGCACGCCGATCATGTCGACGTAGCGGCCCAGCACCCGCGCGACTTCGGCGATGTGCTCCTCGGTGTCGCCGTCCATCACGGTGCCCAGGTCGAACTCGATCGGCCAGGCATCCTTGCCGGGCTGCAACACAATGGCGTGGCCGCCGAGCTGGAACGCGCCGAGTTCGAAACTGGTGCGCGTGCGCATCGACGGATTGAAGAACACCAGCGCGATCGACTTGCCCTTGAGCGCGTCGCCGAGCTTCTCGCGCTTCAAGCGCGCGGCATCGGCCAGCACGGCGTCGAGGTCGGCGCGGCTCCAGTCCTGGGTGTTGAGGAAATGGCGGATGGCGGTCATCGGCAATGGGCTCGTGGAAGGCGGGAAAGGAAATGGTCGGCGCGGAAACGAAAAAACCCGGCCTGGGCCGGGTTTGGTCGGATACCGCGCAAACGCGCAGGCAGGTTCCGTCTAGCCCGGGAGGATGTGGGCTTGCGGTCGACGCGCGCGCGAGGTCATGCCCGACGCCATGCGGGCGGAGGTCAGGATGTCGGCGTCGGCGCGGCATGCGGTCATGGGCGCGCATCCTCGCACGCGCCGCGCTGCGCTGCAACAGGCGCCCGCAGCGGACTCAACGCGGTTCGACGACAGGAGTCACCGAGACCCGCACCCGCAGCCGGTTGCCGGGGTCGTAGGGCAGCCGGGAGCGGTACTTGACCCCCTTGTGCACGTAGTCGACGTCATAGGCGATCGGCCGGCGGAACTCGCGCTCGACCGGCACCATGCGACAGTCGCCGCCGGCCGAGCGGTCGACTTCTTCGACCTTCTCGTCGTCCGAACGCAGCACGTCCTTGACCGCTCCCACCACCCGCGCGAAGCCGCGGCGTTGCGACTCGGCCGTCACCGGCGTGGTCGCCTCACAGCGCTCGACCATGCTGGTGGCGCGCAGCGTCTGATACACCGGCTCGGCGCGCAGCACCTGGGCGTACTCGATCCGCGCGTTCTCGATCTGTTGCGGCGCCGACGATGCGGCAGGCGAGGATTGTGCAAACGCCGCGACGGGCGCAGCGACGGCGAGCAGGGCCAGGACGGGCACTGGCATGGACGAGCGGCGGATTCGACGGGCGAGTGTGGGCACCGAAGCAGTGTAGGCGCCCCCCGGCGACCGGGGCTGAATCCTCGCTGTCGTGGCCCGGCCCGATCGGCCGACGTCCGGACGCCATCGCGCGGCCTGTCGCCCGCGGCGCCCCGCCGCTAGAATCGGGCGGTTATCCGGCGAGCGCGCAATGTCCCTGCACCTGTACAACAGCCTGAGCCGTCAGGTGGAGCCCTTCGCCCCACTCGACCCCGCCTGCCCGACGATGTACGTCTGCGGGCCCACCGTTTACAACTACGTGCACATCGGCAATGCCCGCGGCCCCGTCGTGTTCGGCGTGCTGGCCGACCTGCTGCGCCGCCGGTACGGTGCGCTGCGCTATGCGCGCAACATCACCGACGTCGACGACAAGATCAACGCCGCCGCGGCCGCTCAGGGCGTGCCGATCTCGGCGATCACCGACCGCTTCGTCGCTGCCTACCGCGAGGACATGGCCGCGCTCGGCGTCGCCCCGCCGGACATCGAACCGGCCGCGACCGCGCACATCGACGGCATCATCGCGATGATCGAATCGCTGATCGCCGCCGGTCACGCCTACACGGCCGAAGGTCACGTGCTGTTCGCGGTCGACACCTTCGACGGCTACGGCAAGCTCTCGCGCCGCGACCCCGACGACATGCTCGCCGGGGCCCGCATCGAGGTCGCGCCCTACAAGCGCGGCCCAGGCGACTTCGTGCTGTGGAAGCCCTCGACCGACGCCCTGCCCGGCTGGGACTCGCCCTGGGGCCGCGGCCGCCCGGGCTGGCACATCGAATGCTCGGCGATGGCCGCCGCGCACCTGGGCACCACGATCGACATCCACGCCGGCGGCGTCGACCTGCAGTTCCCGCACCACGAGAACGAGATCGCGCAGAGCGAATGCGCCCACGGCGGCGCGCCGTTCGCGCGTGTGTGGCTGCACAACGGCATGCTGACCTTCGCCGGCAGCAAGATGTCCAAGTCGCTGGGCAATATCGAGCGTGTGCACGACCTGGTTCGCGCCCACCCGCCCGAAGCGCTGCGCTACGCGCTGCTGTCGGCGCACTACCGTCAGCCGCTGGACTGGTCGGACGCCTTGATCGCGCAGTCGGTGCGCACCCTCGACCGGCTCTACGGCACCCTGCGCGACCTGCGGGACGTCGACGCCGCACCGACGATCCCCGACAGCATCGAGCGGGCCCTGGACGAGGACCTCAACACGCCGGCCGCACTCGCCGAACTGGCACGCATCGCCGGCGAGGCTCGGCGCGCCGAGACGCTCGAGGCCCGTGCCACGCACAAGGCCGCGCTGCTCGGCGCAGGCCTGGCCTTGGGCCTGCTGCAGCAGGCGCCGGCCGACTGGTTCGGCCGCGGCGCCAGCGACGACGACGACGCCCGCATCCAGGCCCTGATCGACGAACGCATCGCCGCCAAAGCCGCTCGCGACTTCGCCCGCGCCGACGCCATCCGCGACCAACTGGCGGCCGAACGCATCGTGCTCGAAGACACGCCCCAGGGCGTGCGCTGGAAGCGTGGCTGACGTCCCACACCTCCCCCGCACGCGGGGGAGGGCTTGGATTGCGGATGACGGGCAGGCTTCGAGTAGCCGTGCGAGCGCAGCGCGCGATGGGTGGCTTCGAAGACCGCGTGAGGCAGCGCGCGATGGGGGGTCTCAAGGCCGCGTGGAGCCGCGTGCGGCGACGTCTCTGAAAGACGCCACCCGGTTCACCGCCCCGCGCGCGCGCGGGCGGTCGGGAGGTCGGGAGGTCGCCTAATCCCCTGACCACGCGCACGACTCACCGCCCCGGCGCGCGGGGGCGGTCGGCGCCGCAGGCGCCGGGTGGGGGCTGCTCCTGCGCGCGATGCGGAGGCCCGCTTCACTGACAGCCCCCACCCAACCCTCCCCCGCACGCGGGGGAGGGCTTGGATCGTTTGCCTCGCCCACACGCTGGGACGGCTGGATCGTTTGCCTCGCCCACACGCTGGGAGGGCTGGATCGTTTGCCTCGCCCACACGCTGGGAGGGCTGGATCGTGCGCCGCCCCGGCCTAGGGAGGCGAACTTTGATCGCGCGCACGCGGGGTTCTTGAATGCCATCAACGACAAGGCCCGCTTGCGCGGGCCTTGTCGTCGTCTGGACACCAGAGGCGTCAGACCTTACGCAACACCAGCGATCCGTTGGTGCCGCCGAAGCCGAACGAGTTCGACATTGCGTACTCGACCTGCACCTGCCGCGCGGTGTGCGGCACGTAGTCGAGGTCGCAGCCCTCGCCCGGGTTGTCGAGGTTGATCGTCGGCGGAATGATGCCGGCGTGCAGTGCCATCGCCGAGAACACCGCTTCCACACCGCCGGCCGCGCCGAGCAAGTGGCCGGTCATCGACTTCGTCGAGCTGACCATCACCTTGCCGGCCTGGTCGCCGAGCACGCTCTTGATGCCCATCGTCTCGGCCAGATCGCCGGCCGGTGTCGAGGTGCCGTGCGCGTTGATGTAGCCGATCTGCGAAGCGTCGATGCCGGCATCGGCGATCGCCGCGCGCATGCAGCGGGCGCCACCCTCGCCATTCTCGCTGGGCGCGGTCATGTGGTACGCATCGCCGCTCATGCCGAAGCCGGCGACCTCGGCGTAGATGCGTGCGCCGCGCGCCTTGGCGCGCTCGTACTCTTCGAGCACCAGGATGCCGGCACCGTCGCCCATGACGAAGCCGTCGCGGTCGCGGTCCCACGGCCGCGAGGCCGCGGTCGGGTCGTCGTTGCGCGTGGACAGCGCCTTCATCGAGCAGAAGCCGCCGACCGAGGTGGGCGTGGTCGCGAACTCGGCGCCGCCGGCGATCATCACATCGGCATCGCCGTATTGGATCATGCGCATCGCCAGGCCGATGTTGTGGGTGGCCGTCGTGCACGCGGTCACTGCGGCGATGTTCGGCCCCTTGGCACCGGTCATGATCGAGACCTGGCCGGAAATCATGTTGATGATCGTGCTGGGCACGTAGAACGGCGAGATCTTGCGCGGGCCGCCCTCGTGGTACTTGATCGCGGTCTCTTCGATGCCCTTCAGGCCACCGATGCCCGCGCCGATCGCCACACCGATGCGCTCGGCGTCCGCCTCGCGAATCTCCAGCCCGGCATCGGCGATCGCCATCAGGCCGCCAGCCACGCCGTAGTGCACGAACGGGTCCATCTTCTTGATGTCCTTGGCCCCGATCCACTGTCCGGCATCGAAGCCCTTGACCTCGCCGGCAATGCGCGTGGCGAAGTTGGAAGCGTCGAAATGCGTGATCGGGCCGATGCCCGAACGCCCGTTGACGATGCCGTCCCAACTCGAGGCCAGGTCGTTGCCCAGCGGCGAGAGGATGCCGATGCCCGTGATGACGACGCGGCGTTTGGCCATGGTGAACTCCTGACGTGGATGCGGCGCAGATCGCGGCCGCCGATACGCACGAGGCCGCAGTGCGGCCTCGTGACAGATTCGGATCGGGCAGCCGACCGGCGGACCGGTCGGCACCTGCGCGCGCCGCCGAGTGGCACGACGCAGGACGCGGGCATCAGCCCTTGGCGTGTGCCTTGATGTAGTCGATCGCCTGCTGCACCGAGGTGATCTTCTCGGCTTCTTCGTCCGGGATCTCGCACTCGAACTCTTCTTCCAGCGCCATCACCAGCTCGACGGTATCCAGCGAGTCGGCGCCCAGGTCGTCCACGAACGAGGCGTTGTTGCTGACCTCGTCTTCCTTGACGCCCAACTGTTCGATCACGATTTTCTTGACGCGCTCTTCGATGTTGCTCATAGGTCTTCTGCTCCGGGGAGGCGATTTGCGGTGGATAGTGTAAGGGAAAGCCGGGCAGTGGGCGCACCACCATCAAAGCCCTTGCCATTCAACGACTTGCCCTCGAAATCGGGAGAACGGTGACCGCCGTCTCAGGGCATGTACATGCCGCCGTTGACGTGCAGGGTTTCACCGGTGATATAGGCGGCGGCCGGGCCGGCCAGGAATGCCACCGCCTGTGCGATGTCGTTCGGCTCGCCCAGGCGGCCGAGTGCGATCTGCTCGGTCAGCGCGGCCTTGGAGGCTTCGGGCAGGTCGCGGGTCATGTCGGTGGCGATGAAACCGGGCGCGACCACGTTGACCGTGACCCCGCGTGAGCCGATCTCCTTGGCCAGCGACTTGCTGAAAGCGATGATCCCCGCCTTGGCGGCGGCGTAGTTGGCCTGGCCGGCATTGCCGGTCACGCCGATCACCGAGGCGATGTTGACGATGCGGCCGCGGCGCGCCTTCATCATGCCGCGCATCACGGCCTTGGAGCTGCGGTAGACGCTGGTCAGGTTGGTGTCGAGGATGGCCTGCCAGTCCTCGTCCTTCATCCGCATCAGCAGGTTGTCGCGGGTGATGCCGGCGTTGTTGACGAGGATCGAGATCGCGCCGAACTCGGCGGCGATCGACTCGACCAGCGCCTCGATCGCACCGGCCTGCACCACGTCCAGCACGCGGCCGTGGCCGCCGTGCGCGGCCAGGCGTTCGCCGATCTTCGCAGCGCCGGCCTCGCTGGTCGCGGTGCCGATCACGGTCGCGCCCTGCGCGGCCAGGGTGTCGGCAATGGCGGCGCCGATACCGCGGCTGGCGCCGGTGACGAGGGCGATCTCGCCCGAAAGCGGTGTGCTCATTGAATGCTCCGGAAAAAGGACGTCGGGGTGCGACGGATCGACAGCGGGGTCACGGATCGTTCGGGATCAACGGCGCGCGGTGCGATGGCCGTCCGCCCTGTCCGCGATCGCGCCGGCTGGCCGAGCCGCCACGCGGTGATCAGGCGGCCCAATCGGCCAGCGCGGCGTCGAAATCGGCCGGCAGGCCCAGCGCGCGCGCCTCGATCGACTTGTCGATGCGCTTGACCAGGCCCGCGAGCACCTTGCCCGGCCCGCACTCGGCGATGCGAGTGGTGCCGCGCGCGGCCAACGCCTCGACGCAGCGCGTCCACTGCACCGGCAGGTAAAGCTGGCGCACCAGCGCGTCGCGGATCGCGGCAACGTCCTCGTGCACGGCCGCATCGACGTTGTGGACCACCGGCAGCGCAGGCGCCTGCCAGGCGATCGCGCCCATCGCGTCGGCCAGCCGGTCGGCGGCCTCGCGCATCAGCGGGGTATGCGACGGCACGCTGACCGCCAGCTTCACCACCTTGCGCACGCCACGCTCGCCCAGCAGCGCGATCGCCCGGTCGACGGCCTCGGCATGCCCGCCGATCACGACCTGCCCCGGAGAATTGAAGTTGGCCGGCACCACCACCGCGGCGTCGACCGACGCCTCGCGGCACAGCGTCTCGACCAGCGCGTCCTCGGCGCCGATGACCGCGGCCATCGCACCGGTCCCGGCCGGCGCGGCGTCCTGCATCAGCTGCCCGCGCAGGCGCACCAGACGCGCGCCGTCGGCCAGCGACAGCGCACCGGCCGCGACCAGGGCGGTGTACTCGCCCAGGCTGTGTCCGGCAAGTACCTTGGGACGCGCACCGCCGCGCTGCTCCCATGCACGCCACACCGCGACACCGGCCGCCAGCAACGCCGGCTGGGTGAACTCGGTGCGCCCCAGCTCGGCCTCCGGTCCCTGCTGGGCCAGTGCCCACAGGTCCACGCTGGCGCCATCGGAGGCTTCCGCGAACGTGTCGCCCACGATCGGGTGCTGCGCGGCCAGTTCGCCGAGCATGCCCAGCGACTGCGAGCCCTGCCCGGGAAACACGAATGCGAGTTGCGATGCGGTCACACGATCTTCCAGCGGAAAAAACCGGGGCGATGATAAGGGGCCGGATACGACATTGTCTGTACTGCGGCGTATGCAGGGCGGCATCGCCTGCGCGTCGCCACGCCTTGGGCGGGGCAACACAGCGGTCGGCCCAGCGGGCTCAGAACAGCATCTGCAGCAGATCGATCTCGCCGTCGTCGATCCAGTCCCACAGCACGAACGCAATCACCAACAGCGGCAGCAGCGTCGCGGCATGCACCACCAGGATCGAGTGGGCGATGTGCCGCGCCGAGCGCCCCAGCCATTGCATGCGCCGCGCCAGCCCCTCCAGGCGCCCCACCTGCCCGGCATGGCGTGCGACCTCGCCGCACCCATCGCGCAGCGCCGGCGCGAGCAGATCGGCCAGTGCATCGGTGCGCCCGTCGTAGTACTTGGCGATGCCGAACGCGAACAGCAGCCAGTCGCGCGCCTGCGCCTGCGGCAGCGACATGACCTCGAGCGGATCTTCCTCGAAGTCGATGAAGCCCACGCGGCCGGCATCGTCGATCGTGATGTTGCGCGGGACCATCTGCCCGAAATAGGCGCCACGCGCATGCGCGTCGGCGATCGCCGCGATCACCCGCCGGGTCAGCGCATCGATCGTGGCTGCATCGCCATCGGCTGCGCGCAGGCGGGCGGCGAACGTGGTGCCGATATCGCTGAGCAACAACGTCGACTCCCCCTCTCCGAGCACCCGCGGCACGCGGATGCCCAGCGCCTCGAGTTCGGCCAGGCGGCGCGCCTCGATGGCCTTGGCCTCCTCGCCGCCGGGATGCGGCGGCGGGCGCAGCGCATCGATTTCCAGCTTGCGGACGACGGCGTCGAGCAGACCCAGGGTCAGCTTGCGGCTGTCCCCTGCCTCGTAGGCCTTGAGCCAGGCCTCGCGCCCGGCGATGACGATCGATTGCACGCCCATGGCGGCATCCTCCACGCGATCGCAAGCGGTCCGCGCGGGGCCGGACCGGTCACGCGCGCGCCGCGATCGACACTCAGTAGCGCAACAGCGCCGAACCCCATGTGAATCCGCCGCCGAAGGCTTCCAGCAGCAGCAGTTGGCCGCGCTCGACGCGACCCGAACGCACCGCCTCGTCCAGCGCCAGCGGCACCGAGCCCGACGAGGTGTTGCCATGCCGGTCCACGGTCACGACCACGCGGTCCATCGGCAGGTCCAGCCGCTTGGCGGTGGCCTCGATGATGCGCAGATTGGCCTGGTGCGGAATCAGCCAGTCGATATCGTGACGATCCAGGCCGTTGGCGTGCAGTGTCTCGTCGACCACCGAGTCGAGCGCCTTGACCGCGTACTTGAACACCTCACTGCCGGCCATGCGGATGCGCACACCGGCATTGGGCTCGTCGGGCTTGAAGCCGGCCGATACGCCGACCGGGTTCCACAGCAGTTCCTTCTTCGCGCCGTCGGCGTGCAGATGGGTGCTGAGGATGCCGGTCTCGCGATCAGCCTTGAGCACCACCGCACCGGCACCGTCGCCGAACAGCACGCAGGTCGTGCGCTCGGTCCAGTCGACCATGCGGGTGAGGGTCTCGGCGCCGACCACGAGCACGGTTTTCGCATCACCGGACTTGATGAACTTGTCGGCGACCGACATCGCAAACAGGAAGCCCGAGCAGGCCGCGTTGACGTCGAACGCGCCACACCCGCCCGCGCCCAGCCGCGCCTGCAGCAGGCAGGCGGTGGACGGGAAGATGATGTCGGGCGTGGTGGTGCCGACGATGATCAGGTCGAGTTCGTCGGCCGAAACCCCGGCCGCCTCCATTGCGCGCGTGGCGGCATGGAAGGCCAGATCGCTGGTGGTCTCGCCCTCGGCTGCGATATGACGCTCGCGAATGCCGGTGCGGGACGCGATCCATTCATCGCTGGTGTCGACGATCTTCGACAGGTCGTCGTTGGTCAGCACCTTCTCGGGCAGATAGCTGCCGGTGCCTGCGATGCGGGAATAGATGCGTTCGCTGCTCATCGTGCGGACTGCCCTCGCCTCATGAACGTCTTGGGAAGGACGGCGGCGACCGGCACGTTCGCGAAAACGACCGGCGCTATGCCGCAACGCGGCGCGTCGCCTGGAAAGAAGCGTGATACACGCCGAAAGGTCCGCCGCGACGCGACGGACCCGGGAAAGACCTCAGTCTTCCTCGACGATCCGCGTCTTGGGCTGGATCACCTGCTTGCCGCGGTAGTAGCCATCGGCCGTGACGTGGTGGCGGATATGGGTCTCGCCGGTCGTCGGGTCGGTCGACAGCAGCTTGGCGCTCAGCTTGTCGTGCGCGCGGCGCTGGCCACGGCGGGACGGGGTCACTCGGGATTTCTGCACAGCCATGGGAATTGCTCCAGCAACAGGTTCAGTTGTTTCGTTCTTTCTTGAGATCCGCCAATGCCGCGAACGGATTGACGCGTGTTTCTTCTTCGGTCGACACCGGCCAGTCGCGCTCGACCGTCTCCGACCCCGGGGCCGCCGGAATCAGCGGTACCGCGAGAATCAGCTCGTCCTCGACCAGCGCGGCCGGCGACAGCATGCCGTCCTCGGGGACCAGCAACGCTTCGTACTCCGGCAGCAGCCCGGCCTCGTCCGCCTCGTCGCGGATCAGGCCCAGCCGCTGCACCGTCCCGACCGGCAGCACGAACCGCTGCAGGCTGCGCTGGCACATCAGCGGCAGCATCGCGTCGATCCGCAGCTCCGCGTACGGGATCTGCAGCGCGTCGCGACCGAACTCGATCGAGCAGACGACGTCGTCGGCCTCGGTGTCGGCCAGGACGTCGCGAAGACGCGACATCGACGACAACGGAACCTTGGCTTCCAGACGGCTTGAGGCCGCGACCAGACGCCAAGCATCGACCAACTCGGGCATTTGCGCGGACATAAGCCGCTGAATGTTAAAGACGTGCCGAGAGCCTGTCAAATACGCCATCGCCCCGGAATCGTCTTCGAGTGCCCGGCGATGCTGCCGGCATCGTTCGACTCCGCCTGGAGATGCTGCCGCCGCCGACCGATGGATTGGTATTGTAACCGCGGGGGCAAGCGTCGCGGCCGTGCTGCGACCGCTCATGCATCCGGACAACGCACGATGGACCGCACGCCGCCGGTCCGCTCCCTGATCCTCGCGACGCCACAGGACCCAATATGCCCGCCCCCCTGATCCTCGGCTCCACCTCGCCCTACCGCCGCGAGTTGCTCGCGCGCCTGCGCCTGCCCTTCGAATGCAGGCGCCCGGAGGTGTCCGAGACACCGGCGCCGGGCGAGGATGCGCAGACGCTGGCGATCCGCCTGGCGCTGGCCAAGGCGGTCGACGTAGCGACCCATGCACCCGACAGCTGGGTCATCGGCTCCGACCAGGTCGCCGCGCTCGACGGCGCGCCGCTGGGCAAGCCCGGCGACCGCAACGGCGCCATCGTCCAGCTGTCGGCGATGGCGGGCCGCACCGTGGTGTTCCACACCGCCGTGGCCCTGGTCCGCAACGGCGAGCCGGCACGTCAGGTCCTCGACCGCACGCAGGTGCGCTTTCGCGCCCTCGACCGGGCCACGATCGAGCGCTACGTCGACGCCGAACAGCCCTTCGACTGTGCCGGCAGTTTCAAATGCGAGGGCCTGGGCATCGCCCTGTTCGAGGCGATCACCAGCGACGACCCGACCGCGCTGATCGGCCTGCCGCTGATCGAGACCGCCCGCCTGCTGCGCGAGGCAGGCTACGCGGTGCCTTGAGAATCCTGCCTGGAGCCGCGCCCCACCCGGCGCGCCATGCGCGCCGACCGCCCCCGCGTCGCGGGGGCGGTGACCCTACCGCAAAGCGCCGCCCGCCCCACAAGACAGCGCCCTCCCTACTCGCCGAGTAACGCCCCCTCCCCCCGCACGCGCGGGGGAGGGTTGAGGTGGGGGCGAACACCCACGACGATGCCTCAGCCTGCCCGCGTGCGGGGCATTGCGCCCTTGACGGGTGGAGGGCTGGGGCGGGGGCAGACGCCTCGCGGATATCTCACCCGGCGCGTGCCGCGCCTGCGTCATCGGCCGGCGGCTCCCAGCCGAACACGCTGCGGCCGCCGTAGGCGTGCGAG
Organism: Luteimonas sp. TWI662; assembly: GCF_039673825.1. Taxonomy (NCBI): domain Bacteria; kingdom Pseudomonadati; phylum Pseudomonadota; class Gammaproteobacteria; order Lysobacterales; family Lysobacteraceae; genus Luteimonas; species Luteimonas sp. TWI662. The sequence continues at coordinate 75,803 of NZ_JBDJMI010000005.1, read as the reverse complement.
GCGGCGCGCTCCTGGGCCAGGAACGCCGCCAGCGACGGGCCGCCCGCGGTCGCTTCCAGCGCGCGCGATTGCGCATCGAGCCGGCGGATCGCCGCCAGCCGGTCGTCGTTGCCGAGCTTGGCGCGCGCCACCGCGGTGCGCATCACGTCGATCGTGCGGTCCAGCACCTGTGTGGGCACCGGATACGGATGCCGGTCCTTGCCGCCGTGTGCGAGCGAGAACCGCGCCGGATCGCTGAATCGGCACGGCGTGCCGTGCACGACCTCGGCGACCAGTGCCAGCGCCCGCACCGTGCGGGCCCCGACCCCCGGCACCTGCAGCAGCTCGGTGAAATCGCGCGGCCCGCATTCGGCCGCCGCGGCCAGGGCGCCGTGCAGACGCCGCAGCACGACATCACCACTGCGGACATCGTGGTGATCGGGCAGGCTCAGATGCGGCTGTAGCGGCGGCGCACCAACATCGACCGGCGCAAACAGATCGCCGGTCGTGCCCGGCGCCATCGATACCGGTGCCGCGCGCGTGGCACGTGCGGGTACCGCGCCGGCCACCCGTTCCAGTTGCCCGAATTCCCGCACCAACTGCGCAGGCGCCATCTCCTGCAGCAGCGCGACCTGCGATGCGCGCGAGGCGGCCGCGCGCCGATCGGCGAGATTGACGATCCGCCCCTGCCCCGGCCCGTCGATCGCGGCGTGCGGCGCATCGACGAAGCTCTCCAGGCCCTCGGACAGCCAGTGGTAGCGACGCGCCTGCCCTCGCCCGCCGTGCATGCCCTGCTGGATCACGACCCACTGGCCGTCGTCGGCGACGATGAAGCCGTGCAGATAGAGATCGAAGCCGTCCTGCACCGCCGCGCTGTCGACCTTGGCGACCAGCCGACTGGTGCGCGCCAGCGCCGCGCCATCGAGCCCGGTGCGCGCGCCGACCGCCAGCAGTTCATCGGGGGTCGCCCGGGAATGCCGCCCGCGCCCGCCGCAGACATGCAGGCCGAGTTCGCCCGACAACGGCGCCAGCCCGCGCTTGAGCGCGCCGACCACGCTGGTGGTGATGCCCGACGAATGCCAGTCCATCCCCATCACCGCGCCGAAGGCCTGGAACCAGAACGGATGCGCCAGCCGGCGCAGCAGCTCGGCGCGCCCGTACTCGAGCACGATGGCCTCGCACAGCACCGCCCCCAGCCGGGTCATGCGCCGCCCCAGCCACGCGGGCACACGCCCGCCATGCAGGGGAAGGTCAGCGCTGCCGGTACGTCGGGACATGCGCACAGGCTGCCGCGGCGACGTCTCAAACCGTGAGATCGCCCGCCAGCGGCACGTCGGCGCCCACGCCGTCGTCAGCTTCGCGCTGCCGGCGTCGCCTTCTGTTCCGCGATGAAGCGCCGCACCTCCGCCTCGAGCACCGGCAACGGCACCGAGCCCAGATTCAGGATCGTGTCGTGGAACGGCCGCTGGTCGAACGCGGGCCCGAGCGCGCGCTCGGCCTCGGCGCGCAGGTCGAGGATGGTCTTGTAGCCGATGTAGTACGACAGCGCCTGGCCCGGCCAGGAGATGTAGCGGTCGACCTCGGTCACGACATCGTGCTTGGCGAGCGCGGTGTGGCTGGCGAGGTAGTCGATCGCCTGCTCGCGGCTCCAGCCATCCTCGTGCAGGCCGGTGTCGATCACCAGCCGCGCCGCGCGCCACATCTCGAACGTCAGCCGGCCAAACTCCTCGTAGGGCGTCTCGTACAGGCCCATGCGCGTGCCCAGCCACTCGGTGTACAGGCCCCAGCCCTCGCCGTAGCCGGAGAAGTAGGTCTGCTGGCGGAAGTCCGGACGTGCCGGCGCTTCGAGCGCAAGTGCGGCCTGGAAGCTGTGGCCCGGCGCGCACTCGTGCAGCACCAGCGCCGGCAGGTTGTACAACGGCCGCGACGGCAGGTCGTAGGTGTTGAAGAAACACGCCTCCAGCCCGCCGCGGCCGGAGGTGTAGATCGGCGCGATGTCATCGGCCACCGGCAGGATCGTGAAGCGGTAGCGCGGCAGCGTGCCGACCACGTACTGCAACTGGCCGTCGATCTTCTTGGCGATCAACGACGCCTCGGCCAATAGCCCGCGCGGCGTGGTCGCATAGAACTGCGGGTCGGTGCGCAGGAACTCGATGAACTGCGCCAGAGTCCCGGTGAAGCCGGCGCGTTGCTTGACCTGCTCCATTTCGGCGGTGATGCGCGCGACCTCGGCCAGGCCCAGGTCGTGGATCTGCCGCGGGTCCATGTCGCGGGTCACGTACTCGCGGATCTGCGCGCGATAGAACGCGCGGCCGTCGGGCAGGTCGCTGGCGGCGATCGTGGTGCGCGTGCGCGGCAGGTACTCGCCGCGGATGAAGCCCAGCAGCTTGCTGTACGCCGGGATCGCGCGTTCGAGCACCACACGCCGGCCTTCCTCGCGCAGCTGCGCGCGCACGGGCTCGGGGATGGTGGCGGGAATGCGCTCGAAGGTCGCCAGCAGCGGATTGCCCTCGCCCGTCTGCACGTAGGGGTCGAGCGTGTTGTCGCGACCTGTGAGCGTCGCCCGCGGCACGCTCCAGCCCCGCGCCAGGCCACGTTCCATGTTCGCGATCTGCTCGTCGAAGTACCGAGGCACGTCCGCCAGCCGGCCGATGAACCGGCGCCAGTCGGCCTCGGTCTGGAACGGCTGGCGCGGGTTGATCCCGCCCCAGAAGAAACTGTCGCTGTTGAACGGTGCTTCGTAGGTGCGCCACTGCGCGTTGGCGACATTGGCCTCGAGGGTGGCGCGGAACACCGCGGCATTGATGCGCTCCTCGCCGCCGAGCGCATCGGCGTCGATGGCATCGAGCGCGGCCAGCGTCTGCGTCCAGTAGTCGGCGCGGCGCGCCCAGGCCTCGGGGGTCACCGACGGCAGGCGATCGCCGGATTGCCAGCGCCCGTCGACCTTCTCGCGCACGAACTCGCGCTGCCGCCACGCCCACTCCTGCGTGTAGAGCGCGCGCAGGGCGGCTTCTGCGGCGTTCGCCGGTGCGGCCAGCGGCGCGGGAGGCGCGTCCTGCGCCAACGCAGGCACGACGGCGCCGATCGCGAGCGAGACCGACAGGGCGAGAACGGACAGCGTCGTGCGACGACGCGGTGGCATGGACATCGGGCAACTCCTGGACAACGGTTTCATGGGGCGGCGGCCGCGGCACGGTTCCAGCGCGGCGGCGCGGCGCCGAGCAGATGGCGGACGAAGAAATCGGCCTGGCGACGGTGGGCGTAGTCGATCGGCCCATTGGACCGGCCGACGGCATGGCCGCCGCCGGGGATGGCGAGCAGTTCGAAATCCTTGCCGGCGCGGATCAGCGCATCGGCGACCTGCATCGTCGAGGCCGGGTCGACGTTATCGTCCTGCTCGCCGAGGATCAGCAGCAGCTCGCCCTGCAGGCGGTGCGCATTGCCCACGCCCGACGCTCGCGCGTAGTGGTCGCCTTCGCCCTCGGGCAGGCCCATCCACTGCTCGTTCCAGCTGATCTTGTCCATGCGGTTGTCGTAGCAGCCGTTCCAGGCCACGCCGACCTTGTAGAACGCCGGATGGAACAGCAGCGCACCGAGCGTGCTCTGGCCGCCGGCCGAGGCGCCGTAGATGCCCACGCGCGAGATGTCGTAGGCCGGATCGACCGCGGCCAGCGCACGGTGCCAGGCAATGCGATCCGGGAAGCCCGAGTCGCCCAGGTTGCGCCACGCCACGTCGTGGAAGGCCTTGCCCCGATGCGCCGTGCCCATGCCGTCGATCTGCACGACGATGAAGCCCAGGTCCGCCAGCGCCTGCATGCCGATCGGCTTGTCGCCGCCGCTGTGGTAGCCGAACGGCCAGAACGTCTTGGGCACGAACGCATCGTGCGGGCCGGCGTAGATGTTCTCGATCACCGGGTAGCGCCGCGCCGGATCGTAATCGCGCGGGCGCACCACCAATCCCCAGATGTCGGTGACGCCGTCGCGCCCCTTGGCGACGAACGGCTCGGGTGGTCGCCAGCCGGCCGCACGCAGCGCGGAGACGTCGCCGCGCGCGATCTCCGCGACCAGACGGCCGTCGGCGTGGCGCAGTTCCATCACCGGCGGCAGATCGACGCGCGAGTACGCGTCGACGTAGTACGCGCCATCGGGCGAGAGTGCGATGTCGTGGTCGGCATCCACCTCAGTCAAGCGCACCGGATCGCCGCCGTCGAGGCCGACGCGAAACAGCTGCCGGAAATACGGATCGCGCCCCGCATCCATCCCGCTGGCGGTGAACCAGACCTGGCGCGTGGTCTCGTCGACCCGCAGTACCTCGCGCACGACCCAGTCGCCGCGGGTGAGCTGGCGGCGGATCGCGCCACTGCGGCCGTCGAACAGGTACAGGTGACGCCAGCCGTCGCGTTCCGACACCCAGACGATCTCATCACCGAGCCCGCCGACCTCGTGGCGGAACCCCCGCCAGGTGTCGACGAAGGTCGCGCTGGGCTCGGCGATCGCGATCCGCGCGATCGCCGCGCCATCGCCGGCCGGCACGTCGACTGCGATCACGTCCACGCGCTGGTGGCCGCGATGCACGACCTCGAACGCGAAGCTGCCGCTGTCGCGACGCCACTGGATCGGCGAGAGCCGGTAGGGATCGGCGAACATCGACGCCTCGATCTCCAGTTGCCGGCCCTGCGCGAGATCGAACAGCACCGGCCGCTCGATGTCGACCCGGTCGCCGGGCTTGGGATAGAGCTGGGTGTGCACCCGCGGCTGGCGCTGGTCGCGCGGCGCGGTCTCCACCCGCACGACCTCGCGGCGATCGCCCGGCACGACGCGATAGCCCGCCAGCCAGCGCGAATCGGGCGACCAGGCCAGCGTCTGCGGATCGTCGAACGCCGCTGCACTCCCGCCGCTGCCACGCAGCACCACCTGGCCATCGGCGACCCGGCGCACAACGACGTTGTCGCCTTCGACCTGGGCCTCGTAGCGCCCGTCGGGCGATGGCCGCGGCGTCGTGTCGGCGGCCACCGTGAGGTCGCGCACCACGCCGAATGCGCGCGGACGGCCCGGGCGCGCCGGCTTCGGCGCGCAATGCGCGGGATGCAGCGTGCAGCCCCAGCGCACGTCGCCGACCTGGAACACGATCGCACGACCGCCGGCCTCGTAGTCGAACGCATCGAACGGCAGGTGCAGCGGATCGTGGCGCGTGCCGTCGGCGCGGCCCAATGCGGCCGCGATCGCGCCATGGTCGAACGCGCGGCGCGACCCGCCACCGGCCAGGTCGTAACGCAGGAATGCGAACCCGCCCTCGACGGTCGCGCGATAGTGAAAGCGCCCGTCGTCGGTCCAGCGCGCCGGCCAGGTCACATTGCGCGTCAACTCACTCCACTGCGCGCGCAGCGCCAGCGAGCGCGCGTAGTCGTCGGCGCTGGGGCCTGCCGCCAGCGCGGCGGCAGGAAGCGCCAGCAGTGCCATCGCCCACGTCGCCAGCCGCCTCATGCCCCGCCCGTCCGCTCGTGCCATCGTCCCCATCGCCGCTGCGGCCCGATCGGCCGACCGAGTCGTATGCCACAGGCACCGGGATCACGGCAACCGCCGTGGGGCACGCCGCCACCGCGGCCACCGCGGCCACCGCGCGCGCGACGGAATCAGGCCATCGCCTCGCGCAGGAACGGCGCGGTCCGACTGGTGCGGTGCTTGGCGACGGCCGCCGGCGTTCCGGCCACGACCACATGGCCGCCGGCCGCGCCCGCGCCCGGCCCCATATCGACGACCCAGTCGCTGGCCGCGGCCACGCGCATGTCGTGCTCGACGACGATCACGGTATTGCCCGCGTCCACCAGCCCGTGCAACTGCGTCATCAAGGTGTCGACATCGCTCGGATGCAGACCGGTCGTCGGCTCGTCGAGCACGTAGACCGTGCCGCGCCGCTGCGCCCGCTGCAGTTCGCTGGCCAGCTTGATGCGCTGGGCTTCGCCGCCCGACAGCTCGGTCGCCGGCTGTCCCAGTCGCAGGTACCCCAGGCCGACCTCGAGCAGCACCTGCAACGGTCGCGCGATCGCGGTGTCGTCCTCGAAGAACGCCGCCGCCTCGGCGACGGTCATGCCGAGCACGTCGGCGATGGTCTTGCCCCGCAGCGTGATCGTCAGCGTCTTCGCGTCGAAACGGCTGCCGTGGCAGGTCGGGCACGGCGCATAGACGCTGGGCATGAACAGCAGTTCCACGCTGACGAAGCCTTCGCCCTCGCAGGTCGCGCAGCGCCCCTTGGCGACGTTGAACGAGAAATGCCCGGCATCGAACCGGCGGCGGCGCGCGGCCGGCGTATCGGCGAAGCGCTTGCGCACGTGGTCGAACAGGCCGGTATAGGTCGCCAGGTTCGAGCGCGGCGTGCGCCCGATCGGCTTCTGGTCCACGCGCACCAGCCGGCGCACGGCGTCGAGCCCGCCGACGATCCGCCCCTCGACCGGCGTCTCGACGCCGCGCTCGAGCGGGTCGAGCGGCGCCTCGTCGGCCTCCCCGGCCTGGCCCAGGTGCGCGCCCAGCAATTCCACCAGCGCCTGGCTCACCAATGACGACTTGCCCGACCCGCTGACGCCGGTGACGGTCGCGAACACGCCCAGCGGCAGGTCGACATCGAGCCCACACACGTTGTTGCGCACGATGCCACGCAGTTGCAACCAGCCGGTCGGCGCGCGCAGGCGGCTGGCCTCGGGCGCGTGCCCGGCGAACAGATAGCGCCGCGTCGCCGAGGCCTCGACCTGCGCCAAGCCCGCCGGCGGCCCGCTGTAGAGCACCCGGCCGCCCTGCTCGCCCGCGGCTGGCCCGACATCGACGATCCAGTCCGCATGCCGGATCACATCGATCTCGTGCTCGACCACGAACAGCGAATTGCCGGCGCGCTTGAGCTGGTCGAGGGCGCGCAGCAGCGCCTGCGCATCGGCCGGATGCAGGCCGGCCGAGGGCTCGTCCATCACGTAGACCACGCCGAACAGTTGCGAGCGGATCTGGGTACCCAGGCGCAGCCGCTGCAGCTCGCCCGGCGACAGCGTCGGCGTGCTGCGCGCCAGCGTCAGATAGCCCAGCCCCAGGTCCTGCAGCACCGCGATGCGCGCCAGCAGGTCCTGCGCGATCCGCTGCGCGGCCAACGCCTGCTCGGGGTGCGCGCGGGCATGCGTCTTGCCGGCCGCGGCCGGGGCCAGCAGGCCGGCGAGTTCGTCGAGCGGGCGCTGCGAGAACGCGGCGATGTCGAGCCCGGCGAACGTCACCGACAGCGCCTCGCGCCGCAGGCGCTTGCCGTCGCAATCCGGGCAGTCGGCGCCGATCAGGTATTGCGCCGCGCGCTTCTTCTGCTGCGGGCTCTGGGTATGGGCGAAGGTGTGCAGCACGTGGCGCCGCGCACTGGTGAAGGTGCCCATGTAGCTGGGCTCCATTTTCTTTTTCAGCGCACGCTGCACCTCGTCGAGGCTGAAGCCGGCGTAGACCGGCACCACCGGCTGCTCGTCGGTGAACAGAATCCAGTCGCGGGTCTTCTTGGGCAGCTTCGCCCACGGCACGTCGACGTCGATACCGAGCGTGGTCAGGATGTCGCGCTGGTTCTGGCCGTGCCAGGCGCCCGGCCAAGCCGCGACCGCGCGCTCGCGGATCGTCAGGCTGCGATCGGGGACCATCGACGCCTCGGTCGCGTCGTAGATCCGGCCCAGCCCGTGACAGGTCGGGCAGGCGCCGGCCGGGGTGTTGGGCGAGAACCCGTCGGCGTAGATGATCGCCTGCCCCGGCGGGTAGTCGCCGGCGCGCGAATACAGCATGCGCAGCGAATTGGAGATCGTCGTCAGGCTGCCCACCGACGAGCGCGCCGTCGGCGTGCCGCGCGCCTGCTGCAGCGCCACTGCCGGTGGCAGGCCCTCGATCGCATCGACCTGCGGCACGCCCGCCTGGTCGATCAACCGACGCGCGTAGGGCGAGATCGAATCGAGATAGCGGCGCTGCGCCTCGGCAAACAGCGTGCCGAAGGCCAGCGACGACTTGCCCGAGCCCGACACGCCGGTGAACACCACCAGTGCATCGCGCGGGATGTCGACATCGACGTCCTTGAGGTTATGTTCGCGCGCGCCACTCACACGCACGCATTGCGCAGGACCGGAAGGCGTCGACGACGGCGGATTGGGCATGGGCGGCCTGAAAAGCGGAAGCGGCCGGCATTATCGACCCGCCACCGTATCGGCCGCGTCGGCCGGCGCGCCGCCCCGGCCCGGCGTAACGACATCGTCATTACACCTGTGCGATGATTCCATCAGCCCACGCTAGGCCCGTCGTCATGCCCACCACCAGCCGCCCCCCCATCAAGCGCGAGACCTTGAATCTTCGGATCCGGGTAGAGGACCGGGCGCTGATCGATCGCGCCGCCAAGACCCTCGGCAAAAACCGCACCGAGTTCGTGCTGGCAGCCGCCCGCGCCGCTGCCGAGGAAGCACTGCTCGACCAGGCGACCTTCCATGTCGACAGCAAGGCCTACGCTGCCTTCCTCACGCGGCTGGACCAGCCGCCCGAGCCGAACGTCCAGTTGCGTACGACCATGCAGACCCCGGCCCCCTGGGACACCGCCACGCAGACGCGATGACGCTCTCTGCTCCTGAACCGTTGACCGCCCTGCACGATGTCGACGCGTTCGACTCGGGCGAAGACGGGCTGGACCGGTGGTTGCGACGGCGCGCGCTCGCCAACCAGACCAGCGGCGCGTCGCGAACCTTCGTCGCATGCGCCGATGAACGCGTCATGGCGTACTACGCACTGGCCTCGAGCGCAGTCGCCGTCGCCTCGGCGCCGGGCCGCTTCCGACGCAACATGCCCGAGCCGATCCCCGTCGTCGTCCTCGGCCGCTTGGCCGTGGATCGATCGCTGCAGGGGCGCGGCATCGGACGCGCGCTCGTCCGCGATGCCGCGCTGCGCGTCCTGCAGGCGGCCGACACCATCGGCATCCGCGGCCTACTGGTGCACGCGCTGTCGCAAGACGCCGCCCGCTTCTACCGGCAGGTGGGATTCGAGTCTTCGCCGCTCGATCCGATGCTGCTGATGGCGACCCTGACCGACCTGCGCGCGAGTCTTTGACCGCGCGGCGCGTGCCGGCCTGTCAGGCCTGCTGCGGCGCGCCGACCAGCGGCGCGGCGGCGCGGCGCGGCCGGCTTGGGAACGCATGCCGCACGATCCGCCAGGTCACCTGGCCGAACTGCCGCAGCAGCGAACCGGTGTTGTAGGGCTGGCCGTAACGCGCGCAGATCTCGCGCACCTCGACCGCCATCGCGCCGTAGCGATGCGCCGGCACGTCGGGATAGAAGTGATGCTCGATCTGGTGGCTCAGATTGCCGGTCAGCAGATGCATCAGCCGGCCGCCGCCGATGTTCGACGAACCGCGCAGCTGACGCAGGTACCAATGGCCGCGGGTCTCCTGGCGCAGGCAGTCCTTCGGGAACACCTCCGCATCGGCGGTGAAGTGCCCGCAGAAGATCACCACGAACGTCCAGATGTTACGCAGGCCATTGGCGACCAGGTTGCCCAGCAGCACCGGCAGGAAGAACGGCCCGGCCAGTGCCGGGAACACCACGTAGTCCTTGAGCAGCTGTCGGCCCATCTTGCGCCCGACCGGCGCGAAATCGCGCGCGAGCTTGCCCTTGGGCATCTTGCCGGCGAACCAGCGGCCGACCTTCAGTTCCTGGATCGCCACGCCCCACTGGAAGTACAGCGCGAACACCGGCGCGATCAGCGGCTGCAACAGATAGAACGGCTTCCAGCGCTGCTCGGGGAAGATCCGCAGCAGGCCGTAGCCGATGTCATCGTCCATGCCGCGCACATTCGTATACGTGTGGTGGCGGTAGTTGTGCGAATGCCGCCAGTTGTCGCCGGTCGCGACGATGTCCCACTCGTAGCGCCGGCCCTCGAGTTGCGGATCGCCCATGAAGTCGTACTGGCCGTGCATCACGTTGTGCCCGACCTCCATGTTCTCCAGGATCTTGGCCAGCGCCAGCAGCAGCACGCCCACCGGCCACGCCGCCCACAGCACCCACGGGACAAAGGCGCCGACGACTGCGCCGAGCATCAGCAGCGCGCGACCGGCCAGGCCCGTCCAGCGCACCGCCGCGACGATCCGACGGATGTAGTCGGCATCGACCTTGCCCACCTGCGCCATCGTGCGCGTGTGCAGCGCGTCGAGTTCGGCGCCGAAGGCTTCGAGTTCCTGCGCGCCCAGGCGGCGGGCGGTGGTCTTGGACATCAGGGAGCTCCGCAATTTCTAAAGATCGAGAACGAGATCGGTGACCGCACTGCTGACGCACAGCTTCAGCGCAGCCGAGGGCTCGCCGTGGACGTGGCCGGTACGCAGGTCGCGCGCGGCGCCGGCGGACTTGCCGCAGGCGCAGGTGTTGCAGATGCCCATGCGGCAGCCCGAACGGGGCTTGAGCCCCTCGGCTTCGAGCGCTGCGAGCAGGTTGGTGCCACGCGGCAATGTCAGCGCGCGTCCGCTGCGCGCCAGATGCACCGACACCGTGCCGCTGTCGTCGACCGGCGGACTCGGCGGCGGCGTGAACGCCTCGCTGCGCAACAGCGGCACGCGCCCGTCGAGCAAGGTTTGCGCGGTGGCGACGAAGCCGCCGGGCCCGCACGCATACACCTGGCGCTGCGCAAGATCGGGGACCCGCGTCTCCAGCAGCGCGACATCGATACGGCCGCCGGCTTCGTCGCCGGTCGCGGGCACCTCGCCCGTCAGCACGAACTGCATGTCGAAGCCGGCATGGCGTGCGGCCAGGGTTCTGAGTTCCTCGACGAAACAGGCCTGCGCACGACGGCGCACCCAGTACAGCAGCGTCACCGGCACCGGCATGTCCTGCGCGGCCAGTTGCCGGATCAGCGCCATCATCGGCGTGATCCCGCTGCCAGCGGCCAACAGCAGCCAGGCGCCCTGCGGCGCCTCCGGCAGGACCAGATCGCCGAAGCCCGGACCGATGTCGAACACGTCGCCGCGCCGTGCGTGCTCGAGCAGGTGCCCACTGACGCGGCCGCCCTCGACCTGCTTGACCGTGATTGTCAGCCGTCCATCGGCGCCGACCGGCGCATCGAGGCTGTAGCTGCGCGTGACGCGCACGCCGTCGATCTCGACACCGAGATTGACGTGCTGGCCCGGTTGCGCCCCCGTCCAGTGACGATTGGGCTGCAAGGTCAGCGTGACCGCGCCTTCGGCGGCCGGTACTCGGCCGACGACCCGTGCAAGCGGCCGCTCCCAGGTCCACGTGGGATGCAGCCGGCGGGCCCAGAAGTCGAACACCGGAGGCGCGACGAAAGGCGCGGCAAGCCGACGAAGCGGGCTGCGCGGGCGGGAAGCAAGCGGGGAGACGGCGGACATGGCGCGACTGTACAGGCATCCGCACAGGCGTGTATACAGTTGTGCATTAATTGTTCAGCCGCCCACAGACCGCGGTCAGGCGGGGAGTCCGGAGGCGCTGTTATGCTGGTCGCCCGCTCCATCTGGCTTTCCCTTTGACCGTCACCGCCCCCGCGCCCGCCGGCGATCCCGCCGCTCAGGACGGTCAACCCGGCCGTAAGCCGACCATCGTGCGCGACGACCTGATTGCCGCGACGTTGCGCCTGATCGGTCCGCACCGCAGTGTCTCGACGCTGAGCCTGCGCGAGGTCGCGCGCGAAGCCGGCATCGCCCCCAACAGCTTCTACCGCCAGTTCCACGATATGGACGAGCTGGCCGTCGCGCTGATCGACCAGGCCGGCGAATCGCTGCGCCGCATCGTCGGCGACGCCCGCAAGCGCGCGGTCTCGGGCCGCAGCATCGTGCGCGGGTCGCTGGAGGCGTTCATGGAACGCCTGCGCGCCGACGACAAACTGCTGCATGTGTTGCTGCGCGAAGGCACCGTGGGCTCGGACGCATTCAAGCGCGCGGTGGACCGGCAACTGCATTTCTTCGAGGACGAACTGCGCGCCGATCTGGTGCGCATCGCCGCCGCCCAGGGCGCGGCCTTCCACGAACCCGCGCTGGTGGCCCGCGCGATCACCCGCCTGGTGTTCGCGCTGGGCGGCACTGCACTCGACTCGCCGCCCGAGCGCGACGAGGCCCTGGTCGACGACCTCGCGAAGATGATCCGCATGCTGCTGCGCGGCGCCGCCGCGGTCGGCGCCGACCGCGCGCACCGCGGCTGACAGGCGAAGAGCTGCCCCCACCCGTCACGCTGCGCGCGGCGACTTCCCCCGCGAGCGGGATAGGCAACGCCTGTGCCCCTTCCCCCGTTTACGGGGGAAGGTTGGGATGGGGGCCGCTTTCGCCTGGACCTTAAACCTGACGCCCGCGCACCCTACAACCCACCTTCACACCCACTGATAGAGGCTGGCACCTCCCTCGCTTGCGTCCGGCATCGCTCCGCTGCCGGCCTTCCCGATCCCGATGGTCGCAGTCGCCCCCCTACTTCGCACGCCGCCGATGCCGACCGCGCCGGCATTGCTGCCGCGTGCGCAGATGCCGCGATCCCGCTTCGCGGACGGCGACCCGGGCACGGTGCTGCAGGCCGCGCGCGATGCGCTGACGGCAGGTCAGCGCCCGGTGCTGGCGGTCGTCGTCGAGACCGAGGGCTCGACCTATGCCGCGCCCGGCACGCTCGCGCTGTTCGGCGAAGCCAGGCCGCATGGCTGGATCAGCGGCGGCTGCCTGGAACCGGAGATCGCGCGGTTGGCGATGGACGCCGCAGCCACCCAACAGGTGGGCTGGCTCGAGATCGACACGACCGACGATGGCGCCCTGTTCCTCGGCTCGGCCGTCGGCTGTCGGGGGCGCCAACTGATCGCGTTGTTGCCGCTCGCCGCGCTACGGGGCATCGACACCGCCTTGCAGGCCTGGCTTGCCGACCACCAGGACCTGACGATCGTGTTCGGTCGCGATGGCGACATCGACTGCCGCATCGGCGCACGCCGATGGCATTGGCGCCTGCCCAGCGAACCGGTGCCGCCCTCCGCCGTGGACCGCTGGCCGGTCGTCGTGCGACGCGCGCCCGCCGTGCTCGTGCTCGGCACCGGGCCGGAAACGCCAGTGCTGGCGCCGATGCTGCGCACACTGGGGTGGCGTGTCGTCGTCGCCGATGCGCGCGATGCCTGGCGCGCCCGTGTTGCGCCGGATATCGACGTGATCGAGGCAGCCCCCACCGCCGCGATCGCCGCGCATGCCGATGCCGACGTCGCGCTGGTCATGCACCATAGCTTCGAGGCCGATCGCAACGCGCTCGAGGCACTGGCAGATTCGCGCATTCCCTTCATCGGCCTGCTCGGCCCTGAGCGTCGGCGGCGCGACCTGTTCAAGTTGCTGCGCGCTGAAGATCGCGACCCGCTCGCCGAGCGCCTGCAATCGCCGGTCGGGGTTCCCGGTTGCGGCCGCGGCGCGGCCGCGATTGCGTTGAGCATCGCCACGCAACTGCAGCTGTGGCGCGGCGTGCACGCGTAGGCACGCGCAGCGCATGTGACGGTCGAGCGCGGCCCCATTCTCCGAATGAACGCCCGCGCGCATGCAGGTCCCTGTGCAGCTGAGATCGGTGGCGGTCGCGACAGGTGGGACCCCACCGCCAGCACGCCGCAAGGCCGCACATCGCATCCGCTTGCGGCGAATGAATAGGCGTACCGCTCACGCCGATCAAAATTCCGCCGTGTTCTTGATCCCCTCGACACGCCACGACCGGCACGCTCGCTGGCATCCCGCTCGCGTGCGCTCGCCCCGCGCACGCATTCCGCCCCATCCCGATCCCCGCCAGCCCGTGCCCCCGGTCGCCAGCCAGAAGGATTCCGCCATGTCCCCGCTCTCCCGCCGCGAACTGCTCAAGGCAGGCGCGGCCTCGGCCGGCGCTGTCGCTGCGCCCGGCATCGCCCAGGCCGCCACCGCATCCGTGACTGCTGCGCCGCCCCGCCCACCCGTCATGCAGCGCGTCACGCTCGAGGTCAACGGCCGCCGCATTGAGCGCGAGGTGGACACCCGCACCACGCTGCTGGACCTGCTGCGCGAACACCTGCAGCTCACCGGCACCAAGAAGGGCTGCGACCACGGCCAGTGCGGTGCGTGTACCGCGATCGTCGACGGCCGCCGCATCAATACCTGCCTGACGCTGGCGGTGATGAACACCGGCGCCAAGGTCACCACGATCGAAGGCCTCGGCACGCCAGAGCGCCTGCATCCGATGCAGGCCGCATTCGTCAAGCACGACGGCTATCAGTGCGGCTACTGCACGCCCGGGCAGATCTGCTCGGCGGTGGCGGTGCTCGACGAAGTGCGCGCCGGCATTCCGAGCCATGTCACCGGCGACCTCACCGCGCGTCCTACGCTCAGCCCCGACGAGATCCGAGAGCGCATGAGCGGCAACCTCTGCCGCTGCGGCGCCTACGCCAACATCCTCGACGCGATCGAGGACGTGGCCGGTAGCCGCCGCGCGACGGAGGCTGACGCATGAAGGCCTTCGACTACACGCGTGCCACGTCCCCGGCCGAAGCCGCCGCAGCCGTCGCCCGCGCCCCCAGCGCGAAGTTCATCGCCGGCGGCACCAATCTGCTCGACCTGATGAAGCTCGAGATCGAGACGCCTGCCGAGCTCATCGACGTCAACGGCCTGGCGCTGGATACCATCGACGCGACGCCCGATGGCGGCCTGCGCATCGGCGCCCTGGTGCGCAACACCGATCTTGCCGCCGATGCTCGCGTGCGCCGCGACTATCCGGTGCTGTCGCGCGCCCTGCTCGCCGGCGCCTCCGGCCAGTTGCGCAACCGCGCGACCACTGCCGGCAACCTGCTGCAACGCACGCGCTGCCCCTACTTCTACGACACCGCGCAGCCCTGCAACAAGCGCCTGCCCGGCAGCGGCTGCGGCGCGCTGGACGGCTACAGCCGGCAGCTCGCGGTCATCGGCGGCAGTCGCACCTGCATCGCCACCCATCCCAGCGACATGGCGGTCGCGATGCGCGCACTCGATGCGGTCGTGGAGACCGTCCAGCCCGACGGAAGCGAACGTCACATCGCGCTCGCCGATCTGTATCTCGCGCCGGGCGACACGCCGCAGCGCGAGACCGTGCTCGCCCCCGGCGAACTGATCACGGCAGTCGCGCTGCCGCCACCGGTGGGCGGTCGCCAGCTCTATCGCAAGATCCGCGACCGGGCCTCGTACGCCTTTGCGCTGGTGTCGGTCGCGGCGATCGTGCACGACGATGGCCGCGGCCGCATCGCCGTGGGCGGCGTCGCGCACACGCCTTGGCGCAGCGAGGCCGCCGATGCCGAACTGCCCAACGGCGCAACCGCCGTCGCGGCGCGCCTGTTCGACGGCGCTACGCCCACCGACGACAACCGCTTCAAGCTCACGCTCGCCCAGCGCACGATCGCGGCCGTGCTCGTCGAGGCACAGGAGACCCGCGCATGAAATTCGACACCCCTGCCGGCCGCAACCCGATCGACCGCCTGCGCGTGGTCGGCCAGCCGCTCGACCGCATCGACGGCCCGCACAAGGTCACCGGCACCGCCCCGTATGCCTACGAATGGCACGACGTCACCGAGCGCGCCGCTTATGGCCACGTCGTCGGCGCGGACATCGCCAAGGGCCGCATCGCCGCACTCGACACCTCGGCGGCAGAACGCGCGCCGGGCGTGCTGGCAGTCGTCACCGCGCGCAACGCCGGCGAGCTCGGCAAAGGCAGGATGAACACCGCGACCTTGCTCGGCGGCCCGGCGATCGAGCACTACCACCAGGCCATCGCGCTGGTCGTCGCCGAGACCTTCGAGCAGGCGCGCGCGGCGGCCGCCCTGGTCCGCGTGACCTATGCGCGCGAGCCCGGCCGCTTCTCGCTGCATGCCGAAAAGGACCGCGCCATCAAGCCGGACGGCGACACGCCGGCCGATACCGCGGTCGGCGATTTCGACAGCGCGTTCGCATCGGCCGAAGTCACGCTCGATGCGACCTACACCACGCCCGACCAGTCGCACGCGATGATGGAGCCGATGGCCTCGCTCGCCGCCTGGGACGGCGACCATGTAACGATCTGGACCTCCAACCAGATGATCGCCTGGAGCCGCGGCGACGTCGCCCGCACGCTGGGGCTTGCGCCGGAGAAAGTGCGCCTGGTCTCGCCGTACATCGGCGGCGGCTTCGGCGGCAAGCTGTTCGTGCGCGCCGACGCCATCCTCGCCGCACTCGGCGCACGCGCCGCCAAGCGTCCGGTCAAGGTCGCCCTGCATCGACCGCTGATCGCCAACAACACCACCCACCGCCCCGCCACCGAGCAACGCATCCGCATCGGCGCCGGTCGCGATGGGCGGATCACCGCCATCGGGCACGAAAGCTGGTCGGGCGACTTGCCTGGCGGCGGGCCGGAAGTCGCGGTGCAGCAGACCCGGCTGCTTTACGCCGGCGAACACCGCATGACCAAGATGCGGCTGGCCACGCTCGACCTGCCGGAGGGCAACGCAATGCGTGCGCCGGGCGAGACGCCCGGGCTGATGGCGCTGGAAATCGCCATGGACGAAATGGCCGACAAGCTCGGCATGGACCCGGTGGAGTTCCGCATCCGCAACGACACCCAGGTCGATCCCGAGAAACCCGAGCGGCCGTTCTCGCAGCGCCAGCTCGTCGAATGCCTGCGCCAGGGCGCCGAGCGCTTCGGCTGGCATCGCCGTGCCGCGCATGGCAGCGTCCGCGATGGCCGCTGGCTTGTCGGCCTCGGCATGGCCGTCGGCTTCCGCAACGCACCGGTCACCAAGTCCGGCGCCCGTGCGCGGCTGCACCCCGACGGCCGCGTCACGGTCGAAACCGACATGACCGACATCGGCACCGGCAGCTACACGATCATCGCGCAGACCGCGGCCGAGACGCTCGGCCTGTCGATCGACCAGATCGAGGTCAAGCTCGGTGATTCCGATTTCCCGGCGTCCGCAGGCTCCGGCGGCCAGTGGGGCGCCAACAGCGCGACCGCCGGCGTCTATGCCGCCTGCATGAAACTGCGCGAAGTGATCGCGACCCGGCTCGATCTCGACCCTGCAACGGTGGAGTTCGTCGACGGCGAAGTGCGCGGCGGCGAACGTGCGGTCAAGCTCGCCGAGGTGGCCGGCGACGGCCAGATCGTCGTCGAAGACGCGATCGAATTCGGCGACCTCGACAAGCGCAAACAGCTGTCGACGTTCGCCGCACATTTCTGCGAAGTCGGCGTCGACGCCTTGACCGGCGAAACCCGCGTGCGCCGCATGCTTGCCGTCTGCGCGGCCGGCCGCATCCTCAACCCGAAGCAGGCGCGCAGCCAGGTCATCGGCGCGATGACGATGGGCATCGGCGCCGCCTTGTCTGAAGAATTGGCCGTCGACGAGCGCCTGGGCTTCTTCGTCAATCACGACCTCGCCGGCTACGAGGTGCCCGTGCATGCCGACGTACCCGAGCAGGAGGTCGTGTTCCTGGACGAAGCCGACGCGGACAGCTCACCGATGAAGGCCAAGGGCGTCGGCGAACTGGGCCTGTGCGGCGTCAGCGCCGCGATCGCGAACGCCATCCACAACGCCACCGGCGTGCGCGTGCGCGACTACCCGATCACACTCGACAAACTGCTGCCGGGGTTGCCGGACGTCGCCTGACGTCATTCTCTGGCAGATCCGGCGCTCTGCATCGACACGCACAAGGCGACAATCTCGTCTCGTGCGTGTCGTGCCGGTGCCCACGGCACCGATCTCCCGCGCACGCGGGGAAGGTCACGATCAAGATCATCGCGTGTTTCCTTTCTCCGCTCGCGGTGGAGGCGACCACGCGAGCGACCGCCCGTCTCCTTCCCGCGCGCGCGCGGGAAGATTGCCACGGGAGCACCAGACGGCGAGGAACCGGGTCTCCTTCCCCCGCGCGCGGGGGAAGGTTGGGATGGGGGCCGCCGTTCGCGAAAAAAGCTCTGGCCGCTGCATTCACCGCGCATCCGCTACATCTGTCCCTCCGCACGGACCGCGCCGATGACGACGCCTGCCCTTGCGATGCCACCGCCCGAGGCCATCGCCAAGACCCTGTCCGAGACCTGCGTCGACAAGGCCCATCGGCCGCTCGGCGCGATGATCGGCCTGGGCATCCTGGCCGGCGTCTACATCGGCTTCGGCAGCCTGATGGCCGCGTTGCTCGGCGCCGGCACCGAGGACCTGCCCTACGGCCCCACGCAACTCGCGATCGGCACCGGCTTCGCACTCGGCCTGATCCTGGTGCTGCTGGCCGGCGCCGAACTGTTCACCGGCAACACGCTGATGACCTTGCCGCTCGCCCAGCGCCGCCTCGGTTCGACGCGTCTGCTGCGTGCCTGGAGCGTGGTCTGGCTGGCCAACCTCGTCGGCGCGCTCGCGCTGGTGCTGCTGGCGATCGCCGCCGGCCTGCCCTGCACGGCCCTAAGAGGAACTGGCACTGCCGGACGCCGTGCCGCGTCCGGCAGCGCCACTCCGATCAATGCACCTGATACGCCGGTGCGGCCGTGCGCAGATGGGTGCGGCGATGTGCGAGCTGCACCACGCCAGCGCCATAGCGAGGCCGGGGTTCTTCGACGCCGTGGATCGGCCGCGAGGCGACGCCGAGGCGCTGCGCCTCGATCTGATCCAACAGCACACGGGCGTCATCCGCGCCCTCGGAGATCGCCAGACCCAACGTCGACAAGGTGTCGTCGGCGAGGTCGTCCGCGTGATCGGAGGCGATGACGTCGCCATGGGCGGCAATCGTCTGCAACAGCCGCCCCAATGCATCGGCCTGGTCCGTCGTGAGGCCGAAGACAAACGGCTCGCCGTCCGTGCACTGGCCGAACGAGGTCGCCGCAGGTGCGTCCTCAGCCTGGCCGGTCGACGCGCGCGACGCCTGGTCGCCGGGCCGTGCCGTCTTGGCCGCACGTTCGGCAGGTACCGCGTCGTGCACGTCCTCGTCGAACGACGCGGACGTTGCATCCCCGTCAACGTGGTCAGCCGCATTCCGCCGCGCCGGCCAGTCGAGCACCTCCATCACGCTGTCGATCTGCTCGGCCAACTGCTCCATGCAGAACTGCAGTTCCTGCCAGTCCAGTTGCGGCGGGTCGTCGTCACTGGTGCGCGGCTCCGCCAACCGCGCGATAAAGCGCATGAACACGCGCAGCCGCTCCAGGCGGAACTGCGCATCCACCGACAGGTAGTAGCCCAAGCCTTCGGGCGTGTCGTTCGATGATCCGGTCATCACTCACCTCCGTGTGTGGGGGACGACGCCTTATGCGTGACTGCGTCGAAGAAGGCGTCGAGCTCAATCATCGAAGGCATGCCCGACACGCGCTATCGGAAATGTCCGGTCTGCGGTGTCGGGGTTTGCCTCGATGCGTACGCGTTTCGGTGTGATGGGCAGGACCACGCGCGCGTCACGATCGAAAGACACGGGCCAGCCCCACCGAACTACTCATCCTCATCCTCGTCCTCGATATCACCCCCAGGCCCATCGGCCAGCACCTGGCGGATCTTGTCGAAGTAGCTGTCTGCCAGCACCGCGTTAAGTTCCTCTGGCGTGCGCGCTTCGTCGAGGCGGCGTCGCACATCCTCTTCCTTTGCGGCACGCGCCGCAGCGGCGGCGTCCATCGGGTCGTCGCTCTCCTCCACCGTTGCATCTGACGCGTCCGCGTCGGGCCGAGGCACGTCGAACGTGTCCAGAATCTCCCGTGCCTCGCACCCGGCCCGGAAGACCGCGTGCCCGATCGTGGGCACGGTTTCCTTGTGCAGCACGGGCACATCCCCCATCGCGAGCACATCACCCAGGGCGGTGATCGATTGCAGTAGGTGGTCGAGGCGATCCACTTGGTCCAGCGTGACGCCGGCCCTCATCCTTTGCGCTGTCATGGCGTTGAGCTTCCTGTGCAGTGAGTCCAGAGAAGTCAGTACGTGCATGGCGTGGAACCCTCCGCCGCGTGCCATCCGCGGCACCCATCCAGCCGAGGTTCCCTGCACCATCAATCTGAAGTTTAGATAATCGGAGCCGGACGTGCAACGTTGCCGCACGCCCGGCCCCACACCTCACCCGATCAGTGCAGCGCGGCCCCATAGGCAGGTCGCGGCTCACGCACACCCGTGGCCGGCCGCGACGGCGCGTGCAACTGCTGCTCCTGCACTTGCTCCAGAATCTCGCGCACCGTGTCGGCACCTTCCGAGATCGCCAGCCCCAGCGTCGAGATCGTGGCGTCAGCCAGATCGCCTTCATGACCGGACGCCAGCACATCGCCATGCGCCATCAGCGTCTGCACCAGACGGTCCAGCGCATCGGCCTGATCGATGGTCACCCCGAACACGAAGTCGTCCGGCACATCAAACGCCTCCGCTGCGCGTGCCTTCGCGTACGCGCCCATCGTGGCTTCGTGCGGCGCATCATCGGCACTCGTAGCCTCGGTAGCTTCCACGTCCTCCGGCGGCGTGTACGCATCCTGCCGCGCCGCCCGCGACGAGCGCCACGTCATCGCTTCGAGCAACTGATCGGCCTGCTCGGCCAACAGCGTCAGGCAGGTGGCCACATCGCCGCCACGCACCTGCGGGATGCCTTGCTCCTCATCCGCCAGCGAGCGCGGCTGCGCCAGTTCCGACAAGAACTGCATATGCTCGATCAGCTGCCGCAGCCGCGTGCGGCTGTCTTCCGGTACGAAGTAGCCAGGCTGATGCTGATCATCATGGTCATGCTTGGACATCGCGTTTGCCTCCATTCCATGGGAAGTACCCGCCACCGCGCACGGTGGACGGGAAGTCGGGAGGCTCGAAACCGCACACAGCCGGCGGGCTTATTCCCCTTTCGGGTGTTGTATTCACCGCCCTCCCGACGCAGACAATCGCGCCGGTTGCACCTGCGAACATCTCAGGCACAAAAAACCCACCGGTTTTTCGGAGGTGGGTACCGCTGTGTGCGGAGTTTCGAGGCTCCATGGACGAGCGTGCTACTGAAAGAACGGGATGTCAAGCCCTAAATCGCAAGCTAGTTACTCGCTTCTGTACTGCCACGGATCAAGCAAGTCGACGCCCATCGGCGCAAAATCGGCGGCATTACGCGTCACCACTCTGAGGCCATGTGTCAGCGCGGTTGCAGCAATCAAAGCGTCATGCGCGGGCCTCGGATCCGGCACATGAAGCTGCGCACATCGCAATGCGACGGCGTCGTCGATCGGCAGGATACGGCCCGCGAATGCTGGAACTACACGTTGATTCAACCAGCCTCGCAATGTCTCGCCCTGTGGAGCATCTCGCCGCTCAAGGCGCAGAACGCCGAATTCTAACTCTTGCAGCGTGATAACTGAGAGGAAGCATGCAAACTCATCAACGTTGGCCTGCCATGCGGCAACCCGCGGATCAGCTCTCCCTTCAGCCGCCTTACGTAGCTCGGATATGACATTGGTATCCAACAAGTACATATCGGCGATTCACAGATCGAACTCATGAAGGCGCGGTACGTCGCGCGGGCGCGGCGGATCAAATTCAATATCAGCCGCCCCCGGCATTGCCAACGCCTCGGCTAAGCTTCGGCGGCGCCCAGTCAATCGCCGATAGTCTTCAATGGACAGCAACACGTGCGCAGGCTTTCCACGATCGGTGATGAACACTGGGCCGTGGTTAGCCTCGCGCTTGGCACGGCCAACATCTTGGTTGAGTTCGCGGCTAGTTAAGGTGGTCATAACGGGCGCTCCAAACCGGGTGTAGCAACATTACTACAATTTTGAAGAGATGGGCGAACGGGATCTAAACCGTGGTATGTGACGGCCATCTCATCGCTATACTGCCAGCCAACAGGGAACGGACCTCACTGCTTGAGCCAGGACATCAAGGCCCTCCAGGCCGCATTGCGTGCCTTCGCGCAGGCGCGCGACTGGGAGCAGTTCCATAGCCCCAAGAACCTCGCGGCCTCGCTATCGATCGAGGCCGCTGAAGTGCTGGAGCACTTCCAGTGGCTCACTGATGCGCAGAGCCGCCAGCTCGATGCCGAGCGCACGGCGCAGGTGGCCGACGAGATCGCCGATGTGCTGCTCTATCTGCTGCAACTGGCCGACAAACTGGGCATCGACCCCCTGACCGCCGCACGCGACAAGCTCGCCCGCAATGCCGAGCGTTATCCCGTCGAGCGCGCCAAGGGCAGCAGCGCCAAGTACACCGAGCTCTAGCCACAGGCCTACCGGGGGGAGCCGGCCGCGTGATCGTTTACCAGTCCACCAAACAGCAGTTCCTCGACGACAGCGACAACCGCGACATCGAGGACCTGATCCGCGATGCGTACGTGCGCAAGACCGGGCGCTACGCCAGTGAGAGCGAGTCCCGCGCCTGGCACGGGTCATTGCGCGAAATGGCACGCGTGCTGCGCGACCGCCAGATTCCCGACGACACCGGCGTCGGCGTCGAGTTCGGCATTCCGCAAAGCGGCAAGCGCATCGATTTCATCCTCTCCGGTCATGCCGAGAACGGCACACCGCATGTGGTGATCGTGGAGCTCAAACAGTGGTCGAGCGCGCGACTGAGCGAGAAGGACGGCCTCATCGTCGCCAACCGTGGCGGCCGCAGCGAGACCGAAGGCCCACACCCCAGCTATCAGGCGTGGTCCTACGCTGCCCTGCTCGACGGCTTCAACGCGGCCGTCTACGACAGCGGCACCGAACTGCGGCCATGCGCCTACCTGCACAACTACCGCGATGACGGCGTCATCCGCCACCCGCATTACGCTCCCTACCTCGACAAGGCGCCGCTGTTCCTGCGGGGCGACGATGAACTGGAGCGCCTGCGCGCGTTCATCCGCCAGCACGTGCGCAAGGGCGACGGCGGCGCCCTGCTCTACCAGATCGAGAACGGCCGCATCCGACCGTCCAAGATGCTGGCCGACAGCGTCGTCAAGATGCTCAAGGGCAACCGCGAATTCGTGCTGATCGACGACCAGAAGGTGGTCTACGAGACCTGCCTGGCGCGGTCTGTGGAGGCCAGCCCCGAGCGCAAGCAAGTGGTCATTGTCAAAGGGGGCCCGGGCACCGGTAAATCCGTGGTGGCGGTGAACCTCTTGGTCGAACTGACCAAGCGCGGCCTGCTGACCCAATACGTCTCCAAGAACGCGGCCCCTCGCGCGGTCTATGCGCAGAAGCTGGCCGGTCACCTGCGCAAAGCCGAGATCAGCGCGCTGTTCTCGGGCTCCGGGCGGTTCCACACCGCCGAGCCCCATGTCTTCGACACGCTGGTCGTGGACGAAGCCCACCGCCTCAACGCCAAGAGCGGCCTGTACGGCAACCTCGGCCAGAACCAGGTGATGGAACTGATCCGCAGCGCCAAGTGCACGATCTTCTTCGTCGACGACGACCAGATCGTGACCCTGGCCGATATCGGACACACGAGCGAACTCGTCCAGTGGGCCAACGCCGCCGGCGCCCAGGTCACGATGCTGGAACTGGCCTCGCAGTTCCGCTGCAGCGGCTCGGACGGCTACATCGCCTGGCTCGACGACTGGCTGGGCCTGCGCGAGACCGCCAACCCGGACTTCGACCGCGATGCCTTCGACTTCCGCATCGTTGATTCACCGGTCGAGCTGCACGACCTGATCCGAGAGAAAAACAAGGTCAACAACAAGTCGCGCGTCGTGGCGGGCTACTGCTGGGATTGGAACAGCAAGAAGAACCCGAACGCCGACGACATCGTGATCCCGGCGTTCGACTACCGCGCGCAATGGAACCTGACGAAGGACGAAAGCCTCTGGATCGTCGCCGATGGTTCCGTCGAACAGGTCGGTTGCATCCACACCTGTCAGGGCCTGGAGCTGGACTACGTCGGCGTGATCATCGGCCCGGACCTGCAATCACGCGACGGCCAGTTGGTCACAGCCCCCGAACACCGCTCACGCATGGACCGCTCGATTCGCGGTTACAAGACGCTGATGAAGCAGGACCCCGAGGCCACCCGGGAGCGGGTGGATCGGATCATTCGTAACACCTATAAGACGCTGATGAGCCGGGGGATGAAGGGGTGCTATGTGTATGCGACGGATATCAATCGCATCCCGCACAAATTCCCCGATCTGCGCCGAAGCCGGAAAACAGATGATTGACAGGCGTTTGAAGTTGCGCCGGTTCGCTCGACGCAACGTGAATAGGGCTCTGGCGCTGAATCGGCTTCCCACCGAATTTTCACTTGCGCAAAATCGCGACCTAGCGCACAGTTCCTAAGCCGCGGGGGGCGGCACAGGGGATGAGCGATGGACAGCTCCACGATCCGGTTTGACCGCGGTCTCTTCGGCGACGAGATCATCGCGCGCACGGCGCATCGCTATACGAATTTCTTTCACGTTTCCGTCCATAGCACTGCGGACGAGATAGGCGTGGCGCTCACACCGCGTGCCGGCGTCGAGCGGCCGTCTGACTTGGAAGCCCGATTTCGGGACGACGCGCTGGACGAACGGCTGCGGCAATCTGTTCGCGAAGAGACGTGCGATCTACATGCGGAACTGATCCGTGCAGCGCTACGCGAAGCGATGCCGCGGCGCACGGATGGCAGGCCATGAAGTTTCGCCTCCCAGACTCGTTTACTGGTTCTACCCAGAGCTACCGGCTGCTTCCGCTTCGTTTTCGTCGCCTTCCGTGGGATCGCGACCGCGTGTTCGTCTCATCGCTGGCGGGCGACTGGCTGATGATGCCCCGCGACGAATTTGATCGGTTCGTCAACCACGCGCTGGACGTGCATGACCCCTTGCTGGCCGACCTACAGGCGCGTCACCTAGCGGTGATCGATCCCCAGCGCAGCACGTTTGCCCCGTTACTAAGCCAATACCGGACACGGAAGTCCTACTTGTTCGGAGGCCCGGCGCTTCACATCTTCGTGGTCTCGCTGCGATGTCACCACACTTGCAACTATTGCCAAGTATCCCGTCAACAGACCTCGGCGACAGACTTCGATCTTGACCAGAAATCCGCCAGTCTCGCGGTAGAGCGCCTGTTCGAATGGCCTTCGCGCGAGTTGACCATCGAGTTCCAAGGTGGGGAGCCCCTACTCAATTTCGACCAGGTGCGTGCCATTACCGAGCGAATCGTGGCGCGCAATATTTTCGAGAAGCGCGCATTACGTTTTGTTCTGGCCTCCACCTTGCACGACCTCACCGACGCCCAGCTGGCGTTTCTCCAAGAGCACCGTTTCAAACTCTCGACCTCGCTCGATGGTCCAGAGTGGCTCCACAACGCCAATCGTCCAAGGCCGGAGCGCGATAGCTACCGGCGTACGGTCGAGGGCATGGCGCGCGGCCGCAAAGTGCTGGGGGATGATGCGGTGTCGGCGCTGACCACACTGACCCGTCGCAGCCTTGAAGCGCCTGAAGCCATCATCGACGAGTATCGGAAGCTGGGCCTCCATTCCATCTCACTGCGTCCGCTGAGCCCCTACGGCTTTGCCGCAAAGACCCGCGAGCGCAATGGCTACAGCACAGCGACTTATCTTGCGTTCTACAGGCAGGCGCTGGAGCACCTGCTGGCAGTCAATCGCTCCGGCTACGTCATGGATGAGACGTTTGCCAGCTTGCTGCTCTCGCAGCTTCTTGGCCCTTTTGGCCACGGCTATGTGGACTTGCGCTCGCCTACAGGCGGAGGCTTTGGCGCCGTCATCTACGACTACGATGGACGGGTCTACCCATCCGACGAGGCGCGCATGTTGGCTGCCATGGGAGATACCTCGTTCGCGCTCGGCCACGTCGGTCAGCCGGTGAGCGACTGGTTGGCTTCACCCGCCATGGCAAGCCTGATGGCTGCTGGCGTTGCCGAATCACTGCCTACTTGCAGCGAGTGCGCCTATGTCCCGATGTGCGGCGCAGACCCCATTGAGCACTATGCACGTCAGGGTGACACCACCGGCCACCGCCCAACAAGCGACTTCTGCCAGCGACAGATGGGGATGTTCGATTTGCTGCTGCAACGCTACGAATCCGCAGATTCCACGGACCGCCATGTGCTGGAAAGCTGGGCTTTCGGGAATACCGGTAGCCACGAAGCACAGGACGCACTCGATGCTGCCGCTTGAAACCAGAGCTGAGATTACCGGCCTGACGAGTCCGCTGCTCGTCAAGCTCGCTGGCCTAACCGAACTCGCCGAGGGCCAGTACCCACTTGAGCGGATGGCCTTGGACCTGAGATCGCTTCCCAGGGATGCGATGACGCCTGAACTTCTCGACCTACGATGGGGCGCACTCATTGGCGCCCATCCATGGGAGGACGTCGTTCCAGACGGCATGCTCGCGCAGCCCTGGTCGTCTGGGCGTCCGGTGGCGGCACTGCAAGGTGACAGCGCCATCGCCAAGCCCGGCGACGTCCTTGAGCTCGATCCCTACCGTCAACGCGCCGCTGTACGCTATCGCCGTGGTGACAACGGCAATGTGTTGTTCGCCACCGAGCGCTGCAACAGCTACTGCCTGATGTGTTCCCAGCCGCCGCGCCAAGTCGAGGATGATTGGCGGATCCAGCATCTTTGCGATCTGGTAGATCTCATCGATGCCACTGAGCCATCGCTGGCCATCAGCGGTGGAGAGCCGACACTGCTGGGCGATGGTCTTGCCAGTGTTGTAGCCAAGTGCTCGGGGGGCCTCCCCGATACCCACTTGCACGTACTTTCCAATGGTCGTCTTCTCGGTAGCACCGATCTCGCTAAGCAGTTCGAGGGCATCCACCCTCACTTGACCTGGGGCATCCCTCTATATGGTGACCACTACGCCTTGCACGACTATGTGGTCCAGAGTGAGGGCGCATTCGCACAAACATTGCGTGGTCTGTATGCACTCGAGGCCGCCAGGCAACGCATCGAGATCCGCATCGTACTGGTGAAGCCATCGCTCGAGCGTCTGGAGGCGCTCGTTCGCTTCATTCTTCGCAATCTTCCGTTCGTCGAGCATGTTGCGCTGATGGGCATCGAGCCGATCGGCTTTGCCAAGGCGCATCACGCAGCACTCTGGGCAGATCCGGCCGACTACAGCGCGCAACTGCAAGGTGCAGTAGATGCCCTGAGCCATCGCGGACTGGATGTCTCGCTCTACAACCTGCCCTTGTGCATTATTCCAAAGTCGCTTTGGTCATTTGCACGCCAAAGCATCTCCAATTGGAAGAACGACTACCTCGATGCTTGTGCCGCGTGCGCCGTGAAGCATCGTTGCGGTGGCTTCTTCTCCTGGGTAACGCCCCAATGGACGAGCCGAGCAATTACCCCAATTGAACTCAACTTGGAGGCCGCCTGATGTCCACTGCTCTCATCCTCACCAGCGGCGCATTAGGCGCCTTTTCGCCGGAACCCCCGCAGCACCCGACAAACCTGCTGGAACTCGCCGCCGCGGATGCCAAGTATTCGACTGTATTGAGCTCATCACTCAACGCTGGGCTCGACAACCTCTACGCAGGCCATCGGAGCCACAGTTCACATCGATCCCACAGTTCACACCGGTCGCATTCGTCAGGCTCGGGCAGTTCCTACCGCTCCTACACGCCACCGTCGACTTACACCCCCCCGCCACGGCCAACGCCTACACCGAGTCAGGTGAGACCACTCGACGAATCACGAAGCACCCAATCCACGAGCACCAGCTTGAGCCCGGCAACTCTGCAGACTCAGGCGCCGCGGCGGAATGCTGAAGACCTGAGCATGCTGATCATGCGTGTCCAAGCTGCGCTCTTCTCTCGCAACTACGACCCAGGCGCAATTGACGGCGTGATGAGCACCAAGACGCAAGCCGCGCTGCGTGCGTTTCAGGCTGCCTACGGTCTCAACGTCACAGGCACGATGACGACCGAGACACTGACAGCGTTGAGCGTGAGGTTGTAATACGCACGCGTCACGATACCACTCAATGGTAATCGTCTTCCCGCTGGTGGCGCACCGCCAGCACGGTCACAGTCCGGCTGTCTTCCACTTCGAACAGCAACACATAGCCACTGGCGCCAAAACCGATAACTAGCTCGCGTAGAAAGGGATCATGGGCGGTCGCCTTTCGACATGCGAGCGGCGCGACTGCCAGCACTGACATGCCGTCCCGAATCACCTGCAGCGCACGCTCGGCCGTAGTGAAGTCACCGTCTGCGCGTTGCAGCAGCCAGTCGTAGAGGCGCTCAAGGTCGTCTTGCGCCTCTTCCGTGAAACGAACGTCGAACGCCAAGAATCAAACTCCCCGAGCTTGGTCCAATCGGTTCTTCAGGCTTTCAAGAACGTCGTGCGCGGAGGCGTATTTTCCGGAGCGTCGTGCGCTCTCACGCGCAGCCAGGCCGCGGGCAATGAAGGCGTCCTGCTGCTGCCGCAACTGGACCTGGGCGCGTACCGATTGTTCGACAAAGCTCGAGAGCGTCTCGCCCTCCTGCAGCACGGCTTCCGCCGCTTGGCGGAGTGCGGGGTCGACACGCAGAGATGGGAGGGTGGCAGTCTTCATGCGGCACCTTGCGTTGCAATTGCGATGCATCATCCGCGCTGGACACGGCTTTTTCAACCCGGCCCATTCACGCTATGTCTGGGATGGCGATCCCCTGGGACACGCCCCAGCTTTCATCGGGCCAGCTATCGGCATAGCGTCACAACATCCCGTATGGAAACGCCGTGTCATGACCACCCTCCAGTCCGCCACCAACACCCTGCTCACCCACTACGACCAGGTGCTTGACGGGCGCACGGGCCTGTTGAGTGTCTTCGGCGGCGGCAATATCCGCGAGGGAGACCTTGAACGCATTGCGCAGGATGCCGACGCGCCGCAGGACCTGCGCGATGCGGCGCAGTTTCTGCTCGACAGCGAGGTGTCGCGCAACTTCCTCGATGTCGGCGCCGGCAAGGGCGGCGCCGATGGCCGGATCAGCCGTGAGGACCTGGAAGCAGCGCTGGAAACCATTGCGTCGGGCGAGTACTACGACGAGTTGCTGGACACGGCAGCCGGCCGCGGCGGGTCGTGGAATCCGTTCGTGCAGGGCGCGCGCGACGGGGAGATCGGCGCGCGGGACATCGAGGCGGCCCTCGCTGATCCGGGAGTACCGGCTGAGGTCAAAGACACACTCCGGCTGCTGCAGTCCGGCACCGAGGGCCGGCCCGTCGGCGAGGTGCTGGCCGGCATGGATGGCGATGCCTGGGAGGCCGTGACCGCGCTCCAGTCCAGCCCGGCGTTCCAGGCGCTATCGCCAGAGCAGCGGGCGCTGGTCGTGGAGGCGCTGCGCGATGGCGGCGCCCAAGCCGATGTGGCACGCGA
This sequence comes from Luteimonas sp. TWI662, assembly GCF_039673825.1. Classification (NCBI taxonomy): domain Bacteria; kingdom Pseudomonadati; phylum Pseudomonadota; class Gammaproteobacteria; order Lysobacterales; family Lysobacteraceae; genus Luteimonas; species Luteimonas sp. TWI662. The sequence goes on along the minus strand of NZ_JBDJMI010000005.1, from coordinate 46,627 downwards.
CCTGCAGGCGCTGATCGGCGATCCGGCCTTCCAGGCACTGCCTCCGGCGCAGCAGCAGGCCAAGCTCACCGAGTTCGCGGTGTTGCAGTCGCCCGAGTATCAGGCGTTGTCGGCGTCCGACCAGCGGCTGGTGCGTACGGCGCTGGAGGGGCGTGGCGCCGATGACACCGCCCTGCCAGGCGCGCTGAAGTCCCTGCTCGAAAGCGGGGACTTCCAGGGCCTGGGCGCTGCCGAGCAGACGGCGGTGTTGAGTCAAGCGGCCAACTATCCCGACGGACGCTCGGTGGCGAACATCGAACGGCTGCTGGCGAAGGACTGGTTCCAGGGTTTCGACCTCGACGACAAGCAGCGCACGCTCAAGGCGATCGCGTACATCTCGCAGAACGATGCGGGCGATGCGCAGATCAACGCGAATACGCTCGACCATGTGCTTTCGCCCGATTCGGACATCGTGTTCGCCTGGGACGACAGCTACAAAGGCGACATCAACTCCAATTTCGGCCTGTACGGGACGGCCGGCAACGGCACGATCACGTTCAACGCCAACATGGTCAACGCCGGCAATGGACCGCTGAACGAGACCTACAACTCCAAGCACGTGGTGCTGCACACGGTCGCCCACGAGGTGAACCACATCCTGGCCGGCGACCGCGTCTCCAACACCTTCGAATACCTGGAGCAGGAGTACCGGGCCTGGTACACGGGCTTCAAGGCGGAGTTCGGGCGCGAGCCGACGAACGCCGAGGCGATGGACCGCTGGCAGAACCAGATCACCGGCGGCTACCGCGCAAGGTCGGAGGCCGCGATCGACAGCAGCCCCGAGGAGGCATTGAAGTTCGCCGAGCAGTTGTCATTGATGACCGGCGTGCCGGTGCCGGAGAATGCGACGCATGACGAGCTCAAGCAGTACATTCAGGACCAGGTGGATCTGCCGTCCTCGCAGTACGCCGATCCCACCGGTGATGCGCCGGTGCCGCCCGGCAATATCGACAACGCATGACCCCGCCTGATATGGCCAGGATGCTCGGCTCCGCCCTGCTCCTGGCGCTCGCCACCACCGCCTGCGCACGGGATACGACCATGGACCACACCGACCGACACGATGCCTTGCTCGAGGCGGCCACGGCTGCGGGCACGCACGGCGAGGACATCGAGATCCTGCGCAACACGCGGCTCGACCATGCCGGCTGCCAGTTCCACACCGCGCTCGCCAAGGACCGTTTCGATGCGCCTGAGCGGGCGCTCGCCACGCTGCCCGACGGCACGGTCGTGGCGGCAGGCGACGCCGCGGGGCTGGCCCGGTTGCTCTCGACCTGCGGTGCGGACGCACCGACGGACTGGTGGGCGGACGTGGTGGCGCGCTTCGCCGATGCCGTCGATGGGAAGGCGGTGCACCCGCGCAATGCAGCCGACATCGAGGCCATCGCCGCGCTGGGCGGCGCCTACGCAGCGCCGTCGCTCGAACGCACGGGCACCGGGGCGGTGCTGCGCTTCGTCGCGATCGCTTACGAACCCACGCGCGCGGCCGAGGTCGTGGCGCGGCTGCAGGGCGATGCCGCCATCGAGGTGACGGCGACGCCTGTCGCGCGCTGAGGCACGAGGCGGACGCCCTGCCCCCCCCTCAGTACGCGACCACAGCCGCCGATCGTCCCCCATGTCGGCGCGTAGCTGCTTGAGGCCACCCGGATGCCGTCAGGGAGCGCCTGCAGCACAAGCTCGATGCAGCCCAGGCATCTGACAAGTAGCGAGCGCAACAAATGCAGATCGTTGTTCGTCCTGCATAGGGGCGCAGAGCCGACGCGGCGCTTGACGCCCTCCGGCAAATGTCCGGCTCGATATCGCGACCGACACCGAGCCATAACCTCGCGGGACGGGTCCCCTGCGCCATCGACGTTGGAGCAGCCCGGCCCTCACCCAGGCCGGGCTGCCCCCACCGCCCGAGGCGGCAGTATGCTGTCCCTCCACATCGCTTCGCATCCTTCCGCCGCTCCGATGTCCGCACCGCTCTACCGCTTGCGTCTCCGCCTCAACCATGTGGCGCCGCCTGTCGAACGCATCTGTCTGGTGCCCGCCGATCTGTCGCTGGCCCGGCTGCACACCGTCATCCAGGTCGTAATGGGCTGGCAGGACGAACATCTGCACGAGTTCTCTGTTGGCAAGGGGCGCCATCGCCAGCGCTTCGGCCCGCGCCTGCAAACCTTCGGTTTCGGCCCACCGCCGCTGAGCGAGGCGGCGCACACGCTGTCGCAGATCGCGCCGCATGCCGGCAGCCGGTTCGGGTATTGCTACGATTTCGGCGACGATTGGCAACACGCGATCGTGGTCGAGGCCGTGGACGCGCCTGCACCGACCACGGTCGCCTTGCATTGCCTGGGCGCGACGGGCGCCTGCCCGCCGGAAGACTGCGGCGGCCCGCCAGGTTATGCGCACTTGCGCGATGCGCTGGCTGATCCCGATCACGAGGATCACGACGATCTGCGCGAATGGCTCGGCGAGGGGTTCGACCCGGATGCCTGCGATGTCGAGGCGATCAATGCCGCACTGGTCAAGCTTGCGCGGCGCTGGAAGCTGCCGTCGGTCACTGAGAACGCGGCGAAGGCCCCGAGCGCGGAACGGTCTGCGAACACGACCCGCGCCGCCTCGCAACCGCTGATGCTCGATCCGGCCTCGGCCCAGACGTTCATCCAGACTTACAAGGCGGTCCTGCTGCAGATCGGCGGGCCGCCGCCCGACGGCGATGCCTTCCACCAGCATCTGGTCGATGCGCGCGCGCGTCTGGTCCGCGAGCCGGCGTTGCTCGAGACCGCGATCAAGACGCTGCGCAAGGCCGGCACGGCGCTGGACGCCGAGTTGCTGCACGCAATGCGAGCGCTGCACGTTCAGCGCTGGGTCTACCTGCGCGACACGCGCAGCCATTCGATTTTCATCGATCCAGAAGGCGATGTCGCCTACGGTGTGCTCGGCCTGACCCAACGGCTGCGCGACATCACCGGCGGTTCCGGCTTATTCGTCGAGACGGCGGTACTGCCCTATCGCGGCATCCTGGTCTGCGATTCGCTGCTGTTGAGCAGCGCCTGGCTCGGCCCGGACTTGCGCCGCAGCTACACCACCACACTGTCGCAGTTGCGTGCGCAGGGCCGCTACGCCAACGATGCGCTGCTGCCGCCATCCGGACGCGCCGCTGCGGCGCCGGGGCCTGAGCCGTCCAAGCCACAGGCGACAGCATCGGCCAAGGCATCGCACGGCGCGGCCGCATCGCCCCACTCGAGTGGCCATGCACTGGTCGCGCTCGCCACGCCCGGCCCGGCTCCCACGCGCGAGCAAAAGACCTTCGCGCGCCTGGTCGGGCAGATCGAACGCAAGCGCACCGAACTCACCGACTGGCGGGCGTGGCTGGACACCTATGCCGAGCGCATGACCGATGAGTACGCGCCGCTGCGGCGGCAGCAGTACGCGGCCGAGGTCGAGCTGGTACGCCGCCTGGACGCCGCACTCGCATCCGATGCACAGCCGCAGTTGCGCAAGGCGCAGCGCGACACCCTGCGCACCTACCTCGGCGAGCGCGCGCTCGAACTGCTCCAGATCCACGACGGCCCGGACGAGGCGGAACTGGCCGCACTGCTGCGCAAGCACACCGGCGACGACATCGAGGCACTGCGCGACCATGACCGGGTATTCGAGAAGGCGATGGCCGAAACGATGCTGGGCGGGCTCTTGGGCGATGACGTGGTCGATGGCCACGAGGGTGAGGACGCGCAGAGCCTGTTCGAACACGTCCAGGCGCGGCTACGCGAGCGCGAGGCCGAGCAGCAGGAAGCCGAGCCGGTCGACGGACGCACGCGGGCGGCCGCCGAGCGTCGGGCACAGGCCGAGCGCGAAGCCAGCCAGTCGGTCAAGGAGCTCTTCCGCAAGCTGATCACCAGCCTGCATCCCGACCGAGAGCCCGATCCTGCGCAACGTGCGCGCAAAACCGAGCTGATGCAGCAAGTCAACCGCGCCTACCGCGCCAACGATCTGCTGCAGCTGTTGACCCTGCAACTGCAGATCGAGCAGATCGACGCGGCGCACATGGCCGCGCTGCCGCCAGCGCGGCTCAAGCACTACAACGCGGTCCTGCGCGATCAGGCGCAGGCCCTGGACGGCGAGCTCGACGCCCTGCTGTATCCGGTGGCGATGGAGATGGACCTGATCGGTGCCCGGCCTCGCCGCAGCGAGCTGGAACGTGCCTTGCGGATGCGCATCGCCCAGTGCCGGCAGTGGTGCCAGGAAATCCAGGACGAGATCGATGCACTCGGCGATGCGCGGCGCGTGGACATGTTGACCCGCAGACTGCAGGCGCGTTTCCGCGCCGAGGAACGGGAGGCTGCAGCCGAGTTGGCACAGTTCGAAACCTTGTTCGGTCTGTCGGGCGGCTTGGGGCTGGACACGCAGCGCCCCGGCCGTGGCCGCAAGCGCAAACCGCGCTGAGGCGCCACCACGAGCGCAGGAGCGCGCCATGACGCCGCTATCGGCGTTTCAGACCATGGTGGTCGCGCGATGCCGACACGCCGCGCCAAACGAGGCTCCGCTTCACCCCCAGAAGCATCCGAAGCGGTCGGCCTCGATTTCCTCGAGCACTGCCTCCAGGGTCCTGGCCTCGGGTAAGGGGTCGTAGCGATGCCATTTCCCGTCGGCACGCATCCAGTAAAGCCGCCAGAGCCGGCGGCTCTTGACCCAGGTAGTACGGGCCACAGGGTTCTCGATGGTCTCGCCCGGAGCGCCTTGCCAGCGCGCCCGCACTTCGAACACCTCGAACCGATGCCCCTCGCGCCGCCAGGCCAGGTCCAACTGCGGGCGGAGATGCGGTGGCGGGCGTTTGCGTTCCACGAGACCGGCCAGCAGCCGCTCGACACGGTGGATCTCGAACTCGCTCATCGTCATGCACACAGGTTGCCTGCAAAGCCGCTGGCTGCCAAGAGGCGCGCGGTCTCCAAACTCACTACACGCAAGCGCCACGCCTATCCTCCAACCCCGTCTCGTCGCCCCAGTGAATCTCGGTACTCTCGGCCTTCGCGCGCTTGGCGATGGCCGGATATTCATCGTCCAGCCAAACCCTCACCGCCTGCGGCGATTGCTCATAAGCACGCCGAATCGGCTTCTGTGGCGTGAATCCCCAATACGCCAGATACTTCACCGCAGGCCGGCTCCACAGCGCGAAAACCATCTTCAGCTGCTCGGGCCGACGCTCGCAGATCAGCCGTTGGATGTGCTCTTCCTGCCCGGTGCTCAACCTGCGTTGCTCGCCTGCCTTGCGCCCGCGTGTGCGCCGTACCAGCGACTTCGGCCCACCAGCTTCGTACCGGTCGATGATCTTGCGGACCGCTGAGTAGCTCAGCCAACATCACGGCCAATCAGCCTTTTGTTGATGCCCCGCTTCCAGCTGCGGATGACCTGCCGGCGACGTTCGTGTTGCTCTGACGGGCTAAGTCGGCGTGCGCCTTCGTTCTCCATGACGCAGTGGACACCACGGGCGGCAGATCGCCCACACTATTTATGGGCCGAATCTACAAGCGCCTTTGCGCCAAAGCCCCCCACAGCGCCCGACAGACCTGCTGGACTCGTCGCCGCTGATGCCAAGTATTCGACTGTATTGAGCTCATCGCTCAACGCCGGGCTCGACAACCTCCATGCAGGCCATCGAAGCCATCGTTCACACCGGTCCCACAGTTCGCACCGGTCGCATTCGTCAGACTCGGGATCCAAACGGCGCTGCGTGCGTTTCAGACCGTATATGGCCTCAGGGTCACAGGTACGATGACAACCGAGACACCGACGGCGTTGAGCGTGAAGCTGCAAGTCGAGCGCGCTTGCAATCAGCAAAGGAGAGGCGTGGCCTACACCTCGGCGTGACAGCAGCCTTGCATCGTCCGCCCTGCCCGCCCCGTTACACCGTCATAGGCGCCACATCCCCCACCAGGCGCAGCCGCCCCCGCGTTTCCAGCAGGTCCACGGCCAGGTCGAGTTCGTCGTCGGCCAGCAGCGGGCCGTCGCCGGCAACGGCATAGCCCACCCAGCGGCCGCGGCCTTCGTGCTTGGCGCGATACAGCGCGGCATCGGCGATACGCAGGCTCAGCGGCCAGTCGCCGCTGCGGCTGGGGTGGGCGGGAAATAGGCTGGCGCCCATCGAGACGCTGAGCACGACGGTGCCGGTGGGGCGCACCAGCGGTTCGGCCTGCAGGCGTTCGCGCAGGCGGCGGAACAGCGCGGGCGCGTCAGCCAACGTGCTGCCGGGGCAGATCCACAGGAACTCCTCGCCGCCCCAGCGGGCGATGACGTCGCCGGTGCGGCCGCAGTCGCACAGGATGTCGCCCAGGTGCATCAGGGCGTGGTCGCCGCCTTCGTGGCCGTGCAGGTCGTTGACGCGCTTGAAGTGGTCGAGATCGAGCAGCGCGACGAGCATCGGTGCCTGCACTTGACCTTGTGTCTGGGCGGCGACGCGCGTGTCCAACCAGGTCTGCACGTAGCGGCGATTGCGCAGGCCGGTCAATGCGTCTTCCTCGCTCTGGCGGCGGATCGCGGCGTTGAGCAGTTCGAGTTCGCGGTGTTGGGCCTCGATCTCGACATTCTTGCGGGCGAGTTCGGCGTTGGCTTGACGGCGGCGGCGGCCTTCGCGCAGCTTCAGTACGACGAAGGTGCCCAGCGCCAGTAGGGCCGCCAGCAGGCCGTAGACGATGCTGCGCTGGCGCTGTTCGCTGGTCTGCAGCGCGGCAAAGGCGACCTGTTCGTCGGCGCGGGCACGCTCGACGGCGGCCAGTTCGCTCTCCTTGCGGGCCAGGCCGATGGCCGATTCGAGTTCGGCGATGCGCGTGCGCGATTCGACGTTCACCGATGCGTCGTTGAGTGCCTTGTATTCGCGCATCAGCGCAAGCGCCTCGCGGTGGCGGCCCAGCACATCGAGGGTGTCGATCATGCGCGGGTAGAGCTCCAGCCGGCGCGGCACGTTGTCGGACTGGGCGAACAGTGCACGCGAGCGCTCGAACGCGACGGCCGCAGCCTCGTGTTCGCCCAGGTCCGCATGGGCGGCGCCGATGTTGGAGTAGACGATCGCGGCATCGCCGTTGTCGCCGGCCCCTTCGATCGCGTCCGCGGCCTCGCGCAGCAGCGGCAATGCTTCACGCGGACGATTGAGGCGACGCAGCACGTTGGCCAGGTTGTTGAGGGCGGCGACGGGCGAGGCGCCCTCGGCGCGGGCGCTGTCGAGCGCTTGGCGGTAGAGCGCTTCGGCCTGGCCCAGGCGGGTGGCGCCTTCGTAGGCCGAGCCGAGGTTGCTGAGGATCTCGGCACGCGGCAGGCCGGGCCGGGGCTTGGCGTCGTAGGCGGCCAGCGCGCGACGGCCGTACTCGATGGCCTTGGGCCAGTCCTGGGCGTAGACGAACACGCCGGTGGCGTTCTGGAGCAAGGCCGGGTCGGCCGGGCGGTTGAGCGCCTTGCCCACGCGCTCGACCTCCAGCAAGGCCTCGATCGCCTCGGGCATGCGGCCTTGCTGGGCGGAAATGATGAAGACGATCTGGTTGGCGTTGTATTCCACCAGGTGCGGGTGCGTGGGCACCTTCAACAGCGCGATGCGCGCCACGCGCAAGGCGTCGTCCTGCGCGCCCATGTTGTAGTAGGACGCGGCGAGCTGCCGCCACAGTTCGGCAAGGTCCTGCTCGCCGCCGAGACGAGTTTCCAGCCGCGCGGTCTCGGTTTCGAGTTCGGCGATGCGCGCGGCATCGCGGGCCTGCCCGATGGCGCCGTTGAGCTTCTTGAGCAGGCGCAGCGTCTGCTCGGGCGTCAGGTGCGCGCCGGTGCGCAGCGCGCTGCCGATCTCGATCACGGCATCGCGTCGGCCGGCGGCACTCGCGGCGTCGACCAGCACCAGGCCCAGCGCGACATCCGGCGCAGCGGCCACGCTCGCCTGCCAGGCGGGCTCGCCGATGCGCAGGGCCGCGGCCGGGTCGCGCGAGGTGAGGTCGGCGACGCAGGCCGGCAGGTCGTCCGGCGTCGTGCAGGATGCGGCGGTGGCCGGGTCGGCGGCCAGCGAGGGGCCCACGGCAGCGAGCAGCCACGGCAACAGCAACGAATGCGAACGGGCGCGATGCGACATGGACAGGTCCCCAGCAAGACACTGGCGCGCTGGCGCTCCCTGGCCGACCGGCGCGCCGCCGTCGATCGCCCTCCCCGGTCTGCGACGCGGTGTCGCATTGCCCGGATGTCTCGTATCGGCAGCGGCTGCCCGACCTGTAGTGAAGATTAAGTGATGATGGTCACGTACGGGAGGTGGAATGCATCACGTTGCGTCCCTCGCGGGGGACAGGCTGGCATCGTGACCAGGCACGGTCGCAGGAAACAGCCGTGCGCCGAGGAAGTCGACCAGCGCGCGGACCTTCGGTGCGGGATGCCGGCTTGCCGGCCAGAGCAGGTGGAACGCCGCCGTCCGCCCGGCATGGAACACGGCGATCGCCGGCGGCGGCCTGATCGGCGGATTACTGCTCGAACGCCTGGGCCCGGGCAGCTTCGTGCCCGCGCTGCTGGTGTTACTGGCGTTTGCGCTGCCGGTGCAAGGCTGGACCCGGCGCGGTGGCAGCAGGGCCAGCGGCGTCGCGGCGCGGTAGGCAAGATGGGAGCTGTTCGGCGGTGGTGCCTGCCCTGGGGTCAGCGCGAGTGCCTATCGACGGCGCAGCGGTTGCGGTTCGCCGGCCGAGCGCATTCGAAATGCCACGCTCGCCGCTAGGACAACACCTGCCAGCACCCGCCCTTGGCCGGGCCGATCCTGGCCAGACGCCCGGCATCGCGCAGCGTGCGAATGGCGCGTTCAACGGCATGTTCGGACTTGCCGAGCCGGGCGGATCTCGAGAAACGACAGTGTCGGCGCCTTGGCCAACACGTCCAGGATGCGGTCCGTCGTTTTCCCCGGCGTTTTCCCCGGCGTCTCTGGTTGGATGGCCTCCTGAAGACTCGTCTCAATCGCGTCGAGCATGAACTCGGAGAAGGACGAACAGTCCGCTTCGCACCCGTTGCCCAGGCTCTGCGTCACCGGCGTGTTGGCATGCGGGAGATGCCGCCCGCGTTCGTTCCGAACCCGACGTGCGCCCTACCCGGTCGGCGCCATCCGTACCCGCGGCGTCAGCGCGACGCTGGCGCGGTCGCTCATCAGCTGCAGTTCGCCATCTTGGATCATCGCGGTCAGGCGCATGCCGCGCTCCAGCAGGCCGACAGCGGCCTCGACGTCGGCCGGGTCGAGATCGAGGACGGTCAGGTTCTTCAGCCGCGCGAGCGCGGCGGCCTGCTTGCTCCACCAGATCTCGGCGCTGCCGCCGCTGTAGTTCACCACGACGACGCTGCGCGCCCGGGCGCAGGCCTTGCGGATGCGGCTTTCATCGGGCTGACCGAGGTCGATCCATTGCTCGGTGTCGCCGGTGTAATCGCGCAGCCACAGGTCGGGCTCTTCGTCGTTGCTCAGGCCGCGGCCGAACTCCAGCCGCTCGTGCGCGTACAACGCGAACGCGATCAGCCGCACCATCAGCCGGTTCGGGGTCTCCGACGGATGCTGGGCGAGCGTGAGGTTGTGTTCGGCGTAGTAATGCCGGTCCATGTCGCTGACCTGCAGTTCCAGCCGGTAGATCGTCGCGTTGGGCGCCATGCGCAGGCCATCTGGAGAGGAGCGCCATTGTAGGCGCGCGGCGCGGTCGCCGCCGGTCGCGCCGCTGCTGTCTTGCCGCCGACGCCCCGTGGACGCGCATCGGCCGGAGGCGCATTCGATCCCGACGGCCTGCGCTGTGGTCTACTGCGCGCACCGCCGACTGCGCCGCGGCCCCGGTCGCGGACAGTGCCATCTTGGCGCGTCCGCGTGCCGTTCTGGTAGGCACTCGGTGCGGCAAGCACCTGTTGCGGACAACACTCGCCACGAAGGGGATCAGATGAAGCAGATCGGACAGTTCGCCATCGCCATGGCCGCACTCCTGGGCGCCGATGCATGGGCCGACTCCACGGACGCCCCCAAGCGCCCCTCGGCCGAGCAGTTGCAGCGCCTGATCGTCGATCGGTCTCCGCAGACGCGGGTGGACACGCCCGACAGCGAGCGCATCACTGCACGGCGCATCGACATCGTGGATGACAAGGGCGTGATCCGCATGACGCTTTCGGGGCAGACCCCGGCGCCGATCATCGACGGCATCCAGTACAAGCGCGCGTTCAACGTGGCGGGCATGGTGCTGTACGACGAGACCGGCAGCGAGCGCGGCGGCTTGGGAACCGCCGATATCGATGGGGGGATGGCGGTGCTCGCACTGGATCATCCGGCCATGGATGCGATCGGCTGGCGGGTGTCGCCTGATGGCGACGTCCGGTTCTCGATCAACCAGGCACCGCCGCCGATCCGCGAACCCGCGTTGGACAACAAGCTGGTGCCGGGCGTGCAGGTCCCCACGCGGATCGAGATGCGCGTGGCCGCCGATGGCACGCCGGCGATCGCCCTGAGCGATGCGCAAGACCGGACCCGGCTGCGCTTGACCGTCACGCCGGAAGGCTATGGCGCCATCGAGTTCCTCGATGCGCAGGGCAAAGTGGTGCACACCCTGGCGCCGGAAGCCCAGACGCCTTAGTCGCATCAGCGATCGGGCGGGCTGTCGAGCGCGGCGGCGATGCGGGCCGACAGCCAGGCGACGTCGGTCTGCGCCAGGCTCCGGCCGAATGCGACGAGACCGGCGCCGATCAGCCCCAACACGCCGCCCACCGGCAGCAACAGCCAGGCGCGTGGCGTTCCGGCGATCACCTGCAAGACGGCACCGCCCGTCCAAAGCAAGGCGAAGCCGAACCAGAACGCGAGGAAGGCGCGCACGCTCCAGTGCATCGCGAAGCGGCCGACGAGCACGCTGCCGGTGCCCGCGGGTTCGAACCTGCCGACGAACACCGGCTTGAAGGCGCTGCGCGTGCGTGGGACGTGGCGCTCGAGTACGACCCGGCCCGCGGAGACGCGGCCGATCATGACCTCCTCGCGTGGCGGCAGGATGCCGCGTCGCCGTACCCCGGTAGCCAGCCGGGCGGCGGCGACGTCAGGCGAATCGGCGCTCGCGAAGCGGGCGCTACGGGGCGACGTGGCAGATGGTCGGGCGGACATGACCCAGTCGTGGACGAGCGGGCGGGCATCGTAGGACACCGGCGTACAGCGGACACGCGCTGGCCGCCGTCTTGTGCAGATCTTCCCGCCGGCGGCACGCCTGCGTGCGGCACGCATCGTTCTGCGCCCGCGGCATCGTGTCGCATTGGCACCCCGCCGGTTCGCCCCAACGTGCTGTGGACCGGACGCAGCCGCTTGCATCGCGACGCCGCCGACGCAGGGTCTCCTTGGACAGCTCTCCCTGCCTGTTGTGTCCACGAGCTGCCCATCCCTGCGAAGGAGACACCCATGGCATTTGCGACCACCAATCCCTACACCGGCGAGACCGTCAAGACGTTCGAGGAGGCCACGCCGGCTGAGATCGACGCGGCCGTCGGCCGCGCGCACGCCGCGTTCCTGCGCTGGCGCGAGACCTCGTTCGAGCAGCGTGCACAGGTGTTGCGCCGCGCCGCCGAACTGCTGCGCGCCAAGCCGCGTGCGTTCGCGCAGATCCTGACCCTGGAGATGGGCAAGCTGATCGGCGAGGCCGAGGCCGAGGTCGAGCTGTGCGCCAAGATCCTTGACTACTACGTCCAGCACGGCGCCAAGGCGATGGGCCCGCGCTACCTGCCCGCCGAAGGCTTCGGCGAGACCGACGTGCAGTTGGTCAAGGAGCCGCTGGGCGTGCTGTTCGCGGTGGAGCCGTGGAACTTCCCGTTCTACCAGGTGATCCGCATCACCGCGCCGCAGGCGACCGCGGGCAACGCGATCGTGCTCAAGCACGCGGCCAATGTGCCGCAATCGGCGCTGGCGATGGCGCAGTTGTTCCGCGACGCCGGCGCGCCGGACGGGCTGCTGACCAACCTGTTCGTCTCGCATGACAACGTGGAGCGCGTGGTCGCCGACCCACGCGTGCGCGGTGTGGCGCTGACCGGCAGCGAGCGCGCGGGCTCGGCGGTGGCGGCGCTGGCGGGCAAGTACATGAAGAAGAGCACGCTGGAACTGGGCGGCGCCGATGCGTTCATCGTGCTGTCGGATGCCGACGTGGCACAAGCCGCGAAGTGGGCGGTGTTCGGCCGCCACTGGAACGCCGGCCAGGTGTGTGTGTCGTCCAAGCGCATCATCGTCGAGGCGCCGGTGTACGAGCAGTTCCTCGAGCACTACCGCGCCGGCGTGGCCGCGCTGCAGGCCGGCGACCCGATGGACCCGGCCACGACGTTGGCGCCGCTGTCCTCGCAGAGCGCGCGCGACGGGCTGGCGCGGCAGGTCGAAGAAGCGATCGCCAACGGCGCCAAGGCCGAGACGCTGGGTGCGCCGGTGCCCACGCAGGGGGCGTTCTACCAGCCGACGCTGCTGACCGGCATCACCGCCGACAACCCGGCCTATCGCACCGAGTTCTTCGGACCGGTGAGCCAGGTCTACCGCGTGGCTGACGAGGACGCGGCGATCCAGCTGGCGAACGACTCGCCCTACGGCCTGGGCGGTTCGGTCTTCAGCCAGGACACCGAGCGCGCCAAGCGCGTGGCCGCGCGGCTGGAGACCGGGATGGTCTACATCAACCAGCCCACCGGCGTGAAAGCCGATATCCCGTTCGGCGGCGTCAAGAACTCGGGCTATGGCCACGAGCTGATCGACCTGGGATTGACGGAGTTCGTCAATGAGAAGGTCGTCGTGGTGACGGACATCCACGGGTCGTTCTGAGGCACGCTCGCCCCCACCCCAGCCCTCCCCCGCGTGCGGGGGAGGGAGTGGATAGGCGCGCTGATGGCGGATAGCCGCGGGTGTTCTGACGACGACTTCGTTGGGGGCATTAGTCGTCCTCGTCGTCCGAGGACGGCGGCATGCCGCGGTCGGGCTGCGGGGGGATGTCGTCGCCGCCCTGGTCGCTCGGCGGCACGATTTCGCCGTAGTAATAGCCGCTCTTGTCCTTGTAGACCGTGCCCGGGCCGTCGTCGGTGCTCGGTTCAAAGTGATCCAGGCGCACGACGACAGCGCCGGCCAGGACATACAGGTCCGGATTGGTGTTGTTGCGGTTGAGGTACGACCTCCACTTTGCGATGCCTTTCTGCTTCTCGCTGTGCCGTTCGCTGATCGCGCTGTTGCGGGCGGTGGTGGCCTTCTTGTTGGTGTCGATGATCGGCATTGCCTTGCTCCTGCCTGGATGACAAGCCCAGCCTGCAACCGGCCGCCGGCCAGGCCCATCGGACCGATGCTGATTCCGGCCGGGCCGCTGTGCTGAGTTCTGCTGCAACGCGGCGATGCCCAGCGCCCCGCTGCGCCTTTGCTCACGCGGCATCGCGCAATGGCGACGAATCGCGCCTGCTTCCTGCCCGGTTACAGCCGCTGCATCAGCGCGGGAATCTCGTCGCCGATTTCGCGGGCGAGGAAACCGACCAGGCCCCGCCGCCGCGAGAGCCGTGCGCCCGCGCGGGCATGCAGGTGCACGCCCCAGGCGGCAGCCTGTTCGGGCGCCGCGCCGCGCGCGAGAAGGCCGGCGATGAGACCGGCGAGGACATCGCCCGAGCCCGATGTGCCGAGACCTGCGCTGCCGGTGGTGTTGATCCAGATGCGGCCGTCGGGCGCGGCAATGGTGGTGGTCGGGCCCTTGAGCACCAGCACCACGTTCCAGTCGCGTGCGTGATCGCGGGCGACGGCTTGCGCGTCGGCGGAAATCGCGTCGGCATCGGTGTCCAGCATGCCGGCCATCTCACCGATATGCGGCGTCATGATCGTCGCGCCCTGCCCGGCCCGTCGCCGCACTGCGCGCACGACGTCGGACTGCAAGGCACCCGCGTCGAGCACGACCGGGCATGCCGCCGCCTCGAGCACCGCCGCGACGACGCGTCGCGTGGCCGTGGTGCAGTCCATGCCGGGGCCGACCAGCACCGCGCCTGCGCTGCAGACTGCGTCGACGACGTCGCGGCCGAGGTCGCGGATCGCGCCGTGCCGGGTGCCCGGCAGCCCCATGACCTTGGCCTCGGGCATTGCGATCGCCAGCGGCAGCGCGGCCTCGGCGACGGTCGCTACCTGCAGTTTGCCCGCGCCGGCACGCAGCGCCGCCAGACCGGCCAGCAGCACGGCACCTGGCACCTGCACACTGCCGCCGATCGCCAGCACGCGGCCGCGGTCCTCCTTGCTCTCGCCAGCCGAAGGGTCCGGCAACGGCCAGGCACGCAGCAGCGGCGCAGTCAGCCGGCGCACGGCAGGCCGGCGCGGCGTGCGTGCGGTCATTTTGGTCCGGCCGGGGTGTCGGCCGCGTCGGTCACCGGCGCCCCACCCGCCTCGACCGGCAGCGCGAAGTTCGCGACCTTCAGCTCGAAGCGGGCGTCGCGCCAGTTGCGGTCGAGTGCGTACTCGGTGATCGAACAGTTGGGCACGTCGGCCTCGCGGTCGATGGCGAGGATCTGCTGTTCGTCCATGCACTCGAGCAGATAGCGGAAGCAGTTGACGATGACCTGATGGGCGACGATCAGCACGCGCTCGCCGACATGGTCGCGGCGCAACACCTCGGTCACGCTGCGCAGGCGCAGCAGCACGTCGCACCAGCTTTCGCCGCCTGGCGGGCGGAAGTAGAACTTGCCGACCTGCGCGCGCTGCGCCGCCAGCTCCGGGAACGTGGCCTGGATGCCGGCCACGGTGTAGCGGTCGAGAATGCCGAACTCCTTCTCGCGCAGGCGCTCGTCGACGCCGATGTCGGCGCGATCGATGCACAGTGCATCGGCCACCGCATGGATGGTCTGCTGGGCGCGGACGAACGGCGAGGTCAGCAGCACGTTGGGGCGTTCGTCGGCCGGCAGCTCGGCGAACCAGGCGGCCAGCGCTTCGGACTGGCGATGTCCGAGGTCCGAGAGCGGGGTGTCGGCGTCGCGGGTCTCGATGTCGATCAGATGGGTCTGTGCGAGCTCGGCCTCATCGCGCGCGACATTGCCGGCACTTTGTCCATGCCGCACGATCCACAGCCGGTCAGGCCAATCGGTGTGACGGAGCCGCGCCATCGCTCAGCGCTCCGCGCGGCGTGCGCCGCGGGCAAGGGGCGAAGCCGACGTGAGGCGGTTGGCCCACACTGCGATCGGGACGCGGCCGAGGCCGCAGGCGCGCATCATCATGCAAATCTCCGTTGTGTGGCACCGCAGGATCGCCAGCGAATCGTCAAGGAGGCGCGAATCCGCGTGTGGGCGGAGGCCGCCCCCACCCCAGCCCTCCCCCGCATGCGGGGGAGGGAGTGATGCTGCGTGCGGTGGGCGTCAGGTGGGTGGCTGTCGCGCCAGCGGGGCGTGCTCGGCCATCAGCGCGATGATCCAGTCGATGAACACCCGCACCTTCGCGCTGACGTGGCGATTGGGCGGGAATGCGATGTGCATCGGCATCGGATCGAGTTGCCAGTCCTCGAACAGGCGCACCAGGGCGCCGCTCGCCGCCGGGGCTTTGGCCATGTAGTCGGGCAGCCACAGCACGCCCAGACCGGCGAGGCCGGCGGCGAGGTAGGCATTGCCGTCGTCGAGTGCGACCACGTAGCGCCCTTGCGCCTGCAGGTGTTCGTCGCCGCGGCGCATCGCATACGGCAGCGCCCTGCCGGTGCGCGCCCACAGGAAGCCGACGATGCGGTGCGCGCTGTCCTCGAGCTCGCGCGGATGCGCCGGCAGGCCCATGCGTTGCAAGTACGCGGGCGCGGCGTACACACCGAGCTGCAGGTCGCCGACGTGCCGCGCGATCAGGGACTGGTCGGTGATCGTGCCACCGCGCACCACGCAATCGACGTGTTCGCCGATCAGGTCGACGCGGCGGTCGCTGACGCCGAGGTCGAGCTGGATGTCCGGGTAGCGGGCATGGAACTGCGGCAGCGCGGGCACCAGCACCAACTGCGCGAACGGGCTGGGCACGTCCACGCGCAGCCGCCCGCGCGGCGCGGCGACGGCGCTCGACAGGCTGGTCTCGGCATCATCCATGTCGGCCAGCAATTGCACCACGCGGTCGTAATAGGCGGCGCCATCGGCAGTCACATTGACCTGGCGCGTGGTGCGGTTGAGCAACCGCACCCGCAGCCGCGCCTCCAACTGCTGGACCAACTGCGTCACTGTCGTGCGGCTCATGTGCAGCGTGGCCGCGGCCTTGGTGAAGCTGCCGGTCTCCACCACGCGCGCGAAGGCCTGCATCGCATCGAAACGGTCCATCGGGCGTCCCACAGAAAGGATTGTCCGGATTCTACGAACAGTGCTGGACAGCGCAGCGCGTTTATCCCGCCGCCGGCGGCCACCACACTGGGGTCTGTCCTGTTCTGGAAGGTGCACCGCCATGACCGCACGCGATGTCGTGTTTCCCGCTCACCGCCATGCGCTGTACGAGCGCCATCGTTACTCGCCGGCAGTCCGCGCCGACGGCCTGCTGTTCGTCTCCGGTCAAGTCGGCAGCCGCGAGGACGGATCGCCGGAGCCGGACTTCGAACGCCAGGTGCACCGGGCGTTCGAGAACCTCAATGCGGTACTCGATGCCGCCGGCTGCACATTCGACGACGTGATTGATGTGACGTTCTTCGTCGTCGACCCGGCGACCCGCTTCGAGCAGGCGTGGGCGATCGTGCCCGAGTACTGGGGACAGGCGCCGTTCCCGACTGCGACCGTGGTCGGTGTGACCTGGCTGGCCGGCTTCGATTTCGAGATCAAGGTGGTCGCCAAGCTCCCGCGCGACGCGGGCTGAGCCGCCACGGCGCAATCAAGGCAATCGGCAGGACGGGCCCCGCAGGCCCCGTCCGTCATCGTGTGTGAAGCGCCGTCAGCCGGCGGGCGGCGGTGATGCCGGCGCAGGCGCGTCGGCAGATGGGGGCTCCGCGGGCGCGGAGGTTGCGGCCGGGGCCGTGGCCGCCGCTGCCCCGGTCGGCACGATCCGCCAGATGGTGTTGGCCAGGTCATCGGCGACCAGCAGCGCGCCGCGCGGGTCCACCGCCACGCCCACCGGGCGGCCACGGGCCTTGCCGTCCTCGCCGAGAAAGCCGGTCGCGAAGTCGATCGCCTCGCCCGACGGACGGCCGTCGCGGAACGGGACGAACGAGACCTTGTAGCCAACCGGCGGATCGCGGTTCCAGCTACCGTGCTGGCCGACGAACACGCCGTTGGCGAACTGCGCGCCCATCGCGGGCGACGAGAACGCCAGGCCGAGCGCGGCGACGTGCGAGCCGAGTGCGAAGTCCGGCACGATCGCGCTGGCGACCTTGTCCGGTTTCTGTGGCCGCACCCGCTCATCTACATGCTGCCCCCAGTAGCTGTAGGGCCAGCCGTAGAAGCCGCCGGGGCGCACGCTGGTCAGATAGTCGGGTACGAGCTCGTCGCCGATCTCGTCGCGTTCGTTGACCACCGCCCACAGTTGGTCCATGCCCGGCTGCATCGCCAGCGCGGTCGGGTTGCGCAGGCCGGTCGCGAAGACGCGATGGAAGCCGGTCTGCGCGTCGACCTGCCAGATCATCGCGCGGTTCTCTTCCACTGCCAGCCCGCGCTCGGTGATGTTGCTGTCCGAGCCGATGCCCACGAACAGGTAGCGACCGTCATGGCTGATCGCCAGCGACTTGGTCCAGTGGTGGTTGATCGCCGCCGGGAGCCGGGTGATCTCCTGCGGCGGCCCGGCGGCATTGACCGCGCCGGGCGTGTAGTCGAAGCGCAGCAGCGCATCCTGCGTCGCGACATAGATCGAATCGTTGCCGAAGGCCAGGCCATACGGCGCATCCAGGCCCTCGGCGAAGATCGAGCGACTCTCGTAGGCACCGTCGCCATCGCCGTCGCGCAGCAAGGTGATGCGGTTGCCGCTTTCGACTTGGGTATTGCCGCGGCCCTTGATGACGCCGGCAATGATGTCCTTGGGCGTGAGCTTGGGCGCGCGGCCGCCGCGGCCCTCGGCGACCAGGATGTCGCCGTTGGGCAGCACCAGCATCTGTCGCGGAATCTGCAGGTTGTCGGCGATCGGCGTGATCTCGTAGCCCTCGGGCACCTGCGGGCGCGCGTCGCCCCATTGCGCCGGCAGCGACACCTTCAGCGTCGGGAACAGGCCGCGCTGCGGCTTGGGCAGGTCGGGCGACGGGCCGACATAGGTCTCGTCCGGCGTACCGCTGCAGGACGCGAGCACGAACGCCAGCGCGGGCACCAGCACACGCAAGGCGGTTTTCGATCGGGAATGCCGGATGTTCATGCCACGACCTCCCGGCGGCGGAGCGTGCCGCCCAGTGCAAACCACAGGGTCGCGGCGATCGACAGCACGCACAGCGTCGACCACACCAGTGCCTGCGGCATCTTCTGCCACGCATCCATCGCGTGGATCAGCGAATTGAGAAAGCCCAGCACGCAGGTCAGCGCCAGCAGGCCGACATAGAGGAACCGAGTGCGCGTGCGCGCGGTCGGCGTGGCCAGCGAGACCAGCGCCCAGACCAGGCCAATGACCGCGAACACCATCGCGCCGACCAGCAGCCAGGACGCGAAATTGGTCCACTGGATCTCGTAGCTGCGCGCGTAGCCGATATCGGCCATCAGCGCGCCGAGAAACAGCGGGAATGCGCTGGTGACCAGCAGCATGTGCAAGGGGTGCAGCGGCCTGTGCAATGGCGCCACGACGACAGGGCGTGTGTCCATGGACGGTCTCGATGAGGGCGGGACGCGCCGCGCGCGGGCTACGCGCGGCACCGGCCATCCTCCCCGAAGCGGCGGCAAGAGCTGGTGAAACGGCCGCAATGTGGGCGCCCTGCCCGCGCCGACCACGCCCAGGCGGCCGCCACCGGCGCCTCAGGCCTCGAGATGGGCCCAGAGGGCGTCCGGGACCGGCGCCAGGGCTTCCAGCGTGGGCTTGCCGAACAGATAGCCCTGGAACAGCGGCACGCCCAGCGCCCGCAGCGCGTGGTACTCGGCGTCGCGTTCGACGCCTTCGGCGAGCACCGTGCAGCCCAGCGATTGGGCGATTCGCACCACACCGCCGATGATCGCGGCGCGGTTGGGGTCGGCGTCGACATTGCGCACCAGCGCCATATCCAGCTTGAGCAGGTCGGGCTGGAAGTCCGCCAACAGGCTCTGGCCGGCGTAGCCGGCGCCGAAATCGTCGATCGCGGTCAGAAAGCCGCGGCTGTGGTAGTCGCGGAAGATCCGGGTCAGGTGGCCGTGGTCGTGCACCTGTTCCGATTCCGCAGTCTCGAAGATCAGCTTGTCGGTCGGGAAGCCGAAGGTCTGCGCGGCGGCGAGCGTCAGACGGATGCAGGTCGCCGGCTCGTAGACGGCGTTGGGAAAGAAGTTGATCGACAGGCGCTCGCGCAGGCCAGACGCGCGGCGGTCTCGATCGCCTTGACCCGGCAGGTCTGGTCGAAGCGATAAAGCTGCTCGGGGCGCACCTGGGCGATGAGCGCCGCAGCGCCACCGCCATCCATCGACCGCACCAGCGCTTCATAGCCGAAGATCGAGCGGTCGCGCGCATCGACGATCGGCTGGAAGGCCATGCGGACATCGAAGCCGAGCGGATCGTCGGCGCCACAGCCACGACAGGGATTGGGATGGCGCGCATCGCCGAACACAGTCTGCAGGTACACGGGCGCTCCCTCGAGCCGTCGGGTCTTGCGGTGGGTCGCGGGCGCGATCGTGCCCCCGAGTCCCGTCATGCCACGTGATGCGAGCAGCGCGATCGCGCGCCTGCTCTACGCCAGACTGAAGCGCTCCCACGCACACGAACCCTGTTCACATCAGCGACCGCACACGAGTCCGGGTCACATCAGCGACCGAAACGCCGGACGCGTCCCTGTCGCCCTCCCCCGCTCGCGGGGGAGGATTGGGTGGGGCCAGGCGTCACGCGCTGGAGGGTACGCAGGCCGGCGCCCTTGCCAGCGCCACGTGCAAAAAACCACGCCAGGTCGAGCCCGGCGTGGTCTTGGGGCAGTCATACCAACGCCGTCAGGGCGTGGCGTTCGTCGCAGGCAGCAAGGTGTCGATCAGGAAGGTCATGCGCAAGGCCATGAGTTCGGGGTTGCGGAATGCGTCGCTGACGCCGTGCCCGCCCTCCTCGTTCTCGAGGAAGTACACCGGTGCGCCGACGTCGTCGAGCCGCGCCGCCAGCTTGCGGGCATGGCCCGGTCCGACGCGGTTGTCCTCGGTCGAGATCGTCACCAGGAACGGCGGATAGGTCACGCCCGCACGCACGTTCTGCATCGGCGAGTACGCGAGCATCGCCGCCGCCTCGTCGGGCTTGTCGGGATCGCCGTACTCGTTGATCCAGGCCGCGCCCATGCCCATGTGCCGCATCCGGATCAGGTCGGTCAGCGGCACATCGCTGACCACCGCACCGAACAGCTCGGGACGCTGGGTGCCCAGCGTCGCCGACAGCAGGCCGCCGTTGGACATGCCGAACACGCCGATCTTCGCCGGCACCGTGTAGCCGCTCGACACCAGTTGCTCGGCCACGGCGATGAAGTCGTCGTAGGAGCGCTGGCGCTGGGTGCGGATCGCCGCCTGGTGCCAGGCCTCGCCACGCTCGCCGCCGCCGCGCACCGCCGGAATCGCCAGCGAGCCGCCGCGGTCGAGCCACAGCTTGAAGGCCGGGCCGCCGACCGTGTGATCGAAGTAACCGGGGCGGTAGGAGATGCCGAACGCGCCGTAGCCGGTCATGAACAACGGCTGCGGGCCGGGTGCCAGTGTCTTGGGTCGCAGCAGCCAGTAGTCGACCGTGGTGCCGTCACGCGAGGTCGCGGTGCGGATCTCGGTGATGTAGCCCGCGCCGTCGAACAGGCTGCGGTCCTCGGCCAGCAGCCGCAGCGGTTGTCCGGGCCGGTACAGCGACTGCCGGCGCGGTGCGACGAACCCTTCGCGAGTCACGATCAGGTCGTCGGCCGAACTGCCGCCGCCACGCACCGACAGCGTATCGCCCGGTGCGCCGGCGATCGCTTCGTCCACGCGCCAGCCCGCCTCGCCCGGCGTCGCCAGCAGCACGCGCGGCACCAGCAGTTGGTTGACCACGAACGCCAGCTTGCCCTGGGCGCTGGCGATGTCGCTGCGGCCGCCCAGGTAATCGCCGTCGGCGGGGGTATAGATCCGAGTGACGCGCGCACCGGCCGTCGCCGGATCGGTGTTCCAAGCCAGCAGCGTCTCGGCCGGGTACGCCGTGCCTTCGACCGTGGCATCGACGCCGAGTTGCACGACCACCTGCCCGCCGACCAGCGCCTGCACGGCCATCGGCTTGAGCGCGCGCGGCAGCGGCGCTTGTTCGACGGCGCCATCCTGGCCGACGCCGAAGACTTCGAACGTCGAGTAATCGATCGCGCGCACGATCACGCCGCGGCGCTGCGCCCCTTCGCCGACCGCGAACAACTGCACGATCGCATCGGTCGGCTGGGCGGCGTAAACCTCACGCGCGCGCGCCAATGGTTCGCCGCGCTGCCACAGACGTACCGACGCCGGCCAGCCGGCCATCGTTGTCGGCGCGCCATCGGCAGTGTGTTCGACGAGCACCTGGTCGGGGCCCATCCATTCGGCGAAGGCGCGGGCCTTCGGTGTGCGGAAGCCGTCGTCGACGAAGCGCGCGGCGTCCAGATCGAACTCGCGGATCTCGACCTCGTCGCCGCCCGCCGGCGACAATCGCAGCAGGCAGCGCGCGAACGTCGGCGCGAGGCAGGCGCTGGACAGGTCGTAGGCCTGCAGCTCGAACGGCGTGCCTTCGGCCTGACGCAGTTGCCCGACATCGAGCACGGTGCGCCACGGCCCAGGTAGGCCGTCTGCGTCGCGGTCGGCGCGCTGCAGCAGGCCATAGGGATGCGCGGCGTCGCGGAAGAAGCGCAGCGCCCGCGGGCCCATCAAGGTGATGTCCGGTTCAGCGGCGCCGGTGGCGAGCGCACCGGCCAGTTCGGCCTTGACCTGGGCATAGGCGGGCATCGCGCGGATCGCGGCTTCCGAGGCCGCGGTCTTGGCGCGCGCCCACTCCAACGCGCGGGCGTCGTGCGGCGGTTCCAGCCATTGCGGATCGGCGGTCTGCGCCATCGCCGGTGCGAGGGCCGCGAGCGCCGAGAGTGCCAGCAGCCGGGCACCGGGGTGAATCCGTTGCGAGAAAGGCATGAGGTCGGTCCTGTCGAAAGACCGGCGCCCGTCACCGGGCGCCGGCCGGGGCGGGTCAGAAGCTGTAGCGCACCAGCACGCCGAAGGTCCGCGGCCGCAAGCGGTTGGCCACGCCCAGGGTCGTGCGGGCATTGAGCGCACCGTCCTCATTGGTGAGGTTTTCGCCGTAGAGGAAGGCCGACCAGCCAGCATCGGCCTCGACGCCGATGCGCGCATCGAGCATCGTGATCGCATCGCCTGGCGAACCCGCGGTCAACGCGGTCTTGCGCGCCGAGTCGTGGACCAGACCGGAACGCACCACGCCGCGCAGGTCGCTGCGGATGTCCCAGCTGTAGGCGGCCGAGGCCGACAGGCTATTGCGCGGCACGTTGTAGACGTCAGTGCCCTTGTTGAGCGGGGTGCCGGGCACGTCGGCAACGTAGGTGGCGTCGATGACCGCGCCACCGAGCTGCAGCATCAGCGATGCGGTCGGCGTGTAGACCAGGTTGAATTCGACGCCCTTGTTCTCGGTGCCCTTGGAGTTGGTCAGGCCGTTGATGGTCGAGGTGATCGGCACGCGCACCGCCACGTCCTTCCAGTCGCTGTAGAACAGCGCGCCTTCCACCAGCAGGCTGCCGTCGAGGAACAGCGACTTGGCACCGAGCTCGTAGGTGGTGATCGAGTCGGGATCGATGGTCGACGGCAACACGATGCCGTTCTGCTCGGCCAGCAGGATCGAGGAGATCGGCTGCAACTGGCCGGAGCGGAAGCCGCGCGCCGCACTGGCGTACAGCGTGGTGTCGCGCTCAGGCTTGAAGGACACCGACACGCGCGGGTTCCAGCTGTCGAAGTTCGCATTGAGCGTCGAGGTGCGCGTGGTGGAGACCGAGATCGCGTCGACGTCGTCGCTGAAGTAGCGCAGACCGCCGGTCAGTGCCCAGCGTGGATCGGGCAACTTCACCGTGACCTCGCCGAACACCGCGTAGGCGTCATTGGTCTGGCTGGACCGGCTCGGCGGCGCGCCGCCGACCTGCGAGCCGTCATTGCGCTGCGCCTTGCGCAGGTAGTAGCCCATGGTCCAGTCGACCTGGCGGTCGCCGGTGGACGACCAGCGCAATTCCTGAGTGCGCACCTGCAGGTTGATGTTGCTGACGTAGGTCGTCGTCGGGTTGAGCTTGCCGTCGTTGGCGTAATCGAGCTCGGCATCGGCGAACGAGTAGAACAGTTCCGAGCCGCCGAAGTCATAGGTGCTGACGAAGCTGGCGGTGTGCCACTTGTCGTCATTGCTGTAGAACGAGTTGGTCGTCAGGTCGTCGAGTGCGCCATTGCCGCCACCGGGCGCCTTGGATTCGTACTTCCAGTACGCCAGGTCCATGGTCCACTGGTCGACAGGCGCAAAGCGCACCTTCACCCGTCCAGTCTTCACGCGCTGTTCGTTGATGTCCTTGTTGCCGGTGACATTGTCGTCGGTCCAGCCCGAGAGCTTTTCGTCGGTGATCGCCACGCGCGCGGCCAGACGATCCTCGATCAGCGGAATGTTCACCACGCCCTTGCCGCCCCAGCCGTTGCTGCCGCCCTTGGTCGTCGAGGCCGACCCCTCGAAGGCGCCGCCGAAGGTGTTGAAGTCGGGCTTGCGGGTGAGGATGCGCACCGTACCGCCCATCGAGCCTTCGCCAAACAGCGTGCCCTGCGGCCCCTTGAGGATCTCGACACGGTCGATGTCCCACGAGCGCGCTTCGGGATACCACGGCACGCTGACGCCGGTGAACGGGATCTCGTCGAGGTAGTAGCCGTTGTCGTTGCCGCCCAGCGAGCTGGACACGCCGCGGATCTGCACCTGGGTGAAGCCGCCGCCGTTGTCGACCGAGGCGGCACCGGGCGTCATCGTGATGATCTCCGAGACGTTGTTGATGCCGAAGGCGTCGATCTGCTCGCCGGTAATGGCCGACATCGCGATCGGCACGTCGATCTGGCGCTCGCTGCGCTTGCGCGCGGTCACAGTGACGCTGCCCAGCTCCTTGACCGTGGCGTCGTGCGAGGTGGCCTGGGCCGCGCCGTCGGCCTGGGCGTCGGTGGCGATGGCGTCGTTCGCATGCGCATTCGCCGCGAACAGCAGGGCCGTGGCGATACCCACGCACAGCACCTGGCGAACGGGGGCGGATGGACGATGCGAAGCTCGGGCGATACGGGTCACGGCTCTCTCCTGGCGATCGGTGGGGCGCGATGTGCGCGTCGAAGACCCGCGGTGTGCGTGGCCTTCCGAAAGCCGTGACGATTGGATGAAGAAAAAGTGAAATGCGCGTGTCATGCGCATGGATCAGTAGCGTGTCTCGAACTCCACGCCCACCGTCAGCGGCCGCAGGCGCGTCGCCATGCCGCGGATGTTGCGGGCATCGTCGGCGCCCGATTCGTTGGTCAGGTTGTCGCAGTACAGCGCCAGGCTCCAGCCCGCGTCCGACTCCAATCCCACCCGGGCATTCGCCCACACGATGGCGTCGCCCGGCGTGCCCTGGGTCAACGAGACCCGGCGCGCACTGTGATAGCGCAGCCCGGCACGCGTGACGAGTTGCAGGCCGTTGCGCACATCGTAGCGATGCTCGGCCGATGCCCCCGCGGTCAGCCGCGGAATGTTGTAGACCGGCGTGCCCGGCACGATGGTCGTGCCCTCGACGCGTGCGATGTAGGCGGCATCGATCCATGCGGCCTCGAGCTGGAAGTCGGTGTCGGCGCGCGACTGCACGGTCAGCCCGAGTTCGGCCCCGCGGATGTGCGCCCCTTCCGAATTGGCCAGGCCGTTGAACACGTCAGTCACCGGCACGCGAATGGGCACGTCGCGCCAGCGGCTGTCGAACACCGCGGTCTCGAGCAGCACCCGGCGATCGTGCAGCAGCAGCTTCGCCCCGACTTCGCTGGTCAGGATGCGGTCGGCGTCGATCTTGGTCGGCAGTGCGATGCCGGCCGCCTGCGCCAGCAGCACCGAGGTCACCGGCTGCAACTGGCCGGAGCGGAAGCCCTTGGCAACGCTCGCGTAGACAGTGGCGTCCGCGGTCGGCTTCCACGACACCCCCAAGCGGGGATTCCAGCTGTGGAAGGTCTCGTCGAGCAGCGTCTGGGCATCTGTGGTCAGCGACGCGCCGCGCACACGATCCTCGAAGTAGCGCAACCCCAGGTTGACACTCCAGTCCGGCATCGGCAGCTGCAGCGTCGCGTCGCCGAAGTACGCCGCGCCGTCGTTGGTCTGCCGTGCGCGGCTGGGCGCAACGGCCCCGATCGCGGCGACATCGGCGCGGGCCGCATGCCGCCGGTAGGCACCGAGCGTCCACGACAGCGCGCCGCGACCGGTCGAGCTCCAGCGCAACTCGTCGGTCCGCAATGCGATGTCGATCGCGCTGGCGTAGGCGACGCCGGGCAGGATCTCGCCAGCCTGCTGCTGTGCGAGGTCGGCCTGGGCATGCGTGTAGACCAGCGTCGAGGCGTCGGCCTCGAAGGTGCTGACCAGGTTGGACGTGGTCCAACGCACATCGCGACCGTAGAAGTACGACGTCCGCATCGCGTCATCGGCTGCATAACCGCCGCCCGGCGCGTCGGAGTCGTAAGTCCAGTGCGCGGCGTCGAGCCGCCAGCGGTCGGTGGGCAGCGCGGACAGGCGCAGGCGGCCGGTGCGCACGTGCTGGGTATTGATGTCGCGTCGACCGTCGCGGGCGTCATCGACCCAGCCGGGCAGCGATTCGTCGGTGGCGACCGCACGCAGCGCCAGGCGTTCGGCCACCAGCGGCAGATTGGCCATCAGCTTGGCACTGCGGCCGTTGCCGCCGCCGCGCACGGTCGACAGGCCCGCGGTGGCGCGCAGCGCGACGCCATCGAAGGCCGGCGCATGAGTCAGGATGCGCACCGTTCCGCCCATCGAGCCTTCGCCAAACAGCGTGCCCTGCGGGCCGCGCAGGACCTCGACGCGGTCCAGGTCGAATGCGCGCGCGTCGGGATGCCAGGGCACGGTGACGCCGGTGAACGGGATTTCGTCGATGTAGTACCCGTTGTCGTTGCCGCCCAGCGAACTCGACACCCCGCGGATCTGCACCTGGGTGAAGCCGCCGCCGACATCGACCGTCGAGGCGCCGGCCACCGAATCGATCGCCTGGGCGACATTCATGACACCGGCAGCCTCGAGCTGCGCGCCGCGCAGCGCGGTCACCGCCAATGGCACATCCAGGCTGCGCTCGCTCCGGCGCCGTGCGGTCACCTGCACTTTGCCCATATCGACCGGCGTACGCGTCGACGCCGGTGCCGGCTGCCTCGGCGGCCCCGGGACGCGCGGTGGCGCCGCCGCCGGCGCGATGGCGACGACGCCGTCCTCGCTGACGCGAAAATCGAAGCCGCTGCCGGCGAGCAATCGCCGCAAGGCATCGCGATCGTCCATCGCGCCGTGCACCCGGGGTGTCCTGGGCGCGGCGCGCAGATCGCCGATCGCCACGAACTGCCGCCCCGACTGCTCGGAGAACTGGATCAACGCATCCTCGAGCGCCTGCGGCGGCAGATCGAAGACGGTCCGCGTGGCCGCTGGCTCGGCGGCGTGCAGGGGGGCGGTCCACAGCGAAAACGCCGCCACCGCCGACAGCAGCCATCGCGCGCCCGCCCCCGACCGCAGAGCGCGGGGAACGCAGGATGCCGCCCGGCGACGGTGTGCGCTCAAGTTCTTCGGCGTCTCCCGGTCATTGCAGCGCCCGCGCGGCCGCCGCATCCGGCCCACTGTGATCGGACGTGCGCGGGTCGGGGCCGGACCGGGTCAGCACGATCCGCTTGCCATCGCGTACGACGCGCAGCGACAGCGCACGGGCGACGCTGTCGAGCCAGGCGTCCAGGTCGCCCGTCTGCCAGCGGCCGGTGACCTGCAACCGCGCCATGGCCTCGTCCTGCAGCACGATCGGGCGGGACGAGTAACGATTGAGATCGGCGACCACGTTGCGCAGCGACTCGCGCCGATAGGTCACCTTGCCGTCGAGCCAGGACAGCGTCGACGCGGGCTCGTGCGCCACGGGCGCGAGCAGCGGCCCGTCCTCGACCAGGGTGGTGCTCTGGTTCGCCGCCAGTTGCACCACCTGGTGCGCCGAACCGCCGTCGACCCGCAGGTCGGTCACCTGCACGCGGCCCTCGGTGACCGAGACGCGCTCGCCCTCGGTGCGGCGCGCGACCACGAAACGGGTGCCCAGCGCCTGCGCCATCGCGCCACCGGCGCGAACCTCGAACGGCCGCGCAGGATCCTTCGCAACCGAGAAATAGGCCTGCCCGCGGACCAGTTCCACCTGTCGCCGCTGGCTGCTGTACTGCACGACGACCTCGCTGCCGGCATCGAGATCGATGCGCGAGCCGTCGGCGAGCGTCGCCTGTCGCGGCATGCCGACGGCAGCGACCAGGTGCATCTCGGGCCCGGCGTCCGGCACATCGGCTCGCCACAGGCCCACCGTCACTGCGACCGCGGCGACGCCCGCGGCAAGCGCCGCCCAGGCGCCGGCACGGCGACCGCGGCGGCCCGCACGCGTCGTGCGCACCGACGGACGCGGCCGGAACGTGGCCTCAGTGACGGCCGGAATCGTCGCGGCGCGCGCCCCATCCCCGCCTGCCGGGACTGCGCGCGTCGCTTGCGTCTCGCGCGCGGCCTGGACGCGGCCGGGGTCGACGTCGGCGGCCGCCTCCCAGAGCAGATCGATGTCGGCGAACGCCTGCGCATGTAGCGGCGAGGCCTCCATCCAGGCATTCCAGGCGTCGACGTCGGCGTCGCTCAGGTCGTGCTCGCCCAGCCGGATGAGCCAGGTCGCGGCCTCTTCGAGCGCCTGGGCGCGGCGCGCGGCAGTGGGGTCATGCATGGTCGTCGCCTTCCGCATCGTCCCTGAGTTCGTCGAAACGCTGCTGGCACAGCGCCAACGCGCGCGCGACATGGATTCGCACCATCCGGTCGGTGAGGTTCAGACGTTCCCCCGCTTCCTTGAAACTGCATTGCTCCATTCGCACCAGGCGGAACGCCTCGGCGCACTTCTCCGGCAGCTCGGCGAGCACGGCCGGCAGCCGCTCCACCACCCGCCGGGCGCGCGCGGAGCGCTCGGGATCGGTGCCCGGGTCGGGCCACAGCTCCAGACCGTCCGGCTCGGGAAGCTCGGTGTAGGCGCGTCGCCGCAGCAGGTCGGTGGCCAGGTTCTGGGCGATCTTGAACAGCAGCGCGCGCTGGAAGCTGACGACCTGGGCATTGCCCAAGTGCAGCAGCCGGGCATAGGCCTCCTGGGCGACCTCGCGCGCGTCCTCGTAGGACCCCAGCCGGTGCTGCAGCGAGCGCACGAGGGTCGTGTTGAGGTTGCGGACCAACTCGGCCGCATCGAGTGTGCCGGGGGCGCCGGGAGCAGGCCGGCCCGACGGCGGCGCAGCGGGCGCGCCGGCCTCGGGCAAGGGCTCGATGGGATGACGGACGGACTCCATGGATG
This sequence comes from Luteimonas sp. TWI662, assembly GCF_039673825.1. Lineage (NCBI taxonomy): Bacteria > Pseudomonadati > Pseudomonadota > Gammaproteobacteria > Lysobacterales > Lysobacteraceae > Luteimonas > Luteimonas sp. TWI662. The sequence continues at coordinate 18,002 of NZ_JBDJMI010000005.1, read as the reverse complement.
CCTGGACGAACCAGCCCTGCAAAAGTGAAATGCGTGGCCTGCATCCGGCAAACCGATGAACCCTCGCCCGCATCATGGCAAGCCGCGATGCCGCCGACAATCGCTGCCTTCTCGGCGCCCCGCCGACCGCTGTCAGCGGCGGTCTCGGCCCGGCGCCGGGCAGGCCCCGCTCAGGGCTTGAACGTGAACCCGCTGCGCGCCGAATCCAGGTGCAGCGTCGGCACGGCGACATCGCCCAGCATGACGTCCAGGCCGCCGTGGCCATCGTCGACGAAGCGCAGCGCACGGGCGCCGGACTGGCTGGCGAACAGCCGGTTCAACACGGCCCAGTCGAACCGGGCCGCGGTCTCGAGCGTCGTGCCGCTGGGCGAGCGCCAGTACAGGGTCATCTCCCGGGGCACCGCGCGCGACTGGGCGATCCCCTGACCCACCCAGGGACGCAGCATGATCTCGCGCTCGCCGTTGAAGTACTCGGTGACGACCTGGTAGAGCTCGGCATCGGAACTGGGCGGCTCGAACACCGGGGCCCGGTCGTAGCGCTGCTGGTAGTCCAGCCAAGGACGGGCCGAGGCGTCGGGCATTACCTGGGCCCGCATCTGCGCGCGCGTCACCGAGATGGTCGAAAACAGCGCGTCCGCATAGCGCGCATCGTCCTCGATCGGCTGGGCCCGGAACGTGCCGATCTGGACCTGCTGAGCGCCGTAGCGCACCCAGACCGCGACCAGGCCTTCGGGCGCGAAGCCGAACACCAGCCCGCGCATCGGGTAGTAGCTCGTGCCGAAGCGATTGAACTGCCGCGCGTAGTCCGGCACCTGGCGCACGTCGATATAGGGCTGGAGCGGCTGCTCGCTGGAGTCGGACTCGCTGTTGGGATAGGCCCGGTAGGCCAGCGTCTCCATCAGCGCGCGCGGGAAGGCCGCATCCAGCCGGTAGAAGGTGTCGTCGTACCGGGCGTAGTAGACGATCTGCGCGCCCACCGGAATGCCGCGATCCTCGCCGGCGCCTTTGCCCGACTGGCCCCAAGTGCCCGAACTGCTGCCGTAGGGCAGCGCGACCTGGCGACCGTCGAGCAGCACGACATGGCCTTCGACCGGCGTGACCAGATAGGGATTGTCGGGATGCGACAGGTCGATGCCGAACGACGGCAGCGGCGGATCCTTCGCGTCGGCCTGGCAGCCTGCACACAGGGCGGCGGCGACGGCGAGGACGGCGGGGAACAGGCGCATCGGGGTCTCGGTGGCGGCAACGGGCGATCGCACGCCGGAGGCGGCGTGATGGACGCATCGTTGCGTCCGGCGTCGCTGCGCGCAAGCCCGGCGTGCACGCACGTGGCCTGCCCGCCGGGCCGCCGCGGCCGGCAATGCCGGCGCCCGGATACGACACGGCCCGGACGTGCCGGGCCGTGTCGTTCAGGCCGCGTCCGCGATCAGGCGAACGGGTCCTGCAGCACCATCGTGTGCGCGCGGTCGGGGCCGGTGCTCACGATGCTGATCGGGCAGCCGGCCAGTTCCTCGAGCGCGCGCAGGTAGGCGCGGGCTGCGGGCGGCAGATCGTCCCATTCGGTGATGCCGTGCGTGGTTTCTTCCCAGCCCGGGAACTCGAGGTACACCGGCGTGCACTCGTCCCAGCCGGCGGCATCGAGCGGCGCGTACTCGGTGCGCTTGCCGCGGTACTCGTAGGCGATGCAGACCTTGAGCTTCTCCATGCCGTCGAGCACGTCGAGCTTGGTGATGCACAGCCCGGAGATGCCGTTGATGGCGACCGCGCGCTTGAGCGCGACGATGTCCATCCAGCCGCAGCGACGCGGGCGACCGGTCGAGGCGCCGTACTCCTGGCCGCGGTCGCGGATGCCCTGCCCGATCTCGTCGTCGAGCTCGGTCGGGAACGGGCCGCCGCCCACGCGCGTGGCATAGGCCTTGGCGATGCCCAGCACGTAGTCGATCGCATCCGCGCCCACGCCGGCGCCGGCCAGCGCGCCGCCGACGGTGGTGTTGGAACTGGTGACGTAGGGATAGGTGCCGTGGTCGATGTCCAGCAGCGCCCCCTGCGCACCCTCGAACAGCACCTTGCTGCCCTGCTTGCGCAGGTCGTGCAGGATGCCGGCGACGTCGGACTTCATCGGCTCGACGTACTCGCCGAAGGCCAGCGCCTCGTCGTAGGTCTTCTGGAAGTCCACCGCCTCCACGCCCAGGTACTGGGTCAGCACGAAGTTGTGGTAGTCGAGCGCGGTGCGCAGCTGGTCCTCGAGCTGCTTGGGATAGTGCAGGTCGGCGACGCGGATACCCCGACGGGCGACCTTGTCCTCGTACGCCGGGCCGATGCCGCGGCCGGTAGTACCGATGGCCTTGCCGCCGGCGGCCTTCTCGCGGGCCTGATCGAGAGCAATGTGGTAGGGCATGATCAGCGGCGTGGCCGGGCTGATCTTCAGCCGCGAACGCACCTCGATACCGGCAGCCTCGAGCTCGCCGATCTCCTTGATCAACGCCGCGGGGCTGAGCACCACGCCGTTGCCGATCAGGCACAGCGCATCGTCGCGCAGGATGCCCGAGGGAATGAGGTGGAGGACGGTCTTCTTGCCGCCGATGACCAGCGTATGGCCGGCGTTGTGGCCGCCCTGGAAGCGCACCACGGCGCCGATATCCTGCGTGAGCAGATCGACGATCTTGCCCTTGCCTTCGTCGCCCCATTGCGCGCCGAGCACTACGACTGACTGACCCATCTTGATGACTCCTGTTGCGTGCGGCCATCGGGGCCGCAGAGTGGGTCCGCACCTGGGACGACGCGCTGCTGCGGACCGTGCCATCGGGGCACGTCCGCCGCGCCGGACCCGGACACGGAAAAAGCCGGCAAGCGCGCCCTTACAGGGGCGGCCAGCCGGCTTTTGTGCATTCTCCGGGTTTTCTTCGCGCGGGGCCACCCCAGTGGGGCCAGAGGTTCAGCCCCCGCGCACGGGCGCCTTTCAGCCTGCGCCGCGCACCAACACCAGGGCGGTCACGCCCAGCAGCAGGATCACCCCGCCCACGCGCCGCAGCGATCCTGCCGACATCGCCAGCATCTGGGCGGCGGTGCGCTTCCACAGCCCTGGAGCGACGAAGAGGATCAGGCCCTCGATCACCGCTACCAGGCACAGCGCCGCCCACAGCTGCGACATCGACGTACTCAGCGGTCGCTGCGCAGGTACTGCAGGAACGGGTCGTTGCGCTCGAGCACGATCACGCTGTCGCCCTTCTCGAACGCCTTGCGGTACGACTCCAGGCTGCGCTGGAACGCATAGAACCCCGGATCGCGGCTGGCGGCCTCGCCGTAGATGCGGGTCGCCTCGGCATCGCCCTCACCTCGCAGCTTCTGCGCATCGCGCTCGGCCTCGGCCAGCAGCACCGTCTGCTCGCGGTCGGCCTGGCCACGGATCGCGCGCGCCTGCTCCTCGCCCTCGGCACGCAGCCGGGTGGCGACCTCGCGGCGCTCGGCGCGCATGCGGTCGTAGACCTGCACGATGACCTGACTGTCGGTGGGCAGGTCGATCTGCTTGAGGCGGATATCGACGATCTGCATGCCCAGCGACTTGGCGGCCTCGTTGATGCCCGGCAGCTGGCGGTCGACGAACTGCGCCCGGTTGCCCGAGACCAGCTCGGTCAGCGTGTTGGCGTTGATCTCGTTGCGCAGCGAGTTCTTGATGATCGGCTCCAGACGCAGGCTGGCATCGTCCTCCCGGCCCTGGGTGGCGCGATAGAACGCGGCGGCGTCGCTGATGGTGACGATCGCGACGAAGTCGACGCTGACGTCCTTGCGCTCGGAGGTCAGCGAGCGCTCGGGCGAGAACGCGCTGGCGTTGAAGCGACGGTCGAAGATCCGCGCCGACTCGATCAGCGGGATCTTGAAGTGCAGGCCTGGGCCGATATCAGTACGGGCCACACGGCCGAGGTTGAGCACCAGGGCGACCTGGCCTTCACGGACCACGAATACCGAGCCCATCAGGCCCAGCAGTACGACGATCAGCAGCGGAATGACGAAGTTCAGTCTCATCGGGAGCCTCCATCGCGCGGCGGGCGCGGCAACTGCGAGGACCGCGCGGGCGCCTGGGCGGCCTCGCGGGTGGCCTCGACGGTCGGCGACAGCACCTCGGGCGGAACCAGGGACGGCGCCGGCTGCGACGACGCCCCACCCCCGGCCATCGGCACGTAGATCAACTGGCGGCCATCGCCGCCGACCACGGTGCGGTTCTTGGCGAGCACCTGCTGCACGGTATCCAGCCACAGGCGCTTGCGGGTGACCTCGGGCACCTTGGCGTACTCGTCGACCAGCAACGAGAAGCGGGTCGCATCACCGGTGGCGCGGGCGATCTCGGCGGTCTTGTAACCCTCGGCCTGCGCCCGGATGCGCGCGGCCTCACCGCGTGCCTCGGGCACGATCTTGGCGGCGTAGGCCCCGGCTTCCTTGACCAGCTGTTCGTTCATCTGCTGGGCGCTGTTGACCTCGTCGAAGGCCGGCTTGACCTCTTCGGGCGGACGCGCGTCCTGCAGGTTGAGTTCGGTGACCGCCAGACCGGTCTGGTAGCTGTTGAGCGAGGCCTGCAGCGATTCCTGCGCAGCGGTCGACAACGGGCCACGGGCGTTGAGCGCGGCGTCGAGGTTGGCACGGCCGATCTGCTCGCGTACCGCGCTGACCGCGGTCTGCTCGAGCATCTCGCGCGCGTTGCGGGTCCCGTAGAGGTACTTGATCGGATCGCCGACCCGGTACTGCACGTTGAACGAGACCACGACGATGTTCTCGTCGCGGGTCAGCACCGGCACGGTGTTGCTGTAGGACTGCACCGTCGTCGCATCGACCTTGGTCACGCGCTCGATCGGCCAGGGCAGCTTGAAGTTCGGACCCGGGCCCATGACGCGCGCAGCCTGGCCGAAACGCAGCACGACGCCGCGCTGCTGTTCGCCGATCAGCACGAAGCAGTTGAGCAGCAGCACGACGACCAGCGCGACGGCAATCCAGCGCAGCGGGTTGCCGCCACCGCCGCCGCCGAACAGGCCGCGCAACTGGTCGATCAGGCCGTCAAACGCACCGCCACCGCCGCGACCACGCCGACCGCCATTGCGGCGCGGTGGCCAGGGATTGCGGTCGCCACCGCCGGATCCACGACGGTCCGGGGTTTCGTTGTCCTTGTTCTTGCCGGGAATGTTCCAGGCCATGCCTGCTCCAGTTTCGGGCGCGCAGCCTGCGTCGGCGACGGCGCGGGGATTGCATAGTCTAACCGGCTCCCGGTCTGCGAACGCCACGGCGGCAGCAGGCAACACGGTCGTCGATGTCGGGGAAACGCGGGGGAAGATCGGGGAACGGACGTGATCGGTGCGCCGGCGCCGGCGCGCCCACGCCCGCACCCTAGGGATCAGATGGTGTCGGGGTCGTCGACAGGCAAGAGCGCGCGCAACGGAGCACCTTCGGGCTGTGCCGCCAGACGCGCGGCGTCGGCATGCGCCAGGTCGATCTCAAGCCGCCAGCCGCCGGCCTCCTCGACCGCTTCCTCGCGCACCGCCTCGAGCGCATGCAGGCGTGCGCGCAACCGGCCGGCCTCGGGCGGCAGCGCCAAGCTGCCGACGATCCGCCGTATCCCCAGCCGACGCGCCAGCGCCTGCGACAACAGATCCAGGCCGAGCCCATCGCGCGCGGACATCCACACCGCCTCGCGTACCGCATCGTCGGCGAGCGCGGCCGGATCCATGTCGTAGCGCGGCGCGGCGCCCTCGATACGGTCGATCTTGTTGAACACCAGCAACTGCGGCAGCTCACCGGCGCCGATCTCGCCGAGCACCGCGTCGACCTGGGCGATGCGCTCGTTGCGCAATGGATCGGCGGCGTCGATGACATGCAGCAGCAGGTCGGCCTCGCGCGCTTCGCTCAGCGTGGAGCGGAACGCGGCGACCAGCTCGTGCGGCAAGTCGCGGACGAAGCCGACGGTGTCGGCGAGCACGATCGCCCCGCCCGACAGATCGACCCGGCGCACGGTCGGGTCCAGGGTCGCGAACAGCTGGTCGGCCGCGTAGGCATCCGCGCCGCTGAGCGTGTTGAACAGCGTCGACTTGCCGGCGTTGGTGTAGCCGACCAGGGCGACGCGCGGCAGTTCGCTGCGCACGCGTGCACGGCGCATCTGCGTGCGCTGCACCTCGACCTTGCCCAGTCTGGCCTGCAACTGCTCGACCCGCTTCTGCAGCAAGCGGCGGTCGGTCTCGAGCTGGGTCTCGCCGGGCCCACGCAGGCCAATCGAACCACCGCGCTGGCGCTCCAGGTGGGTCCAGCCGCGCACCAGGCGCGTGGCCATGTGCCGCAGCTGCGCCAGCTCGACCTGCAGCTTGCCTTCATGGCTGCGCGCGCGCTGGGCGAAGATGTCGAGAATCAGCCCGGTACGGTCGACCACGCGCCGTTCGAGCGCACGCTCGAGGTTGCGCTCCTGTCCAGGCGAGAGACGGTGATTGACCAGGATCAGGTCGGCGCCGCTGGCCTCGGCGGCGGCCTTGACCTCCTCCAGCTTGCCGCTGCCGATCAGCGTGGCGGCATTGGGGCGGTCGATGCGCGCAGGGATCACCATCGCGACATGGGCACCGGCCGACCGTGCGAGCTCGGAAAATTCCTCGAGCACGCCTTCGTCGGCCGGACCGTGCGCGTGGGGCTGGATCAGCAGCGCGTTTTCACCCTTGCGGGAGCGTTCAAACAAGCGGGGTCAGGCCTCTGGGGTCATTCGGGCTGTTCGGCGGGATCATCGCCTGCCCCGTTGGCAGACTCGACGACACCGCCACCGGACGCCATGCGCACATTGCGCGCCGGCACCACGGTCGAGATCGCATGCTTGTAGACCATCTGGCTCACGGTGTTGCGCAGCAACACCACGAACTGGTCGAACGACTCGATCGTGCCCTGCAGTTTGATGCCGTTGACGAGGTAAATCGAGACCGGTACGCGCTCACGGCGCAGTGCGTTCAGGAAAGGATCCTGCAAGGACTGTCCCTTGGACATCGTGTTCCCCAGCTTGGTTATTGTTGTCGGGCGCTGGCCCGTCGACGCCACTCCCCGTGACGCGACCCGCCGATGTTACACAACCCTCGCCTCACGCGTACGGGACGGTTCGTCTCGAGCGGCCCGCGCGGCCGAACCAGACGCTCAGCCGCCGACTGCCGGCGCCCCGGGATGCGCAGCCAGTGCCTGTTCCACGGCGGCATCGAGCGCGGCACGTTCGCGCGCCGGGTCGAACCAGCGCACCTGACTGCGTCCGCGCAGCCAGGTGAACTGGCGCTTGGCCAGTTGCCGGGTCGCAGCGATCGCGCGCTCGCGCATCCATGCCGCATCGCCCAGCCCATCGAGGTGCTCCCAGGCCTGGCGGTAGCCGACCGCACGGATCGCCGGCAGTTCCAGCGGCGCCGGATGCGCGCGCAACTGCGGCAAGGCGCGCAGTGCACGCACTTCGTCGAGGAAGCCGGCCGCGACCATCGCGTCGAAGCGCGCGGCGATCCGCGCATGCAACTCGGCGCGCTCGCGCGGCGCGATCGCCAGTTGCAGCACGCGCACAGGCAGCGGCGGCACCTCGGGCGGGCGGCGCTGCCATTCGCTGATCGGCACGCCGCTCAGGCGATGCACCTCGAGCGCCCGCTGGATACGCTGTGGATCGCCCGGGCCGATCCGCGCCGCGGCGTCCGGGTCGACCGCCGCAAGCTGGGCGTGCAGTGCCGGCCAGCCGAGTGCGGCGGCTTGCGCCGCAATCTCCGCCCGCACCGCCGGATCGGCCGCCGGCATCGGCGACAGGCCTTCGAGCAGGGCGGCGAAGTACAGCCCGGTACCGCCGACGAGGATCGGCAGCCGCCCACGCACGAGGATGGCGTCGATCGCGCGGCGCCCATCGTCGGCGAATTCGGCCGCCGAGTAGGTCTGCCACGGATCGCGCAGGTCGAGCATGTGATGCGCGACACGGGCGCGCTCGGCGGCATCGGGCTTGGCCGCGCCGATCTCCAGGCCGCGGTAGACCAGCGCCGAATCGACGCTGACGATCTCCCCACCGAAGCGCTCGGCCAGGGCCAGCGCCAGCGCGGACTTGCCCGACGCGGTCGGGCCCATCAGCGCGATCGCGGGTGGTCGCGCGTCGGTCATGCGCGATCTCTCATGTCGTTCTTCTCGTCCAGCCGGCGGGTCGACCACGGCGATCGCGTCCAGCAGCTCAGTAGCCGCTTTCCTTCAGCGCCATCCGCACCTGCTCATGCGTGTCCTGGACGTGCTGCGGCGGCGCCCTGCCCAGCACGCTGAAGACGACGATCGCCACGGTCGAGACGATCACGCCAGGCACCATCTCGTAGAGCGCGCTGCCCGTCAGCTTCCAGAGCACGACGGTCGATGCGCCGGCGAGCATGCCAGCGATCGCGCCATTGCGGGTCATGCGCTGCCAGAACAGCGACAGGAGCACGACGGGCCCGAACGCCGCGCCGAAGCCGGCCCAAGCGTAGGCCACCAATCCGAGCACACGGCTGTCGGGATCGCGTGCGATCCAGATTGCCAGCAATGCAATCGCCGCGACCATGAGCCTGCCCACCCAAACCAGCTCGCGGTGCCCTGCGTCCGGCCGCAGGAAACCGCGATAGAAATCTTCGGTCAGCGCGCTCGAACACACCAGCAATTGGCACGAGAGCGTACTCATCACCGCAGCCAGAATCGCCGACAACAGCACGCCAGCGATCCAGGGATTGAACAGCAACTCGGCCAGAACGATGAACACACGTTCGGGATTGTCATCGACCGGGCCGGCCAGGCCGGGATTGGCCGAGAAATACGCCACTCCGAAGAACCCGGTCGATATCGCACCCACCAGACACAGGATCATCCAGGTCATCGCGATGCGGCGCGCGCGGGGAATCGTGGCCACGTTCTCGGCGGCCATGAAGCGAGCCAGGATGTGGGGCTGACCGAAGTAGCCAAAGCCCCAGGCGAGCGCCGACACCACGGCCACCAGGCCTCCGGCGCCCACCCATTCCAGCCGGGTCGGATCGACCTGCTCCACCAATGCCAGACTCGGCCCGATCCCCCCGTTGGCGACGACGACGATGGTCGGCACCAGCAACAAGGCGAAGATCATCAGCGTCGCCTGCACCATATCGGTCCAGCTCACCGCCAGAAAGCCGCCGATCAGCGTGTACACAATCGTCGCGGCCGCCCCCCACCAGAGCGCCTGCGCATAAGGAATGCCGAAGACACTTTCGAATAGCCGCGCGCCCGCCACGATGCCCGAGGCGCAGTAGACCGCGAAAAACACAAGAATCACCAGCGCAGCAAGGACGCGCAGCAGCTTGCGGCGGTCGTCGAAACGATGGGTGAAGTAGTCCGGCAACGTCAGCGCGTTATGGGTGCGCTCGGTGTAGAGCCTCAGTGGCCCGGCAACATAGCGCCAGTTGAACCAGGCGCCGATCGTCAGCCCGATGGCGATCCAGGCCTCAGAGACGCCGGTCAGGTACAGCGCCCCCGGCAGGCCCATCAGCAACCAGCCGCTCATGTCGGAGGCGCCGGCCGACAATGCAGTCACATAGCTGCCCAGCGACCGGCCGCCGAGGATGTAGTCGTCGAAGGTCCGCGTGCGGTACCAAGCCCACAGGCCGATCCCGACCATCAGCAACAGATAGGCGGCGAATGTGACGTACAGCGGCGTGACAGTCATGCGGGCTCCCCTGCCGCGGGCGGCGGCGACAGGGACGGAAGCTTAACCGCGATCGCCCGTGGTCGTGAGCGCGCGCCGCGCGCTACGCATCGTCGGGCCACTGGATCGCCGGCGCCGCCGACGCGGCACGGGGACGCGGCACCGCCGCCACCGCGCGCCAGACCTGCAGCGCGTCGACGGTGGCCGCCACATCGTGCACGCGCAGCAGCCGAGCGCCGTTCTGGGCGGCGATCAGGTGGGCTGCGACCGAACCGGCGACGCGCTCGGCCGCCACCTCGCGCCCGGTCAACTCGCCGATGCTGCGCTTGCGCGACAGGCCAGCCAGCACCGGGACGCCGAGCTCGCCCAGGCGCGCGAGCTGCGCCAGCAACGCGAGATTGTGCGCGGTGGTCTTGCCGAAGCCAAAGCCCGGGTCGACGACGATCCGACGGCGCTCGATGCCCGCCATCTCGGCAGCGAACATGCGCTCGGCCAGGAACCGGTGCACGTCGGCGACCACGTCGTCGTATTCGGGCGCATCCTGCATGCCGCGCGGCTCGCCGAGCATGTGCATCAGCACGACCGGCACGCCGAGCGCGGCGGCAGTCTCGAGTGCACCCTCGCGGCGCAGCCCGTAGACATCGTTGATCAGGCCCGCACCGGCCGCGACCGCGGCGCGCATGACCTCGGGCTTGGAGGTGTCGATGCTGACCGGCAGCCCGGTCTGCGCGACCAGCGCCTCGACGACCGGCAGCACCCGCCGCAGTTCCTCGTCGACCGGCACGTCATCGGCGCCGGGCCGGGTCGACTCGCCACCGACGTCGAGCACGTCGGCGCCCGCCTCGGCCAGCCGCAGCCCGTGCGCGATCGCGGCCTCGGCAGTCGCGTACGTGCCGCCGTCGGAAAACGAATCGGGCGTGACGTTGACGATGCCCATGACCCGCGGGCGGTCGAGCCGCAGGACGCGGCCATTGCAATCGAGCTGGGGAGCGGTGTCGAACATGGGCGTGTGATGGTGATCGGTCATTCGAGCGGGGGGGGCCGCAAGCGCGAAACGGCGCCGCGGCTGGCGGCTGTCGGGCCCATCGTATACGCGGCGCGGGCATCGTGAGTCGGCGCGACGTGCCCGGCAGCCGCCTGACGGACGCGCAAACGACAACGGCGCCGTCTCCGGCGCCGCTGTCCAATCACCGCTCACCCAGGACGCATCCCGTTCTGCGGATCATCACATCCTGCGTCAGGCCTGCTCGGCAGCGCCGCCGATCGGCTGCAGCGGGCGCTTGCCGCCCGTGTCGCCGTCGTCGCTCCCACCGCCGGGCGGGTTGGCCTTGCCCCAGCCCATCGGCGGCGGCGGATCGCGGCCTTCCATGATCGCGTCGATCTGCGGCACGTCGATCGTTTCGTACTCGAGCAGCAGCTTGGACATCGCGTGCAGCTTGTCGATGTTGCCGGTCAGGATCTCGCGGGTGCGGGAATAGGCACGATCCAGGATCTCGCGCACCACCTCGTCGATCTTACGCGCGGTGTCGTCGGAGACGCTCTTGTGCTGGGTGACCGAACGGCCCAGGAACACCTCATCGTCCTCTTCACCGTAGGCGATCGGCCCCATGACGTCCGACAGGCCCCACTTGGTGACCATGTTGCGGGCAATCTTGGTCGCGCGTTCGATGTCGTTCGAGGCCCCGGTGGTGACCTTGTCCTCGCCGAAGATCAGTTCCTCGGCCACGCGCCCGCCGTAGAGCGAGCACAGCTGGGACTCGATCGCCACGCGGTTCATCGAGTACTTGTCGCCCTCGGGCAGGTACATGGTCACGCCCAGCGCGCGACCGCGCGGGATGATCGTGACCTTGTAGACCGGGTCGTGCTCGGGCACCAGGCGACCGACGATCGCGTGGCCGGCCTCATGGTAGGCGGTGAGCTTCTTCTCGTCCTCGCTCATTGCCATCGAGCGGCGCTCGGCGCCCATCAGGATCTTGTCGCGCGCGCGATCGAAGTGGTCCATGCGGACCTCCTTGGCGTTCTCGCGCGCGGCGAACAGCGCCGCCTCGTTCACCAGGTTGGCCAGGTCCGCGCCGGAGAAGCCCGGCGTGCCGCGGGCCACGACCAGCGGCTGCACGTCCTCGTCCAGCGGGACCTTGCGCATGTGGACCTTGAGGATCTGCTCGCGGCCCTTGACGTCGGGCAGGCCCACCACGACCTGGCGGTCGAAGCGGCCCGGACGCAGCAGCGCCGGGTCGAGCACGTCGGGCCGGTTGGTCGCGGCGACCACGATCACGCCCTCGCCGCCCTCGAAGCCGTCCATCTCGACCAGCAACTGGTTGAGGGTCTGCTCGCGCTCGTCGTGACCGCCCCCCAGGCCGGCGCCGCGATGGCGGCCGACCGCGTCGATCTCGTCGATGAAGATGATGCACGGCGCCTGCTTCTTGGCCTGCTCGAACATGTCGCGCACGCGCGAGGCACCGACGCCGACGAACATCTCGACGAAGTCCGAACCGGAGATCGAGAAGAACGGCACCTTGGCTTCGCCGGCGATCGCCTTGGCGAGCAGCGTCTTGCCGGTGCCCGGCGGGCCGACCATCAGCACGCCGCGCGGAATCTTGCCGCCGAGCTTCTGGAACTTGGACGGATCGCGCAGGAACTCGACGAGTTCGGACACTTCCTCCTTGGCCTCGTCGCAACCGGCGACGTCGGCGAAGGTGACCTTGGTCTGCTCCTCGCTCAGCAACTTGGCGCGCGATTTGCCGAAGGACATCGCGCCCTTGCCGCCGCCCTGTTGCATCTGCCGCATCATGAAGAACCAGAAGCCGATGATCAGCGCGACCGGCAACAGCTGGATCAGGATGTACCCCAGCGAGATGCCGCTCGACGGCGGTGCCTGGTCGATCGCGACGTTGTGGTTCATCAGGTCGTCGATCATGCGGTCGTCGCGCCGCGGTGCGATCACCGTGCCCGTCTGCCCGCCCTTGGTCTTGAACGTGATGGTGCGCTCGTCCTCGGCGATCTTCACCGAACCGATCTGATCGCGGCGGACCTGCTCCATGAACTGCGAGTACTGGACGTCCTGGCCGCCGGCGGCGCCGGTGCGGGGGCTGAAGCTCTGGAAGACCACCATCAGCACGATGGCGACCACCACCCAGAGCAACAGATTCTTGACCAGATCGTTCATGTGATTGTTCGACTCTTCATTAGGTGGAGCGAGAAAACCGTCGCCACGCCGGCCGATGGTACTACGGCCATGTGGTGCCGCCGTTCATGGTCCCGAGGCCCGGAGCGGCGTCCGCTCAGCGCGGCCGCTTGCCCTGGGCCAGGGCGTAGACCTCCGGCGAGCGCTGCCGGGAAGCAGCCGGCTTGCGGATCGAGAGCTTCTCGTACCGCTGCCGCAGGTCCTTCACGTAGGCGTCGAAATCGGTGCCTTGGAACAGCTTGATGAGGAAGGTGCCACCGGTGCGCAGGTGGTCGTCGGCGAACGCCATCGCCAGCTCGGCCAGGTGCATCGCCCGTGGCTGGTCGACAGCGTCGATACCGCTCTTGTTGGGGGCCATGTCCGACAACACAAGGTCCACCTGCTGGCCGCCGAGCGCAGCCTCGAGCGCGGCCAGCACCGAATCCTCACGAAAATCGCCGTGCAGGAACTCGACTCCGGCCAGCGACGGCATCTCCAGGATGTCGAGCGCGATCACCCGTCCGCTGTCGCCCAAGGCCTGCCGGACCCACTGCGACCAGCCACCGGGCGCGGCTCCCAGGTCGACGACCACCATGCCTGGCTTCAGCAGCCGGCTGCGCTCGACCAGTTCCTCGAGCTTGTAGGCCGCACGCGAGCGCAGGCCCTCGGCCTGCGCTTTCTTCACGTAGGGGTCGGAGAAGTGTTCCTTCAGCCAGCGCTGGCTGCTTTTGCTGCGGGAGGCCATTGCCGGCTCGTCGGGCTGAACGGAGGACGCGAACGGCCATGATATCCTGCGGGCCGTTTTCATTCCTGCGACCGGTTCATCCATGAGTAACGTCCTGACCGCTGCCCAGACCCGTTTTCTGCGCGGCCAGGCCCATGGCATCAAGGCCATGCTGCAGGTGGGCGGCAAGGGCATCACCGATGCGCTGGTCGCCGAGATCGATGCCGCGCTCGAGCATCACGAACTGATCAAAGTGAAGGTCGGGGCGGCCGACCGCGAGGCCCGCGACGCGATGACCGCAGAACTGGCCGAGCGCACCGCCAGCGCGCTGGTCCAGCGCATCGGCCACGTCGCCGTGCTCTACCGGCAGAGCCGCGACCGCCGCCAGATCGTGCTGCCGCGGGCCTGAGCAGCCGGTTCGCGCCGATGCAGCTCAGCCTCGAAACGCCCGATTTCGATTACGTCCTGCGCGGCGCCGACGGCACCAGTGCGCGGGTCAACGATCGCCTGCTGACCCGCAGTTTCATCGTCGCGCCGCGCGCGCTGGTCGAGGACTGGCCGGCCACCTCGGTGCGCACGCTCGATCTCGACGCCCTCGCCCCGGTCCTGGCGCTCGAGCCGGAAGTGATCCTGCTGGGGACCGGCGCCACGCAGGCCTTCCCGCCGGCGGCGACAATGGCCGCCTGCCTGTCGCGCGGCGTCGGCCTGGAAGCGATGACCAATGCGGCCGCGGCGCGTACGTTCAACGTGCTGGCCGGCGAAGGCCGGCGGGTGGTGGCGGCGTTCGTGTTGGACGGCGGCGCGTGGTGATCGCTGATTGACGTCAGCGACTCACCGCTGACATCGACGCCTCACGCCTTCACGCCTGCCCCCTTACGTACGCCGGCTCACCGAGCCGGGAGGTACGACAGCGGATCGACCGGCTTGCCGTTGTAGCGAATCTCGAAATGCAGCATGTCGCGCGCCGCGCCGCTGCGGCCCATCTCGGCGATCTGCTGGCCGGCACGGACGCGCTCGCCCTCGTTGACCCGGCGGGTGCGGTTGTGGCCATAGGCCGACAGCCATTGCTCATCGTGCTTGACGATGATCAGCTCGCCGTAGCCAACCAGGCCCGAACCCGAATACACCACCACGCCGTCGGCGGACGCACGGACCGGTTGCCCGCCGGTGCCGGCGATATCGATGCCCTGCTTGGTGGGTTCGTTGGCGACATAGCGCGCGATCAACTGCCCGTCGGTCGGCCACTGCCATTGGAACGGGCTGCGTGCCGGCGGTGGCGCGGGCGGCTGCGGCGCCGACTGCGTCGGCCGGACCGGCTGCCGTCCGCCTCCGGACGACGCCGCGGTGGCCGTGCCGCGCCCGCCCGGATACAGACGCAACCGCTGGCCGGGATAGATGGTGTACGGCGGCGGGATGCTGTTCCAGGTCGCCAGGTCCAGCACGCTGATGCCATTGCCCGACGCGATGCGGTAGAGCGTGTCGCCACGCTGCACCACCACGCTCTGACCGGGCTTGGGCGTCGAGACGCGCGTCGCCCCACCCTCCCGGACCACCCGGCTGCTGCCGCAACCGACGAGCAACAGGGCCGTCAACACCAGTACCACGATCCTCATCGGCGAAACTCCATCCAGACCAGTCCGACCGCGACCAGGCCGACCATCAGCCAGCCCAGCCACTCGATGTAGCGCCGCAGGATCGGCTCCACGCGCGGGCCGCCCCAGGCCATCAGTCCGGCCACAAGGAAGAACCGCGCGCCGCGCCCGACCAACGAGCCGGCGATGAACGGTAACAGCCCGACACCGAGCGAACCCGACGCGATCGTGAACACCTTGTACGGAATCGGCGTGAAGGCGGCGAGGAAAACGAAGACGAAACCGTGCCGCAGGAACAGCGCCTGCACCTGCTCGAAAGCAGGCTGCCAGCCCATGCGCACGATCCATGGCCAGACCAGATCGAGCGCGTAGTGACCGATGACGTAGCCCAAGAGGCCACCGATCACCGACCCGAGGGTGCACAGCAACGCGTAACGCCACCAATTCCGGGGCTGGGCCAGCGCCATCGGCGCGAGCATCACGTCGGGCGGGATCGGGAACACCACCGATTCGGCCGCGCTCATCGCAGTGAGGTAACGCGGCGCATGACGATGCCGGGACCAGGACAGCACGCGCTCGTAGAGCGCTTCGAACAGGCGCATCAGTCGATATACCCCGAAAGCAACGGCACGAACGCCACCGCTGCCACATCCTGCTGCACGAGTCGACCGTCGGCCTGCTTGTGCAGCACCAACAGCCGCTGCGCACCCGCCGCGCCGACCGGCGCGACCAGCGTGCCGCCGTCGGCGAGCTGCGCGGTCAGCGCATCGACCAGCGCAGGGCCTGCAGCAGTGACCACGATGCCGTCGAACGGGCCGTTCTCCGGCCAGCCGATGCGGCCGTCGTCGTGCTTGCTGCGAACGTTGAGGCCGAGCGAGCGGAAGCGCTTGCGCGCCACGCGCAGCAGCTCGCCGATGCGTTCGACCGTGTGCACCTCGATGCCCAGCGCGGCGAGGATCGTCGCCTGGTAGCCCGAGCCGGTGCCCACTTCGAGCACCTTGCGCGGCATGCCGTTGGCCAGCAGCGCCTCGGTCATGCGCGCGACCACCCAGGGCTGGGAGATTGTCTGGCCATGGCCGATCGGCAGCGCGGTGTCCTCGTAGGCGCGGGTCGCCAGCGCCTCATCGACGAACAGGTGCCGGGGCACGGTACGGATCGCGTTGAGCACGCGCTCATCGGAAATTCCGCCGCCCGGATGCGCGCCATCGCGCAGTCGCTCGATCAGGCGGTCGCGCACGCGCTGCGAGGTCATGCCCACGCCCAACGCCTCGGGTTGCAGCCGCAAGCGCGCCATCATGCCTGCGTCGCCCGGAGCCCGGCCTCCAGTCCGCCGACCCAGCTGGCGACATGCTCGAGCGCCTGGTATCGGGTGAGATCGACATGGATCGGGCTGATCGAGATATGCCGCGTGCGCACGGCGTGGAAATCGGTGCCGGGGCCGGCGTCCTGTTCGGGGCCGGCAGCGCCGATCCACCAGAATGTCCGCCCGCGCGGGTCGACGATCGGCGTGCAGCCTTCGGCACGGTGGCGATTGCCCAGCCGCGTGACCTCGAAGCCGGCGAGCGCGTCCCAGGCGACATCGGGCACGTTGACGTTGAGGATCGTGTCGGCCGGCAGCGGATCGGCCTTGAGCCGGGCGACGATCTCGACCGCCGCGCGCGCGGCGGTTTGGTAATGGCGGCCGTCGTGATTGGCCGTGACCAACGACATCGCGACCGCAGGCAAGCCGCAGAAGCGCCCCTCCATCGCCGCAGCGACGGTGCCCGAATAGATGACATCATCGCCGAGATTGGCGGTGTTGTTGATGCCCGACACGACGATGTCGGGTTCGCGCTCGAGCAGGCCGGTCATCGCCACGTGCACGCAGTCGGTCGGCGTGCCATGGACCCGCCAGGTCGTCTCATCGATCTGCACCACGCGCAACGGCAGGTCGAGTGTGAGCGAGTTGCTGGCCCCGGAGCGGTCGCGATCGGGGGCAACGATCAGCACCTCGTGTCCTGCATCGCGCAGCCCCTGGGCGAGGATCCGGATGCCCGGTGCGTCGACGCCATCGTCGTTGCTGACCAGTACGCGCATGAACGTTTCCGAAAGCCCCCTGCGGTTGGCGAAGCGGACATGATAGCGGATGCGTCCCACGCGCCCCAGCTTGCGCGGACGCGCGATCCTGCGCACGACCGGCGTCCGCGCTACGCTGATGCCATGAGCCGCAATCACGACGCGCCCGACGACGACGATGCCGCGCTGTTCCGCGCCGCCATTGGCGCGGTACGCGAACTGCCCAGCGCCCCGCCGCCGCCGCAGGCGCCCCGCCCGCGCCCGGCCACGCGCATGGCCGAGCGCGACGACGAGGAGGCGCGCAGCGAGTTCCGGCAGTTGCTCGACGGCCCGCTGCTGCAGGGCGGCGATGCGATGCAGTACCGTCGCGACGATGTTCCCGCCCGGGTGCTGCGCCGGCTCGGCCGCGGCGAGTACGCGGCCCAGGAAGAACTCGATCTGCACCATGCCGATGCCGCCCAGGCGACCGCGCTGCTGCGGCTATTCCTGCGCGACGCGATCGATGCCGGCGTGGGTTGCGTGCGCATCGTGCACGGCAAGGGCATGAACTCCTCGCCCGACGCGCCGGTCATCAAGAACCTGGTCGATCGCCTGCTGCGCCAGCGCGGCGATGTGCTCGCATTCCACAGCGCGCCCGGCGCCCAGGGCGGCACCGGCGCGGTGCTGGTGCTGCTGCGCCCGCGGCGCTGACCGGCCGGCAGACGCTGCAAACCGGCAGAACCGGGGGGGGCGGGCGCATTTGTCTCGCGGCCGGGGACTCGGAGCCCCGGGGGTGGCGGGGGGGTGGGGGGCGGGGGGCCGCCCCAGAAA